>JBIICM010000088.1:0-10034 GCA_044238875.1 Flavobacteriales bacterium | reverse complement strand
GGTCTTCCCTACCCATCGCACCCTGGCTGGCAGGATGCTTCAGAAAAAATGAATGCGCTGCTCGAAGAGTGGAAGAAAACCGGATTTGCTGGAAAAAAAGATAACGATCAAACCTGGAAGCGCTTCAAGCAATTGCGCGACGGTTTTTATCAGGCAAAAGAAGAATTCTACAAAAACCTGCGTGAATCTCAGGCTCACCACTATAAGCTAAAGGTTGACCTCTGCATGGAAGCTGAAGCCCTGAAAGAAAGTACCGACTGGAAAAAAGCAGGAGAGCGCATGAAGGAATTACAGGAACAATGGAAAAAAACAGGGCCGGTTTCAAAAAAGTATACCGAGAAACTATGGCAACGTTTCCGCACGGCCTGTGATGCGTTTTATAACCACCGGAAATCTTATTTTTCAGATGTCAACCAAAGTCAGGAAGAAAACCTGCAGCGCAAGCGTGAGCTGGTTGATCGTATTCAGCAATTTGAGCAGGGCGACGATACGCAGAATAACTTTGAGGCATTAAAAGCCTTTCAGGCCGAATGGCTTGAAATTGGTCACGTGCCGGTAAAAGAAAAAGATAAACTGCAAAAAGACTACCGATCTGCCATTGACAAGCAATTCACCCGGCTAAAAGCCGAAAATGCCGACACGCGCCGACAGCTTTTCAGGGCGCAGGTCAGCAACATCAAACAGCAACCCGGAGGAAAGGACAAACTCTTCCATCAGCGGCAGGGCTTGCAGGAAAAAATCCGGAAAATTCAGGCAGAGATACAAACCTGGGAAAACAACATCGGCTTTCTTGGCCGTTCAAAAGCTGCAGATGAGCTGAAACTCGAAATCAATAAAAAGATTGACAAGGCCAAACATGAAATTGCAGGCTTGAATGATCAGCTTAAAATTCTTAAAGAGGAATAGTTATAGATTTAATCCTTGACAGGGGCCTAAACTACCTTTAACATACTCCGAGAAATACCAGTTTTTGTAATTAATTCTGACTGTTTTCATGGTCTCCAGAAAAGGCTGGATTAACAGGATAAATTTTATCACAATTACCCGGATCAACCTTCGCTTTTGCAAATATGCGCTCATAATGTGCCATTTAGCAACAAACTGATGCCGGGGCCATTTATCGAACTTTGATCAAAAGCTGAGTTAAAGCGAATACATTTGTTGTTTACAAAATTCGTTATGAATAAACTCAAAACATTTGCTTTGCCCGTAATTAATGGCATGCGTGCAATACTGCTTTTAATGTTCGCAGGCACTTACGGTTTATCAGTCGCTCAAACACCTTTTGCCCGAACTGTTGGTGGCCCCGGAGGTGAATACGGTCATGCTATCGTTCAACTGGCCGACAGTTCATTTGTTGTGGCCGGTCAAACAAATTCATTTGGTGCTGGTGCAGGGGATGTTTATGTAGTCAGGTTTAACAAGGCAGGAAAACTTATCTGGACCAAAACAATTGGCGGAACCGGAAACGATATAGCCCGGTCAATGGTAAAGGCTGATGGCGGCTCAGTAGTGATTGCAGGTTCTACCACCTCATTTGGTGCCGGACAAGACGATATTTACGTGCTGAAGGTTGACAGCTCAGGCAGTGTATTATGGACCAAAACCTTTGGAGGAGCTGGAGAAGACAGGGCGTGGAAAATCACAGCCACCGCTGATGGCGGATTTGCGCTGGCCGGAATCAGTGCATCATCTCCCGCAAAAGGTCAGGATATGTTTCTCCTCAAACTCAATGCACAGGGCGAGCAACAATGGAGCAAGCTGGTTGATGGCAACAGCGCCGGTTTTGCAAACTATACAGATATTGGTTACGCGGTAGCTGAATTGAAAAACGGAGATTTTATACTTTTCGGATCAGCGGCTATGCCGGCTTCATCTCAATATACCAATGAACTGTTTCTGGCAAGGTTTGATGCAAGCGGAAATGCCTTATCCACAAAAATTATCAGCCAGCCCTATGCGAACAGTAACTTTAATGACTATGCAAAATCAGTAATTGCTACTGCCGATGGTGGCTTTCTGGTAGGTGCAGAAGCAGCCTTGCCCTGCGAAAATGGCTGGGTTGAATGCAACGCTCCGGGAGGTATCAACTGGCATTATTACCTGTCGAAATTTGATGCACAGGGCAATAATACCTGGTCGAGGTTTTTTGGTGGCGGTACCGTCGCCGGCATCAGCGCCGACGGAACTGATTACCTCAGGGAAGTAATTGCGACGAAAGATGGTGGTTACGCTGTTTGCGGGCATTCTTATGCTTTCAGGAAAGACTTTGCCACCAATGTGCAGAAAGGCACAGAATATTTTATTCTAAAAGTAAATGCCTCCGGTGTGCCTGAATGGTCGAAAGTAGTGGGTGAAGAAACCATGGAAAACGGGCAGGCCATTGTTGAGGCATTCGGGGGCGGATTTGTTGTGGCCGGTTATACCTCAAAAGCATCAGGCCCTGCTGATGATCAACTTAGCATTTTCAGTATTGATGAGGCCGGCAACACCTGCTTACCGCAGCGGCAGGGCGGTAAGAGTATGGGTAGCGGCGGCGGGCTGACCGGTCTGGGAACCACCGGAACCGCCAACTTTACGGCAGCATCAGGTGGAACCACCTCCACAGGCGGTCAGGAAACAAATCTATGCGCCGGCCGTTTGCTGGTTTCTGCCGAATCAGAAAAAACCTGCGCAAATAGCTGCAAAGGCAAGGTTGATTTGCAGGTACAGGGCGGCACGCCTCCCTATACCGTTAACTGGCAGCCCGGAAACCGCAGCGGACTGAGCATCAGCAATCTATGCGCAGGAACCTACACCGCAGAAATTACCGATTTGCAGGCAAATACCACCAGCTATTCAGTCACAATAGGCGCTGCCGACTCGGTTTTAAGCGTGCAGCCTGCAGGCCCTCTTACTTTTTGTGAAGGAAAGAGTCAACTGCTCACTGCTGAGCCGGGTTATTCCGGTTATACCTGGAATAATCAGCCCGGCGGTAATACATTGGCTGTTAACAAATCTGGCAGCTATCAGGCTTCTGCCGCCACTGCGCAGGGTTGTTTACTCAAATCCAAACCTGTTGTTGTTACCGCTAATCCACAGCCTGTTGCTTCATTTTCCTATGAGCAAAAGCAGGGGTATAACGTGCAGTTTAGCGATCAGTCACTTCATGCCACAGGCTGGAATTGGTATTTCCAGCAAAATGGCAGCAGCAGCCAGCAAAACCCTACGTTTGAATTTCCTTTCGATAATACCTATCCGGTAAGGCTTATTGTTTCGAACAGCTGTGGCAGCGACACTATAGATAAAGATGTAATCGTTGGAAAATTTGCCAGCACTGGTGCAACAGGAACACTACGCACCAATATACGCTGCTGGCAAAATGCCGAAAACCTGCACCTGACAGGTGAAATTTACACAAAGGGTAATTGCACAATGTTTATCCGTAATCTGGCCGGACAAAGCATTTTATCAAAAGTGCTGAACCTCAACGTACAGCCATTTGAATATCAGATTGGTGTTTCAGCATTGCCGGCCGGCATATACTTTATCGAATTCAATTCCTCCGAAGGCAGGAGTGTTCACCGGTTTATGAAAAACTAACGCTGCATTGCAAACGGCCTGTATTTTTTGAAATGGCAACAGTCACTGAATTAAAACGCGAGCTGGAGCAACTGTCGGCCCCCGATTTAATTAGGATTTGCCTGCGTTTGGCACGGCTAAAGCATGAAAACAAGGAACTACTTGCCTATCTTTTAAGGGATGCGGAAGATCCCTTGTATTATGCTGAAACGCTGAAGCCTGCGATCAGTGATATACTAAACAGTCCGGCTCCCAGCCGTTATCTGTTGGCAAAACAGCTCCGGCGCAGTAACCGTATTATTACGCGTTATGCCCGCTTTACGGGAAGCAAGCAGGGTGAACTAGAACTGCTGCTGCATCAGGTTGAGCAATTTCATCAGGTGTTGAAAAATGAACTCAGCAGTGCAGTTGCTTCGCGCATGATTTTCAGAGCCTTGCGGAAATCCGATACGCTGATGCTTAAACTGCATGATGAACTGCAAGGCGATTACAAAGCGCAGCTCCATCAGTTATTCGAGCTTTCATTCAGCCGGCTTGGAAGAGATTACTTCGACGGAAAGCCCCTGCAAAGTATCAATGTGAGTATTCGTGTTGATAAGTAGTAAAATCGGCAGTCTGTATGGCTGCGGCGAACTATAACTTTGTTTTAAATCAATACCATTGATGTTTGTTCAGGAATTACATCCATGGTATTTAAAATTGTCTGACATGTCGTTAACCAGCGAACAGGTACTTGAACTAAAACGGCTGAACGAATTGTTCCGCAGATTTGAAGCCATTATTGATGAATCATTTCTTGATGATGAAGAAATTGTTCACCATTTCAAACCGGAAGGTTTTCTAATGGTAAATGCTGAAAGAGCGCATCTGCAAAGATTAGCAGATAAACGTCAGGCGCTGTTCGCTCGAAAAAACACCACGGGTCCTCTGCAAACAATCCCTGCGGAAGGTGATATCAGAATTAGTTTTGATTGATCGGATTCATAAGTAGTACTGAACCATACCTAGGTTGACAATTCCGGTTTAACCGACCCACTGATTTAGTAAAAAAATGGGCAGTTGTATAAATTAACGCCCCTTTTAAGAATCATTCTAAATAATTAAATACATTCGCAACTTCAATATTCAGACATGGATGTTTTTGAAGAAGATGCGGAGCAGCATACTATTCCCATGGAAGCCCTGCCGGGGTTTCTGGGAGCTGGTAAGATGGTGCAGCAGCACTGCATTTTTCACCGCATGAAGAAAAAATGTTGCAGAAAATACAGAAAGGGCAAACGCTGCGGTTCATGCCCCGGAAAACGTTAAAACGAGATTTCTCCACTTCAATTTAGCGGGTCTGACTGAATTTGCAGATTCCTGCCGTTTTTATACTTTTGACCTGCGCTAAACTTCCGGTCATCGTATGAAAAAAACAGCACCTCAAGGTCCTTTTGATACTAAGAATATTTTAGTACCGACTGATTTTACGGCCGTGTCAGAAACAGCTATTAACCATGCCTGTTATCTTGCCCGCCTTTTTAATAAAGAAATAACCTTGCTGCATGTGGTGGAAGCCAACCTCTTTAGTTCCGATAAAAAAATGGAAGATCAGGAAGCAAAAGATCTTGCTCACCTCACCGAAGTAGCCAACCGGATCAATGCAGGCGAGCAGATCAAAATAACTTGCCTGACACGTCGGGGAAACATCTTTGATACCATTGGCGAGGTAGCTGAAGAGATCAATTCATCGCTTGTTGTGATGGGTACGCATGGCGTTAGGGGTATACAGCGGATCATTGGCAGCCGTGCGCTTCGGGTTATTACCAATGCCAACAGACCCTTCTTAATTGTGCAGGAAAAACGTATCCGCCAGCATGGATACAAGCATATTGTACTACCGGTAGATTTTTCACGTGAGACCAAACAAAAACTGGCCTGGGCCGTTGAAATCGGAAAAAAGTTCGACTCAACCCTGCATCTGCTTGCTGATCATGAATCAGATGAATTTGCTGCAAGGGCGCTGAACAACAACATCAATTATGCTGAAAACTACCTTTCTGAAAGGGGATGTAAATTTACCGTCAAAAAAGTCAATAAGGGCGATAACTTTCCGAAAGAAACCGTGAGATATGCCGCAGCACTCGATGCCGACCTGATAATGATTATGACAGACCCCGACCTTGATCTTGGTGATTATATTGCCGGGCCCGATGAGCAAAAGATCATTGGCAATGAGGCGCAGATTCCGGTGATGGCCATTAATGAGGTTGATCACATGCAGCTCAAGCGCGCTGCAATGTTTCAATAATAAAGGTTTAATACTGCCAAAAAGCTTCTGTCACTCTTTGAAGATAGGCTTTGCCTTCTTTCAGCAGTCTGGCAGCATCCCGCTTGTCGAGGTATCGTTCAGCCTCCTTCCGTTCACCGGCAAACCACACCAAGCGCCCTTCAGGCCTTATCCAGCCAAATCCTTCGTCGAAGGAATAAAACGCAAATTGTTTTCCGTAGGGATTGAAAAGATTGCGGCTCCAGGTAAATTCATGGGCAGGTTGTTGCAGCTGTCCCATCAGGGTTGCGGCAAGATCGAGCTGTGAGCACACCTGTTTGTCTTTCATGCCCCTGAATGTTTCCTTGATCACCGGCCCGTAAAACACCATCGGGATACGACGGTATTCAGGGTGATAATATGAATAACCCTTTGGCGTATTGTGATGATGATCAGCAATAAAGACAAAAAGGGTGTTATCAAACCAGGGCTCATTTTTAGCCTTGGTCATAAAATCATTCAGACAGCTGTCGGCATAATGAACAGAATTGATGTAATCTTTTTCCTTACCGCCCCAGGTAAGCGGCCTCCTACCCGGGTGATCATAAGGCCCATGGGTACTTAGGGTAAACAGTGCGGCAAAAAAGGGCGCTTTTTTCGCCCTTAGCGCATTCAGTTGCCGTTTGAACAAGTCTCCATCATGTACGCCAAGCCTGCCTCTGTAAACCGATTCGTCGAAATCACTTTCCTCAACAATCTCATGGAAACGGTTGAAGTACATATAGGAGCGTATATTGCCGTAACTGAGCTGACCACCGAACATAAAGGAAGTCTGATATCCCAACTTTAGAAAATTAGTATTGATGCACGGCAGGTGCACATATTTGTTGGGCAGCGTGATAACAGAGGTTCGGGGTTGTGCCGGAAAAGCACTGAATACCGCGCCCATTCCCTGATCACTCAGGTTGCCGCTTGCATAACAGCTGTCAAACGAAATACCCGCTGAAACAAGACGACTGAAATGTGGGGCTATGCCCTCATAACCGCCTAGTGGGGCAACCACATCTGATGACCAGCCTTCGAGCACAAATAGAATCACGTTGGGCCTTTTTGACTTTAAAAAGAGGATGGTTGTATCCTTCTCTGTCTGATAAAGGCTGCTTACAATCTGATCAGCTTCTTCAGGCGGCATAAAACGATATGGCTTCCGGGCTTCCATATTTTGCAGGATATTGCTCATCAGGTGAAAACCTGAATTGGCAGCCGCTGCATTGAGAATATTGTGCCGTGAATAGTAGGCGTCACTCACCTGCACAGGTATTGGCGCGTATCCGCCCCGCATGGCGGTAAGGGTAATACCCGCCCATAAAAGCCAGTTGAAAATTTTCAGCACGCCATGCACTTTCAATGAACCACCCTCTGCTGAAACCATAAGTTTACGTAACCGAATACCAAGCCAGGTCATTAGAACAACCGCCAACAAACCACCCCAGAACTGCTGAATACTGGCCGTTTGATAAACTTCAGCCGGATGCTGAAGAAACCACAGTGCCTTGTAGGTGAGTTTATGACCCCATTCATCGTAAATGGGAAGTTCAGCAATGGTGAGCAGACTGAATAGGGAAATAAGCAAAGCCTGAATAAAATAATTGAGCCTCGATGGCCATGCTTTGTCGGTAATACTAGCTATACCACTCATGATTAGCGGAATGAGCATGCAGTACGCAGCCATGGGCAGATCCACCTTAAGCCCGTTGAGAAAAGCCATCGTTATTTCAATCCATGGCAGACCACTCAGCTCCTCTATGTTATAACCCAGAAAAACCAGGCGCATAAGGGCAAAAAAACTCAGCCAAAAACAATACTGTCTGGCAAGCCCCCATGAAAAGGCGGGAATCAGATCATTTACCCTTTTTCTTAATCTCCTCAACGTATTTACCGTTTAGCACATCCTGGTAAAACGCCTTGTCGTTAAGAATTGCGATGGCGCGCTGTATTTCCTGATCAAATGCGAATGATTGCTCGATGCGCCCACGCTGATATTGATACCTGCTGGCTATTTCAGCACCGAGTATCCGGCAAATCTCATCTCTGGCTTTCTCCAGATCATGGTGCTTGTCATGCATCATTTTTTCTTTCAGGTTTTTGTATTCTGTTTCAAATGAACTGAAATAGTTTTCCTTCTCAGCGGCTTCCTTAAGTTTTCGCAGCAGCTGTTCACTTTCAGTTTCATAAGTATATTCCTTCGTTGAAGAAAAGGCAACAAATTCATTGAAAAGCTTATCGTCAATCCTGAAATTGCGCAGGTCGCCCGGCTTTGCATTCGCATTGCAATAGCGGGTGGCAAAATCAAAAATGATATTGTTTTCGGCAAGACTCCTGGTAATGGGCGCATACTCAGGTGCCTGAAGACCTACATCAGGATTGATACCCCCGCCGTCATAAACTTTTCTGCCATTTTTGGTTTTAAATTCCCTGATCAGCGAATCGGGAATGCTGCCAACACTGCCATCCTCATTACGGTTTGAATAATCTTTGGCCTGAATGCACCGGCCACTCGGAATATAATATTTCGAGGTGGTAATCTTCAGTTGGGTATTGTAGCTAAGCGGGCGCGAAGTCTGCACCAGACCTTTTCCGAATGAACGCTGGCCGATTATTACAGCCCTGTCGAGATCCTGAAGGGCGCCGCTGACAATTTCAGAGGCGGAAGCCGATGAACGGTTCACCAGCACAGCCAGCGGAATATCGAGATCAACGGGCGGGTTTAATGAGCGGTAGGTCTTGTCCCACTCTTTCAGCTTTCCTTTGGTGCTTACAATTTCAATTCCTTTATCAACAAAAACATTTACAATGTTAATGGCCTCACGGAGCAAACCTCCGGGGTTACCTCTCAGGTCAAGCACCACACCTGTTAATGCCTTATTCTCTTTCAGACTTACCAGTGCATCTTTCACCTCCCTGCCCGCATCCTCAGTAAAACCGCTGAGCCTGATGTATCCGGTGTGCTCATTGAGCATCCCGAAATAGGGTACATTGTTTACTTTTATTTCTTCGCGTGTTAAGGTTTTTTCTATGGGGTTCGCAACACCTTCGCGTCGAATGGTTATTCTAACATCGGTTTTGGGCTGACCTTTCAGAATTTTAACAACATCACCGGTGTTTTTTCCTTTTGTACTTTTCCCTTCTACTTCAACAATGATGTCGCCTGCTCTCAGATCAGCCTTTTGGGCCGGAGAATTCTCATAGGGCTCTGCAATCATAATCTGCTCGTCGCGCATCCTGATCATGGCGCCAATACCGCCATACTGACCGGTGGTCATAAACCGGGCATCTTCTATCTCATCCTCTGAAATAAAGTTGGTATAGGGATCCAGGGATTCCAGCATAGCGTCAATCCCTTCTTTCATTAATGTACCCGGCTGCACCTCATCAACATAATAGAGGTTTACCTCACGGTATAAAGTGGCGAAGATGTCGAGGTTTTTTGAAATCTCGAAAAAGTCATCCCGCTGGGTAAATGCAAACAGCGAAAACAAAACTGTGACGGATGAACCGACAATCAGGAGCGTTTTTTTTCTTATTGTTTTTGTCATATTGATCATTCGTTATTTAAGGCACCGGATCATATCCGCTGCCACCGGCGGGATGGCAGCGAAGTAGTCGCTTAATGGCCATTTTTCCTCCCTTCAATGCTCCGTATCGGGAAATCGCTTCCATGGCATAGGTTGAACAGGTTGGCGTAAACCGGCATGCCATTGGCAAAATCGGTGAAATAACCAGCTTATAAAACCTGATCATTCCGGTGAGTATCAGACGGGGGATACGCTTCATTGAAAGCTTTTAAACGTGCCAAAATTAATATTATTTTAGGGCGGATGTCGGTGCTCATCGGGCTGATATCGCCTGACCAAAGCAGAAAAAAGTTAAGCTGACGACCTGAATCTGCTAAACTTTCGCGCAAGCAGCCTACTGAAAGCCTTAATGATTCCCGCACCAGTCTTTTTATCCTGTTTCGCTGGTGGGCCTTCCTGACCGTTTTTTTGGGTACAGCAATTCCAAAACGAAAAAAAGCACCTGACTGGCGGGGTTGTAGCGACCAGACCACCCTGAAGGGGTAGTCATTAAAACGGTTTCCTGAGGCAAACAAGCTGTCAATGACACGCTTTCCCCTGATACGTTCGGCTTTGGGAAGCCTGTTATTCATGCCATTTAACGGCCCTTA
>JBIICM010000241.1:0-2793 GCA_044238875.1 Flavobacteriales bacterium | reverse complement strand
TAAAGATCCACTTCATGTTCAGACCCAGCAATACATTGTCAGGAGATCCAAGCGAAAACTCCAGCGGTCTGAAAAAAATTACGGGATTCAGGTAATTCACATCGAAATTGCGCCGCTGGCCGGAGGTATCTACCGATTGCCAGATCACGCCCTCAAAAAAACCAAAGTTGAAGCGCTTCCCGATATTCAGACTCAGGTGATGAAAACTGGCGTATTTTTTCTGATAGGCTCCTAACCCGCTATTCGCTGCAGATCCAACATTCTGAAAGGCCGTGAAAAGATTTGTGTACCGTAGTTTCCATACGGTGGTGGTAATCTTAAAAAAGGGATAGTTAAAGGCATTGTCAGAAAGCAACAATGAACGGTAACCATCGCCTATAAATTGTTTATCATTTCCGGCCTGAAAATTAAAAAACCGGGAAGGCGAATAGGAGATATAGCCTGCCGCCCAGGCGTAATCGAATCCGCCTGCACCAAAAGGTTTTACGCGCCCCTGGCCGGGCACAACATTCTGGCGGGTTACAAAACTGTCAACATAGTTAACAAAGCGCGACTGGTTCTCCCAGAAACAGCTGTAAAAGGAAAACTTCCTGCCGATATTTCCAAATACCTGCACCCCGCGCGAATTGGTATAAGTATTTCGTGCAGCAAGAAAATCGCGGCCCAAATCAAGCGCAAACAGCGGATCGGCATACAACTGAAAGGTTCCCGAATCAAGACTCAGGAAGTGTTCGCTGAAGATTCGTTTTCCCAACCATGTGCGTGCGAAACGACCAACAGGGTCTTTCACCCCCGCGATGGTATCGGGGTCGGTTACCTTTTTTAGTTCACTGATCCGCAAAGGGCGAAAGGCGGTATGCAGATTTGTGCCGGGCTGATGCAGGTGTTTCTCTGTGTAATCAAAGTGGATCCGGTCGGCCGGAAGGTTGTATTCCTGTGATTTTGATACAATTGCCCAATGAAGTAATAAAACAACTGAGCAGAATATGACGGAGAATCTTTGTTTCATGGTATTAAACCAACTGCCCTGATTTTATGGGCGAAGGGGGGGTGTGTTGCCTGATTTTTCTAACCTTGAACCATAAACCCGCGGTAAAAAACAGCAGCATAAGCGATGTTGAAAGCACAACCAGTAAATTGCTGAATGTTGTGTAATTGATCAGCATATAATTAACCAGGGCGCTGATTAAAGTGAGTGCGGAAAGCATACCGGTTGCCCCTGTGTGCGACAGGCCGGTTTCGAGTAACAGATGATGCAGGTGATTTCGGTCGGCCATGAAAGGGTTTTTTCGGTGAAATATTCTAATCAGGAAAACCCTTGCCATGTCGAATAGCGGAAGTGATAAGCAAGGCAGCAGCAACAGCCATGCAGGTGTTTTCAGGTAAGGCAGCGGCTCGAGTGTAATGAAGAAAACCGCACAATAACCGATGATCAGAGAGCCGGAGTCCCCCATGAAAATTTGCGGATTTCGGATGTTGTAAAATAAGAATGCCAACAAAGCCCCGGCCATGGCAAAAGCCAGCGGCGCTGAGGCGGGAATCAGCAAGGCCGCAGCCAGCATTGAGATAAGTCCGATTGTTCCGGCAAGTCCGTTAATGCCATCAATCAGGTTAAACGCATTCACCATCCAGAAAGCAATTAATCCGGTGAGCAGCATGGCGGCGGGCATTCCCCTGGCAAGGGCCGGATGCAGGGCCGATAAATCAATCTGTGCTGAAATACATAGCATCAATACCGGAATCAATTCACCGGTTAACTTTACCCATGGCTTTACTGGCTGCAGATCATCCCATACTCCCACAAAAAAGAGAATGAGCAGTCCGGCAAAGAAATACCGATATTCAAAAAGGGTTTCAGGAGGGGCTGTTAAAAAAATACTGATCATGAAAGCGCCCGCAATAGCCACGCCTCCCAATCGGGGTATTTCCTCTTCGTGCAGTTTGCGCTGATCAGGAATATCGAATAACCTTTTACGGGCAGCAAACCTTATCAGAAAAGGGGTGAGCACCAGACAAATGACAAATGCACTCAGAAAAGAAAGCACCGGAATAATTTCCTGCGAAATTAGTGTTTTTTGAAGGCAGAAAGATACCAGTTGATCATCTGTTGCATCCCCTCACGAATGCTGGTTTTAGGTCTGAAGCCCATTGCTCTGATCTTTGCTCCTGAATGATAGGTCTGGGTTTGCAGCTTTCTGACCCTTGAAGTTGATATGCTGAGGTTCTTGCCGGTGAGGGCAATCAGCAGGTCAAAAGGGCGGGCAAGCAGGATACCCCAGCGCAGCGGTAGTCGAATGTTGATTTTTCTGTTCAGCATACCGGCTTGCATTTCTGCAATTTCCCTGCTGCTCAGGTGCGGCTCATCGGCATAATTGATCAGGCAATAGGGTTCTGTTGACTTTTCAAGGGCGAAAAGGGCCGCATCTGCGATGTTACCAGCATAAGCCAGCGACTTGATGTTGTTACCCGGGCCAATCTGAACATACAGCCCTTTGTGAATGATACGGATCAGACTTAGCACGTTGGCCAGATTCCACGGACCAAACACAACGGTTGATCTGACTGTGACCAGTTTACAGCCTGACTTTTCATTCACCCAGTTTTCGAAGACCTTTTCTGCCTGAAGCTTTGATTTGCCATAGGGGCTTACCGGATCAGGAATAGTGTTTTCAGTAGTCGGACCCGGATTGCCTGCCTGTCCGTAAACGGCTACCGATGAAAAATTAATGATCCTGGTAATTCCCCGGCGGGCGGCTTCGGCAGCTACAACAGCAGCGCCCCTGACGTTTGTAT
>JBIICM010000087.1:0-10044 GCA_044238875.1 Flavobacteriales bacterium | reverse complement strand
GAATATGGGGCATGGTTTCAATCAGAGACCTCAGCCCGTCACTGTTAAATGATTCAAGCGTACCCACCTGTTTAAATTCAACATGTTCAAGGTCACTGAGGGCATCTCTTACCACCAGATGTCCGTTCTCAACAAACCTTGCAGGCCGCGTGTATTCTTCAATTACATCAACCGGAGAAAATGGCGCCTTGTAATTGAATGGCCATTTTCTTGCTTTTGGCAGGCCACCCACCAAACATTCAAAATCGGAGATCTCAAGCAGCTCATTGTAATATCCCAGGATGATGTTATCCATGCCAGGCGCAACACCACAATCAACAATTGCGGTAACCCCTTTCTCAATAGCAAGTTCATTCAGCGCGGAGGCATTTTCAGGGAAAAATGAAATATCAATACAGTTTTTTCCGGCCTCAATAATACTTTTCAGTGTGTTAAAGCCCATAAAGCCCGGAACGGCGCAGATTACAAGATCAAAAGGTTGCAGGGCAGATTGAAGGCCTCCGGCCTGGGCAACATCCAGCTGAATCGTTTGAAGTTTACTGCATTTTAGCTTAGCCTTCTGTAATGCTGACTGACTAATATCGGCCAATGTTACCTCATGAGATGACGATAAGTCAATGGCCATTGCACTTCCGACCATTCCGCCACCCAAAACAATTATATTGCGCATAGAAATTTAAGTTGTATTACAGCTCCTGGGGGTACACCTGCAAATTAGCTAAAAAGAGTAAAATGCATGATTATCAGGTTTTGCCGGCGCAAATGTATTACTAATCGCTAATCAGATGAGGAATTGGCTGTCTGCCGGAAGGATTGCAACCTAATTGTATTGATAATCAGGCTGCTCATTTATATTCCCTGAAAGTTTGGCAGCAGCAAAATATTTCGCATTAACTTTGCATTTTGACAGGAATCAACAATGAGCGAACAAATCAAACATGAGTGCGGCATCGTGCTCATCCGCCTGCTCAAACCTCTCGATTATTACAGACAAAAATACGGTTCAGCAAGGTATGCGCTCAACAAGCTCAACCTGCTGATGGAGAAACAGCATAACCGCGGACAGGATGGCGCCGGTGTGGCTTGTATCAAGTTTGATGTTGAACCCGGCAAACGTTATATAGGCCGCTACCGCTCAAACGCAGCGCAGCCGCTGAAAGATATTTTTGAAAAGCTCAACAGCTATTACGAGGAGATACGACGCGACCACCCTGAAAAATTCAAGGATACTGAATACCTGAAAGAGCACCATCCATTTATTGGTGAGTTGCTGATGGGGCATCTGCGCTATGGCACCTATGGTAAAAACAGCATTGAGAACTGTCATCCCTTCCTAAGGCAGAACAACTGGATGAGCCGTAATCTGGTGATTGCCGGTAATTTCAACCTGACCAATGTTGATGAACAATTTCAACAGCTGGTAGACCTGGGCCAACATCCCAAGGAGATGGCCGACACGGTAACCGTACTTGAAAAGATCGGTCACTTTCTGGATGTAGAAAACGAGCGGCTCTTCAGGGAATTTAAACGTAAAGGACATGCCAATGCCGAAATATCGAAACTGATAGCCAAAAATATTGATGTAGCGGAGATACTGCGGCAGGCATCCAAGCGTTTCGATGGCGGTTATGTGATTACCGGCATGCTGGGCCACGGTGATGCTTTTGTGATGCGTGATCCCAATGGCATAAGGCCCTGCTTCTTTCTGCATACCGATGAATTTGTGGCAGCTGCATCTGAACGCCCTGTTTTACAAACTGTTTTTAATACACAAATCGGGAAAATTCAGGAACTCCAGCCCGGCCATGCGCTTGTGATTAAAAAAAACGGTGAGGTAACCTTGCCGGTTATCAGGGAGCCCAAGGTGCGGACGAGCTGCTCGTTTGAACGCATTTATTTTTCAAGAGGCAGTGATAAAGACATTTATCTTGAAAGAAAAGCGCTTGGCCGGATGCTTTCCGACCAGGTACTTGAAGCCGTAAATTACGACCTTGAAAACACCGTTTTTTCATACATTCCCAATACGGCAGAAACAGCTTTTTACGGTCTTACCGAAGGCCTCAACAGCTGGCTTGATGGTGAGAAGGCACGGCAGATAAGGACCCTTGACGGAGCAGCGCTCAGCGAAAACCTTGATAAAATTCTGAGCACAAAAATCCGCACCGAAAAAATTGCCATTAAGGATGTGAAAATCAGAACCTTCATCACAGATGATATTCACCGCGACGAAATGGTGGCACATGTATATGATGTAACCTATGGAATCGTAAGAAACCAGATTGATACCCTGGTGATTATGGATGATTCGATTGTTCGCGGCACGACGCTCAAACAAAGCATTTTAAAAATGCTCGACCGGCTTCACCCCAAAAAAATCATTGTAGTTTCATCAGCGCCGCAAATCCGATATCCCGATTGTTATGGCATTGACATGGCCAAACTGGGCGACTTTATTGCTTTTCAGGCAGCCATTGAACTGCACCGCAGGCACGATACCCTCTTCCTGGTAGATGAAGTATATGAACAGTGTATTGCTCAGGACAGTCTGGCCAAAGAGGAAATACGCAATGTGGTTACCCGCATTTACGAGCCCTTCAGCGACGAAGAAATTTCCGAAAAAATTGCAGAACTTGTCACTCCCGAAGGAATTGAAACTAAGGTACAAGTTATTTTCCAGAAACTCGGAAACCTTCACAGCGCCATTCCAGGCCACACAGGCGACTGGTACTTTTCAGGCAATTACCCAACCCCGGGCGGTAACCGGGTAGTCAACAGGGCTTTTATAAATTACTATAACAAAGTGAATGAACGTGCTTACTAACCTAATTTTAGAAAAATATGAGAATTTTTTACTTACTACTATGTCTTTTTCTCTTTCAAATTCCGGCACTTTTTGCACAATCCCATCAGATCATCAGCCTGAACGAACTTTTTCCGGCACCTGATAAAGAGCTGCCAAAGAAAAAGGATCTTTCAGCGTCATTAAGGGGTTTTATAACTCCTGACTCGGTTATATTTGAACTGAACGTTAAAGATGATAAGGTGATGTCGGGCACGGATGCGCCTGCCAGCGACCATGTTGAAATCTGGTTCGGATTTCATGAATGCGATTTCAGTGATTTTCTAGTTTCAGATGCAAGGGACAGAGAAAAATCGCGCATCTTCAGAAATTCAATCGAATCAACTGACAACGCTGATCTTGAGCGCTTTCTTAAACTGGGCGACTATCCGGCGGAGGGTAAAATCCGTAATCCGTCAACGCTCGAATGGCTTCAGACCTCAGTGCCACCAGGAAATATGCTGAGAAAGGAAAATGTATTTTACGGAATTTCAAGCTTCGCCTGTTTTGCTGATAACCGCGCCCCGGTTCAGCTTAACCGTGATAAATACAAATATTTGGAGGAGCAGCTCTTCCCTTTTGATGACCTTTCGGGAAATTTGAAATACAAGGCTGTGCCAACCGAAGAGGGATACAAAATAAGGATTGCGCTGCATAATTCCTGTTTGCTTTTCGGCGTGCCTTTTTCCATGAATGAGATCCGGTTTGCCGTGCAGGTGCATGATGCCGACAAGAAAAATGCACCTGTAAAGCAGTGGCTGAGTAGTGCAAAAAACAATTACTACGCCCGTCCATTTTACTTTAACAAGGCAGAATTTCCTTTTCCACTCAATATCCGCTTAAATACCGTTCCCGAAGCTGTTATCAAAAAAATGAACATGCGCCTTTCTGCCATTCGTTCAGAAGGTACCTGGAAGCCCTATTACTATTCAAACGGCTCCATTATCTATGCGCCCGAAATGATGTCGGATGCCGGTCTGGTTGAATATAATTTTTTTTCTTCCCGCATAACATACCGCTCTGCAGAACCTGGTGCGGAAGTTACATGGGGTAGGCTTGATATAGAATACGAAGACTTGTCCGCTTTTAAACAGCATGAAATTTATTTTATGATAGGTGACTCAGTAACGCTCAGTTCAAAGGAATACCGCTTCCTGCATGATGAGCCGGGCGATTTTGTAAACAGTATATTCAAGCTGAAAGATGGTAGTGTTGCTGCTGTACTTTATGATTTCGAGCCGGTTGACCCAATGGGTTGGGGCCCATTAGGCAAAACAGCCGATGAATATGTTTATATTCAGAAACTGGATAAAAAAAGCGGATACCCTATTTTCAATATAGGTCAGCGGGTTGAAAGTGCCGGGAAAGTAGCCGTCGGAAATCCCCTGATCACCACGCTCGAAAATGTAAAGCATATCAGGTATCGCTGGCTGAAATTCGGCGAAACCTTTGAGATGCAGGTCGATTCCGATAACCCTGACGATAAAAAAACATTACAATTTATCATTGGCGCTGATAATAAAGTTTCACTGATGCACTGAGGCACCTGAAATCCCATTGCTGACTATTACATCCTTCGGTAACTGTATCCTTCAATAAAATAAACTGTCGCGCCCCGAACGCTTGTTAATTGAAAAGATTCTGATTTTCTTTGCCACTTAAAATTTATCTATGAAACGCATTTCAATAGCCCTGCTTTGTGCCGTTTTGCTGGTAAGCCAGCTAAGAGCCGACGAAGGCATGTGGCTGCCCCTGCTGGTTAAAAGACTGAATCATGCCGACATGAAAAAGCTCGGCTGTAAACTTAGCGCAGAAGAAATTTATGACATCAACCGCTCAAGCCTTAAAGATGCCATCGTAATGCTTAGCGGAGGTTCCTGCTCGGCAGAGGCCATTTCCGGAGAAGGACTACTGCTTACCAATCACCATTGCGGTTACGAGGCCATTCAAACCAACAGTTCAGTTGACCATGATTACCTGGCTGACGGGTTTTGGGCCAAAACACGCCAGGATGAACTGCCAAGTGGTGGCATAACTGCATCCTTCCTTGTCCGGATTGAAGATGTTACTGCCCGGGTACAGGCTGAGTTGAACGCCGGCATGAGTGAAAGCGAACGTACTGCTAAGATCAGGCAGGTAAACCAGCTCATTGAAAATGAGAGTACCTCAGGTAATCACTACAATGCAGCCGTAAAATCATTTTTCAGTGGCAATGAATTTTACCTGTTTGTTTATGAAACATTTAAGGATGTAAGACTCGTAGGTAACCCGCCTGAATCAATCGGTAAGTTCGGCGGAGATACCGACAACTGGATGTGGCCCAGACAAACCGGTGACTTTTGTCTTTTACGCGTTTATGCAGGGCCTGACAATAAACCGGCTGAATACTCACCCTCAAATGTTCCCTACAAGCCACGGCACTTCCTTCCGATTTCTCTTGACGGGGTTAAGGAAAATGATTTTTCAATGGTGATGGGGTATCCCGGAAGAACAGACAGGTACCTTACCTCCTACGGCGTGCAGATGGCGCTCGACCTCTCCAATCAGGCAGTTGTGAATATCCGGGGGAAAAAGCTTGAAATAATGAAGGAAGATATGGATGCCAGCAAGGAAATCCGCCTCAAATATGCTTCTACATACGCTCAAACAGCCAACTACTGGAAATACTTTATCGGGCAGACCCAGCAACTGAAAAACAATCAGGTGGTTCAAAAGAAAAAAGACCTTGAAGACCAGTTCCGCAATTGGGTGGGTCAGGATCCGCAAAGACAGGCCAAATACGGCAATGCGCTACCGGAAATAGAAAAAGCTTATATGGATCTCCGAAAATATACACTGCACAAAACTTACCTGAATGAAGCCATTCTGCAAGGCGCAGCCATCCCATATTTTGCATACCAGCTCGAATCACTTAAATCCTTATTGGCTGATACTGCTAAACGCAAACAATTGCTTCAGACTATTTCTGCGTTAAAAGCAGATGGAGAGAGCTTCTACAAGGATTATAATCAGGCGACCGATAAAAAATTATTTATCGCGATGTTAAAAATGTATGCTGCAGGCATTCCTGCAGAACAGCATCCACCCATTTATGATACCATCAGAATCAGGTACAATGGCAGCATTGAATCATTTGCCGATGCATTATATTCAACATCAATCTTTGCGAGCAAGGATGCATTTTTAAAGTTTCTCGAGGCCCCTGCCGCCAAAGTGCTTGAATCTGATCTGGCTTCTCAAACTGGCAGTATATTTCTAAGCCATTACCTAACCAAGTTCAGACCCTCAATAGTTGAAATTGAAAGCCGCATCGACAAAGGCAACCGTCTTTTTGTTGCGGGTCTTCGTGAAATGCTTCCGGGGAAGAATTTCTATCCCAATGCCAATTCAACCATGCGTTTGACCTATGGTCAGGTAAAAGAATATGTTCCGCGCGATGGTGTGCTCTATGAAGAATACACAACGCTCAAAGGTGTGATTGAAAAAGAGGATCCCAATAATTTTGAATTCATTGTACCGGAAAAACTGAAAGATCTTTTCCGCTCAAAAAATTATGGCGTTTATGCTGCACCGGGAGAAGAACTTAAAACCTGCTTTATTTCAACCAATGACATTACAGGTGGAAATTCAGGCAGCCCGGTAATTAATGGTAAGGGGCAACTGATCGGGTGTGCGTTTGACGGGAACTGGGAAGCCATGAGTGGCGATATTTTCTTTGAGAAAAATATTCAGCGTACAATTTCTGTTGACATCAGATATGTACTTTTCATCATTGATAAATATGCCGATGCTGGCCATATCGTTGATGAAATGAAGCTTATGCGCAAAGGCCGGGAGATAAAGCGAAACGGCTAGGGCCTTGAAGCGGAAATTCCGCCTTATTTTACTTGCAGTGCCGGTCAGCATTTTTCTGATCGGCATTTTTCCTTTTATTTTCAGATGGGCCGGTAATGAAACCATTGAAACGGTTCGTCAGCAAATGCTCCTGTACAACAAGTCAGGCAGGATTCGAAGCTCAGATGAAACCCAACTCGCCATAAGCCTTTGGAAATGGGTGGCTCAAAATCTTCGAAACCCTGCGCCCGGTGTAACTGTGCCGGATACCGGCTGGGTGCATATTCTTGCTTCAGGCACCGGCTCCTGTGATCAACAGGCCATGATTCTGATCAGGCTGGCCCGCTCATACAATCTTGATGCGCGCCTGATTTTCCTTTACGGAGCAGATTCCGTATCAAGGCATAGTGTGGCAGAAATATGGGCAGGCGGGCAATGGTGTATGTTCGACCCTTTTTATGGAGTAGTTATTATTGATAATAGCGGAAGGCCCTATGGGATAGATGCGCTAATTAATGAACCATGGCGCCTTACAGCAGGAAAAAGAAAAACAATTGCCTTGCATGCCATTCAAGATGAAGCGGCCTACCGGCGTTTGTTTAAGAAAGATTATCCATATGTGGTTTTCAGCGACAATAAAATCAGCAACGAGGCTGTATTTTGGATGAAGGCACTGCAACTTTACAGCCGTATTCCTTGCGAGTTCTACAACAGGATACTTTGGCCGGAAAGTTAGCGGTGTCGGATCAGGCTTCTGCTGTATCTGCCTCCGCTGAATCTTTTTGACTGTTCAGCGTTTTCAGATACTGGTCGAGCATGAACAGACCTTTGCCATCATCGCCTACCAAATCAATTTTATCAATAATTGACCGGAATAGCACCTCCTCTTCATGCTGCTCGGCAACATACCATTGAATAAAATTAAGCGTGCTAAAATCACGCTCGCGCGTGCACAATTCAACCAGTTCATTCACCGACTCTGTAACTTTGATCTCACTTTCATACACCGTGCGGAATATTTCAGCCAGAGAGCCATATTCATACCGCGGTTGCTGAATCATCGGCGCGAGTGCATAACCACCGGAATGGTTGATGTAATGAAATAACTTTAACATGTGCATGCGTTCCTCATCAGAATGCTTGTACATAAATGATGCTGCGCCATCAAAACCCTTCATATCGCACCATGAGGCAAGAGACAGGTAAAGAAATGAAGCATGTGCTTCAGTGGCAATTTGCTGATTCAGCGCTTTTTCAACGTCTTTTTTTAACATAACCGAATTTAACTGAGCATGGCCTTGCGCAATAGCTTGCGCTTAAGCTGACTTTCTATTTCACGGGCCCGGGGCACCAAAATTTCATCTTCCACTTTACCATGTGTAAGCAGATCAATTTCAAATAAACGCAACTCATAAAAGAGTGTGGTAATCTGCACCTTATGGTTATTCGCCTCCGAGTAATTATTTAATCGCCGTCTGATTTCACCCAACTCATCTTCAACATGAAAATGCTCATTGATAAAACGGGTGATGGAATTTTTTTCAAGCAAATTATACAGTTCAGTCTGGCCCGGATGCTGATCAGCTGTTTTGATCAGATTGAGCACATAGGGAAACAATTCACGCTCCTCAATGCAGATATGCGCCAGCATATCGCGTTTGTAATCGTTGAAATAATCTTTCAACAGGTAAAGGTGCATGTCGAATTTGCCGTAATGGTCAACCAGCAATTCAATGAACTGCTCAATACGCGGCAGGCGCGAATTGATATAATAAACATGGGTCTTGATCAGGTATTCAATGATTGACTGCAGGGGCAGCCGGTTCAATTCATCTTTCGGAAAATGGTTGTAATCAGCGAATACCCGCAGCATTTCAATGAGCAGATCCATATCAACCTGTTCCTGCATGCAGGCCTGCTCGAGCGAAAGCGTCCATTTTGAGTAGGAAATCCCAAAACGGTCAACCACCGATGCCAGCAGGGGATTATCCTGCACAATGGCCATTACTGGAAGGTCTTTATTGATTGTCATCCTTAATACAGGGTAAAAATACGCATTATTTAATTTCTTAAGCCATCACCGGGGTAAAAATTATTGCAAGCCCCTTTTTGAGAGGCCTTGAAATGAGTAATCCGTTTGTTGCCGCCTCATTCGTTTTATCCCGGTAAAAATCAGCGTGTTTCAATCCTTTCCCTTCACTGTTCTCATTTGAATCACATCAACAAGAAAGGCGAATGCCATTGAAAAATAGATGTAACCTTTAGGGATTTCAAAATGAAAGCCTTCTGCCAGTAAAGCCACTCCAATCATCATCAAAAAGCAAAGCGCGAGAATTTTGAATGAAGGGTGTTTTCTGATAAATGAGCTGATTGGTTTTGAGGCAACAAGCATGATCAATACCGTAACAATTACAGCGGTGTACATCACCCACAGCTGTTGAACCATGCCTACAGCTGTAATAATTGAATCAACCGAAAATACAAGGTCAAGCAGAATAACCTCAGAAAGAAGACGGCCAAAGCTGCTTTTTTGATTTTCAGGTGGCAATCCGGTTTTAGCTGCTTCTGTTTTATGATATATTTCTCTTGTACTCTTGTAAATAAGAAAAAGACCTCCCGAAATCAAAACCAAACCCTTACCCGAAAAGTCAATTTCAGCAAACCTGAATAAGGTTTGATCCAGTTTTAAAATCCATGCGATAAAAGCCAGCAATCCAAGTCTCATGATCATTGCCAGCGAAATACCCCAAAAACGGAGTTTACCTCTTTGTTCCTGCGGTAATTTATCAGCCAGTATGGAAATAAATATAATGTTGTCAATCCCCAGAATTACTTCAAGCGCAATTAGGGAGATCAAGGGAATAATTGCATCTGTCATTTCACAATTTTATTGAGTGCTCATGATTGGTTTAATAGCCGGTGGTTTTGAAAAAAAATACAGGCCATGATCAAAGAAGAAAAAACTTCCCCAAAAATAAAGCTTTGCCTCATGCATAAATGATGGCTGATAATATTTGTAAAAAACAAGCGTGGATAAATGCGTTTAACCCGGATTATGCATTAGAAATCAGCCTGGTTTGGGCTTTAAGATTTCAAGATTTACAAAAAGCAGGTCTATATAGTCTCTTTTTTTATCCTTTACTGCTAGCTTGAGTATAGTATTTCGGCCGTTTTTTACCAGGTAACTTCCTAATGCAATGCATTTGAACTTTACAGTTGATAGGGACGGGAACGCTTTGCCTGACATGACTTTCTGCTTGAACAGGCTCATCAGATTATAGGCCACCATTACCCATCTAAAGGCGCTTTCTGTTGCCGCCATGGATTTTGCACAAAAGCCCTCCATACCATATTCGTACTTCAGCTCTTTG
>JBIICM010000086.1:0-10176 GCA_044238875.1 Flavobacteriales bacterium | reverse complement strand
AGTCGCATTCTATGATTCAACCTATATTTATTTGAACGGAGGCGCAAACCCTGTAGATACATTAATGGCAGGGCAGCAATACATTTACTCATTTAATGGGCCCGCAGGCTTCATCAGGGGTAGCAAGAAAATCGCGCTGCTTCATATTTCCGGATCCACTGATCAGGTGGCCGGTGCCGTGATCCCTTCACTGGAGTGTACAGGATCAAACCAGGTGGGCTTTACCCGTCCCGGGTCAGGTGAGTTTCGCCTTACGCTTACCATAAAAAATGGTTTCCAGAACAATTTCAAGCTGAATGGTAATCCGCTCGACGGCAGCGGCTTTCAGCCAGTGCCCGGTACAAACGGTGAATGGGTCTATCTCAACCGGGTTTTCACAACAGCTGAAGTTCCTACCGGAAAGGCTTCGCTGATCACCAATTTCAGCGCCGAGCTCTTCCACATGGGAACGGCCTACCGCCAGGGAGCCAGTTGTAATTATGGCTACTTCTCTGATTTCAGCTACCTTAATCTTGGCACCAACCGATCAGTATGCCTAAGTGATTCAACAATACTTGATGCAGGTCCGGGAAAGACAAAATACCTGTGGAGCACCGGTGACACTACCCAGAAAATAGTTGTAAAAACACCTGGCATTTATACGGTTGATGTGCTCAGCGGTAACGAATGTGCGGCGAAAGATACTATTGAGGTCTCCTTTTATGGACCTGTTGTAAATATCCAGCAATCAAGAGATACCATTTGTGAAGGAACGCAATTGTTGCTTACCGTGCCGGGTAATTATCTGTTTCAATGGCAGGATGGGGTTACAACCTCATCAACCTATCTGGCTTCCGACAGTGGGCTTTACTGGGTTGAAGTAACCGATTACCAGGGTTGTAAGGCACGTGATTCCGCGCGCGTCTATACTGCGCCCCGACCAACAACTCCGGTGGCTACCATTGTTCCTTTCGGCCCCGAAATCAGCGCGGATACATTGTGTGCAGGAGAATCACTTTCACTGCGCATGAGCAATATTGAGGGAGCCTCCTCCTATTCCTGGTTGCAGCAAACCGCTCAGGGCTCGAATATAATTCCGGGCCAGCAGCTTGATCTCAACAATCTCAAAACAACTAACTCGGGTACTTATTTGGCTTCTGTTACTATAAACGGTTGCGAAAGTTTATCTGATACCTTGAAAATACTGGTGAATCCAACACCTGAGGTAAATTTACTTTTTACCGACACCGTTTGTAATTCTCAAACTGTAACGCTTGATGCTGGTGCCGGAAGCGGATATACCTATGAATGGCAAGATGGTTCGTCTAACCAGACCTTTCTGGCATCCACAAAAGGTTTGTATTGGGTTGAAGTGGAAAATCCGGAAGGTTGTGCAAAAAGGGATTCTGTTGATCTTTATTTTTCTGTTATTCCGACCGCTCCGGAGATTTCAATTTCTGATGTGGTGGCCAACAGCGATTCGCTTTGCGCAGGCGAAAAGCTTGAGCTGAGTATTCCTGAAAAGGACCAAGTTTCTTACTTCTGGATCACTCCTGGTGGAAGCACTGTTAGTCCGGGCAAAGATCTTATTATTGATGCGGCAGTATTGCAAAACTCAGGTAAATACTACGCATTTTACAGCAAGGATGGTTGTAAATCATCGCTCGATTCGGTTGACATATTCATAGCAGTCAGTCCTGAATTCAGCTTTGGTGCTGCCGATACTTCGATTTGCGGAAAAGACACGCTTTTCTTATCTGCAGCATCTGGTGGTGATATCACATATTTGTGGAGCGATAACAGCACTGATTCGCTGAGTGGTCCGATTACAGAATCGGGAACCTGGTGGGTTCGGCTCACCAATACAATAGGCTGCTCAGTCAGTGATACTGTAAATGTTAATTTTGCTTTACTACCCAAACCGGAGATTTCAATTTCTGATGTGGTGACCAACAGCGATTCACTCTGCTCAGGTGAAAAGCTTATGCTGAGTATTCCCCAACAAGAAGAAGTAACTTATTCATGGACCATACCCGGTGGAAATACCGTAAATCAGGGGGCTGATTTCATTGTTGAGTCAGTTGAATTGCAAAATTCAGGAAAGTATTATGCTTTCTACACAAAGAGTGGTTGTAAATCATTGATTGACTCTGTTGATATTGTTGTAGGAGTGAGTCCGGTCTTTAGCTTTAATATTTCCGATACCTCGATTTGCGGAATTGACACCATCTTTCTTTCAGCCCCATCCGACCCCGGTTTGAGTTACCTGTGGAACGACAACAGCACTGATTCGCTGAGTGGTCCGATTACAATATCTGGCGCATGGTGGGTGAAAATTACCAATTCAATCGGATGTTCGGTCACTGATACCGTGAAAGTTGATTTCAGGCCATTGCCCGATCCCGTGATCACCGGACAAACGGTGGTATGTATCGGTGACCCGCTGAACCTGAATGTGGTTCCTGAAAACGGAGTAAAATACTTCTGGAAAGGACCTTCGTTCAATTCATCTGACACCTCCATATCTGTAGGCAATCCGCAGTCGGGCGCCATTTACTCGCTCTGGGCTGAAAATAATGGTTGCTATTCAAAAGATACCATCGAAGTGACTGTAATCCTTCAGCCCCTGCCTGTAGTTAATCTTGGTCAGGATGTAACCATCTGTAACGGGGCAAGCCTTGAATTAACCGGCCCGGAAAATGTTCACCGTTATTTCTGGTCGAATGGAGACACAAGCAGAAGTACTTCTTTTGGTCCTGGACAGGTTGTGCTGACGGTGAGAAATATTCAGGGTTGCAGCGCCTCCGATACATTACTTATTTCCGGCTCCTCACCTACAGCCGCATTTACTTCAAGTCCTACAGGGGGCGCATTGGTAAATATTCCCATCGCCTTTACTGATCAATCAACCGGAAATCCGGTTACATGGTCCTGGAATTTTGGTAATGGACAAAACGCTACCGTTCAAAACCCGGTAAATCCCTTCCCTGTCAAGGGTTCCTATACGGTCACACTTGTTATTACAGATAGCAATGGATGCACCGACACAACTTCAGCAGTTTATGTGATAGAAGGTGAAATTGCCGTCCCTAATTCGTTTACACCCAACAGTGATGGCAAGAACGATTTCTTTGTTGTTAAGGGTCTTGAAGGGTTCCCCGACAGCGACCTGAAAGTGTTCAACCGTTGGGGCAGCGAAGTATTTGCCAGCAATGCATACCAGAACAACTGGGACGGGGGCGATTCACCCGACGGAGTATATTATTATGTGCTTCGCCTGAAGAACGGACAGGAGTTGAAAGGTGACATCACATTGAAAAGGCAGTAAAACGCAATCAATCGCATAGGGGCGGGCAGATGAATCAAATTTATCGGCCCGCTTATTTTTTGTTTTTTCTTTCCCTGACAAATACCATGAGTATCGCCTGATACAAAAGAAACCCCTACTTTTCACGTTTTAATCAGGATGAAAATTTCATTGCAGTTTTTATCGGCCTTCCTGCTTTTATGGTCTGCCGGATGTAAGGCGCAGCAGGGTACGCTGACCACCAAAAGTAAGAAGGCGGCAGGGCGGTTTGAGGAAGCCCGCCGGTTTTATGAATACCGCAAATCATCAGAAGCTGCCGGTCTTCTCAAAGAGGCGCTGGAGGCCGATCCGGAGTTCTTTGAAGCACACATGCTGCTGGCCAATGTGCAGGATGATCTCGAAGATTATGAAGGTGCCGTAACGCATTACAACGAAGCCATCCGAATTATGCCCGATCGTTTCCCGCCCAATTATTACAACCTTGCCGGCACGGAAATGAAACTCGGCCGGTATGGGCAGGCGGTGAAAAACCTTGAGAAATTTCTTTCCTATGAACGCATACATCCTGATATGCGGAAAAAAGGGGAGCACCGACTGGCCAACTGCCGCTTTGCGGAGCAGGCGGTTAATAATCCGGTTGAATTCAAACCTGAGAACCTGGGTGAGCTGGTGAATTCTCCGCTTGACGAGTACCACCCTGCCGTGTCAGCCGATGAGTCGTATCTGCTCTTCACGCGAAAAAGACCAAGGGATGGCATGTCAGATGTGGGGGCTTCGCCCTTTGAGGAAGATTTTTATTTCAGCCGGATGGAAGGAGAGACCTGGAACCTCGCAAGGGCGCTGGGGCCTCCGGTAAACTCTCACGGCAATGAAGGGGCGCACTGCCTTTCGCCCGATGGAAACACCCTGTTTTTTACTGCCTGTGAACGAAAAGACGGCCTGGGAAGCTGCGATCTTTATGTGAGTCAGCGGGCTGGCAGCCAATGGTCAGCCCCGCAGAACCTGGGAAGCCTTAATTCTGTTTTCTGGGATACGCAGCCCACCATTTCGGCCGACGGCAGGGAAATCATCTTCGTAAGCAAGCGGGAGGGCACGCTGGGTGGAGGTGACCTCTACCAGGCTTTCAGAAACGCCCAGGCGCGCTGGAGCAAACCCCGCAATATGGGCTCCGTGCTGAACACCCCTTTTGATGAGTCAGGGCCCTTTCTTCATCCCGATGGCAAAACGTTGTTCTTTACCTCCGCAGGTCATCCGGGTATGGGTGGCCAGGATTTATATGTGAGTCGCAGAAACGCCGACAGCACCTGGTCAAAACCTGAAAATCTGGGTTATCCAATCAACACTTCTTCTGACGAAGAACATCTGGTGGTTAACGCGCAGGGTAACAGGGCCTATTATTCAAGCGCCCGGCCTGGCGGAAAAGGCGGGCGTGATCTGTACCGCTTTGAATTGCCATCTTCAATGCGACCCCGGCCGGTTACCTATCTGAAAGGCATCATCAGCGCCGACCCCGATGGCAAGCCCCTGCAGGCACAGGTAGCGGTAATTGACCTGAAAACCGGCGACCTTTCGGCTGCTACTGTCTCAGATAGAATTAACGGTGAATACCTTGTTTGCATCCCTTCAGGGAGCAGTTATGCGCTGAATGTAAGTGCGCCGGGATATCTCTTTTATTCAGGCAATTACAGCCTGGGGTCCAATCTGGGGCCGGATGACCGCTTTGAAGCCAATATTAGGCTAAGCCCCATTATTGCAGGGAAGCCGATCGTGCTGAAAAATATCTTTTTTGAAAGTGGTTCCAGTACCCTTTTGCCCACCTCACTGGCTGAACTCGATAAACTTCGCGAGTTTCTTGAAAAAAATCCAACAACAACGGTTGAGATCGGTGGGCATACCGATGATGTGGGCAACGATGCCGACAACCTCAGGTTATCACAGGCAAGGGCACAGGCGGTGGTTGATTTTCTGGCAGGAAAAGGCGTTGCATCCGCACGCCTGGTAGCCAAAGGTTATGGAGAATCGAAACCGGTGGCGCCCAATACAACAGCTGAAGGCAGGAGCCTGAACCGAAGAACAGAGTTCAGCATTCTGCGACCTTAAAACATAAGTTCGTATTGAAAAAGATAAACAAGCGCGCCTGCAAAATAGCCCAACAAGGCGATGAGGCTGATTTTTTTCAGATACCAGAGAAAATCGATTTTTTCAATGCCCATAACAGCAACACCAGCAGCTGAACCAATGATCAAAACGCTGCCACCCGTTCCGGCAGCATAAGCCAGAAATTCCCAGAATTTGTGATCAGCGGGGAAGTCATACATGCCCATGGCAGCGGCTACCAGCGGTACATTATCAACAATAGCCGACAATAAACCAATAATCATCACAATCAGGTCTTTGTTACCAATCCGCTGATCCATCCATGCTGCAGCTCCGTTTAGCAGATGCATTGACTGCAATGCCCCCACAGCCAGCAATATCCCCAAAAAGAAAAGCAGACTGGGCAGATCAATCCGGCGAATGGCATTGCTTGCAGAAAAACGGTTCCTCAGGTCATCTTCCTTATGTCGGTGCATCAGATCTGCTACCACCCAAATAATACCCAACATGAGCAGCATGCCTACGTAGGGCGGAAGGCCTGTCAGCAGCTTGAAAACAGGTACCATGATCAATCCGCCGGTGCCGATAAAGAAAATCAGTGTGTTTTCCCTTCCGATTTGTCTCTTTTCCGGAGGAATGAGTTCACCCAAAAGATTTTTCCTTTCGAAAATGGTCACGTAAATCAATGGAACCAATAAACTCACAATGCTGGGTATGAGCAATGTTTTGATTATATTCAATTCGGTAACCTTACCACTGATCCAAAGCATGGTGGTGGTAACGTCTCCCACAGGCGACCAGGCTCCTCCGGCATTGCATGCAATTACAATCAGCCCGGCAAAAAACAATCGTTGGTGCTTTACTGAAATGATCTTTCTGGTTAATGATACCATCACGATGGCAGTGGTGAGATTATCGAGCAGCGCGGAAAGGAAAAATGAGATGCCCGCGATGATCCAAAGCAGACGAATCTGATTTCGGGTGTTGATGCGGTTGGTGATCATGTTGAACCCATCGTGCAGGTCAATAATCTCGACAATGGTCATGGCCCCCATGAGGAAAAAAAGTATTTCGGAAATTTCCTCCAGATGATGTGCCAGCTCGGGTACAATTTCTTCATCCGGCCATCCGGCATTGTACAATGTCCACATCAGAATGGCTGTTAGCAGAGCTGTTCCAGATTTGTTTACGGCAATGCGGTGCTCCAGCGCAATGGCTGTGTATCCGGCAATAAAAATCAACAGTATGGCAATGGTCATGGTGCGTTTTGTGCTTGTGGCCTGAACCGGGCTCTGACATCAAATTCATTTTTCCGCAGGCCTTTCATTTCATGAAGCCCCTTTAAATCGTAGCCGCTGTCAGGCATATACGACCAGCGCATCGCTGTGCGGAGCAGTGGACTTCTGCTCAGCAATTCGGCACTCACTTTTATCACCGCATCGTTCTTTTTCTGCACCGTGTATTTTCTGATATTGATATCAGGATCGGCAGCAAGACAGGTAATCATGATGGATCTGTCGGCCAGCACCTGGGTGTCAACCTTGAATTTGCCGGCATAAACCGCTTTATTCAGGTCAGTTTCCATAAAAATACCAAGTTCTTTTTGCCAGCTTTCCGGATGGGCATTAACCCTTGAAGAATCTCCATCAACCCATAAGGTCTTTTCGATTTCCGGGTTTGCTTTCTGCTTGCTTTTCAGCTCAGCCTGAAACCAACCCATGTTATCGAAATAGCGCTCCTGTTTCACAGGTTTTTCAATACCTGTGCAGCAAACAAGGCTTGTAAGCAATAGTGCGATCAGCAGGTACATCTCGCGTCAGAACTTAAACTCGATGCCCTGCGCCAGCGGCAGACTCGTTCCGTAATTGATTGTATTTGTTTGCCGGCGCATGTAGGCCTTCCAGGCATCAGACCCCGATTCCCTTCCGCCACCGGTTTCCTTTTCGCCTCCAAAGGCTCCGCCTATTTCGGCTCCGGATGTCCCGATGTTTACGTTGGCGATACCGCAGTCAGACCCTCCGGCAGAAAGAAACAGCTCCATCTCACGCATGTTGGTGGTGAAGATTGAGGATGACAGACCCTGGGGCACCCCATTCTGAAGGGCGATGGCTTCTTCAAGGGTGTTGTAGCGGATCAGGTAAAGAATGGGGGCAAAAGTTTCCTCCTGCACAATTTCAAAATGGTTTTCCGCTTCGATGATGCAGGGTTTTACGTAGCAACCACTCTCATAACCTTCTCCGGAAAGTACACCGCCCGTTACCAGTTCTTTCCCGCCTTCAGCAAGGGCCCGCTCAATGGCTTTCTGATAATCTTCAACCGCTTTGCGATCAATCAGAGGCCCTACATGATTTTCCTCTAGCAAGGGGTTTCCGGTTTTCAGTTGTGCATAGGCGCTTTTCAGCGAGGTTTTCACCTGATCATAAATGCTTTGGTGAACAATCAGCCGGCGTGTGCTGGTGCAACGCTGTCCGGCGGTACCTACAGCCCCGAAAACGGTGCCGATCAGCATCATTTTCAGGTCGGCTTCGGGGGTCACAATAATCGCGTTGTTGCCGCCCAGTTCAAGGATTGTTTTGCCGAAGCGGCCGGCCACTGTCTGGGCAACATGTTGGCCTATCCGGGTTGAACCGGTAAAGGAAATCAGTGGTACCTGCCGGTCGTTATTCAGCAGGTCGCCCATGGCGTTGCCAATCAGCAGGCAGGAAACGCCCTCCGGCACCTGGTTGCGCTTCAAAACACCGGCAATGATATGCTGGCAGGCAATTGCACAGAGGGGTGTTTTCGAGGACGGTTTCCAAATGCAAACATCCCCGCAGACCCAGGCAATCATGGCATTCCATGACCATACTGCCACCGGAAAGTTAAATGCCGAAATAATGCCTGTGATTCCTAAGGGGTGCCATTGCTCATACATGCGGTGATCCTGACGTTCGCTGTGCATGGTAAGTCCGTAAAGCTGCCTTGACAAACCAACGGCAAAGTCACAGATGTCAATAATTTCCTGGACCTCCCCCAGACCTTCGCGCAGGCTTTTCCCCATCTCATAAGATACCAGTCGCCCAAGCTCATCTTTGTGCTGTCTGAAAGCCGCTCCCATCTGCCTGACAATTTCTCCCCGCGCCGGTGCAGGCATTTTCCTCCATTGTTTAAAAGCCGTTCCGGCAGTTTTTATAACCGACCGGTAGTCGTATTCGCCGGCGCACTTTACGCGGGCAATCTCCTGCCCGTCAGCGGGTGAGAAAGAACTAATCCAGGAACCTGAACCTTCGAGCCACTGAAGTCCGGTTGATACACCGGTATTCTCGGGCTGAATGCCAAGTTTTTTTAAGATGTCACTGATTGCAGGGGCCGAAGATGCCGCGGTTGTCATAGCTGATACGATTATGCAACAAAGGTAATCAAACCGTCTGAAGGCTTCCAGCCGGTTTGATGTTGTAAAATTTCATCGCATTAAGGCCGAATAACTTTTGCTTTTCATCCACTGAATATCCCGAAAAATGCTGCTCAATGATCTGGTAAACCTTTTCGTAATCAGCCTCCAGCAAACAAACCGGCCAGTCAGAACCAAACATTACCCTGTTGCTGCCAAACAATTCATAAACCGCATCCAGATAAGATGTGAAATCAGCTGCTTCCCAGTTTTTTGAAGGGGCTTCTGTTACTAACCCCGATACTTTACAATACACATTTTCATGCGCGGCAATTTGTGCGAGGTCTTTTTTCCAATCATGTATTGATCCGCGTTTAATGGCTGGCTTAGCAAGGTGGTCTATTACAAATGGCTGATTCGGAAACATTTGTATCAACTTTATGGCTGCGGTTAAATGCTGCGGAAAAATCAGCACATCGTAAGTGTAATGGTATTCAGCAAGGGCTCCAATGCCGCTGAGAAAACCTTCCTGAAGCATAAATTCGGGCACTTCACTTTGTAAGATATGCCTGAAGCCTTTTATTATTTTAAACTGGCTGAAATGCTCCAGTCGGCGCGAAATATTTTCGCTGCATAAATCAACCCAACCCACAACAGCCATAATTGAATGATTTGATGCGGCGAGATCGGTTAAGAAATTTGTTTCGGCCTCCGTCTGATCCGCCTGAACAGCAACACATCCGGTGAATCCATTTTGTTTAAGCAGTGGACTCAGGTCATCGGGCATGAAATCTTTTTTAATTACTTTCATTTCATCAGTGATCCAGCTGTGCTTCAGGGGATCATATTTCCAGAAATGCTGGTGAGCGTCAATCTTCATTGGAAATTAGTTTGTTTTATCCGGGTTAAAAATATATTTAATTTTGACCCGCAATAGGTAAAGAATTACAAATTTGACTTCGTTCGGGTTCAATTAAAATTATGAAAATATTAATCACATTATTCGCGCTTCTTTCAGGCTGTTTGGTTTTTGCTGCTGGGCCTCAGAAAGATACCTTGTTTTTGGAAAACGGAGCGAAAATTGCTTTAACTATAAAATCTCTATCCACTGTTTACATGGGTTCCAGGCCGGTTTTTCACAGGATAAAATACATGGGTGTTTCAGGCGATAGTTCAATTGTATTTTCGAATCAGACCAAAGAGCAAATATTGGTAAACTGGTTTTCGATGAGTTATCCGGGATCTCCATTTTATGATACAGATAGTTTTCAGCAGATCATTAAAATCAAGCTTATTGAAAACAGTTTCGTGCCCGTATCATTGCGAAACCAATTGTTCACAAAAGCAGGCAATAATCTTATTGCAACCGGAGCCTTATTACTTTCATCAATTGGGATCTCTGCATTGACAATTGTTTCAGGAT
>JBIICM010000240.1:0-2852 GCA_044238875.1 Flavobacteriales bacterium | reverse complement strand
ATACAGCCTATGATGAAACAGGAGCAATAAAAAGGCAGGAGATGCAGTTCATCAGCGAGCGGTATGGCAGTGAAAAGGCTTCCGGACAGCTCGTGCTGCTTGGTGGCGACTGGAACCAGCTTCCGCCCGGTTACCATGGTGAAACAGCAGCACAATTACCGCCGGGCTACACGGCGCAGGCACTTGATCATGCTGCATTACCCAGTCGTTTCAACGCTATATTCGATGTAACCACGCCTACAAACAGAGCATTAACAGAACCCTACCAGCCCGGCAGGACATTCACCACGCTCATTGATTATTTTATTGCCTCCCCGGCATTCAGGGTGTTAAAGATAAAAACCATTGACCTGCAGTTCAAATGGTCTGATCATCAACCTGTAATACTCACCCTGACAAGTCAGTGAATCAAGGCCAGTATTTATCGGCCAGATAGATCAGTGCCGCAATGGAGGCCGCGCCCAACTCCAGCTCACGTCTGTTTACTGATTCAAACAGATCAGAATCGGCGTGATGATAGTCGAAATAACGTTGCGAGTCAGGTACGTAGCCTATGCAGATGGCCCCCTGCTTTTTAAGCGGACCAATATCTGCGCCGCTACCACCCTTGATAATATCAGTAAGCCCATAGGGCGAAAGAAGCTGACTGAATCGCCTTACAAAGTCAACCGTATCCTGACCGTGGTCAATGGCAAATCCGCGCGGGGTAAAGCCGCCCCTGTCTGACTCAATGGCAAACCGGTGAATCTCACCTGCCGATTGTGCCAGTTCAGCATATTTTAATCCGCCCCGCAAACCATTTTCCTCATTCATAAACATGATCGCCCGGAGCGAATGTTTTGGCTGATAACCAAGTACCTTCAACAGCCGAAGTGCTTCCATGCTCTGAACGCAACCGGCCCCATCGTCATGGGCACCATGCCCTTTGTCCCAGGCATCGAGATGTCCACCCACCACAATAAATTCACCGGGCCTTGCTGAACCGTTCATTTGACCAATCACATTGTGTGAAGGAGCATCAGCAAACCATTTACAGTTGATGGTATAACGCAGGGTTAGTGTCGGGTCTTTTTTTAGCAGGCTGCTCAACTGGTCGGCTCCCCTGGTGCTGACCGCAACAGCAGGAATTTTTGGATAAAGTGAGTCATACGCCATGCTGCCGGTATGCGGAAACTCATCGGTTTTATGGGTCATTGAGCGTACAATTACCGCTGCGGCACCCATGCGCGATGCTTTTGATGCCCCGACATGCCGCTGATCTACGCAACCTCCGTAGGCATGAAATGTATAAATGTGTTTAGGGTCGAAGGCCCTGTTGAAAAAAACAATCTTGCCGGCGACCTGCTCTCTGCTCAGTTTCTCCAGCTCCTCAAAGTTCTGCACCTCTATTACATTTCCTGAAATACCCTTTTCTGGTGTTGCAACACTGCCGCCAAGGGCACAGATGTTCAACGGAATTTTTTTATTTCCGCTTTGCACTTCTGCTTTGGCAATGTTTCCGCGCTCCCAGTGGGGCACCATTACATCCTGCAGAAACACCTTGCTAAACCCATACTGCTCCATTACCGCACGGGTATAAGCCACGGCTTCCTCTGCGCCTTTTGAACCGCTTAGTCGCGGACCAATCTGCGTGCATAAATGTTCAAGCACCCTATAGCAGTCGCCACGACTGAGGGCCTCATCAAATATCTTTCGGATAAAAACAGAATCTGCTTCTTCCTGCGCCCTGATGCCGCTGAATAAACTTAAGCAGATTAAAGTAAATAGCCCGCTGCGGATCAGTCGGGGCAGTTTGCAGTAATGTTTGTTTTTCATGATGTAAAAAGAAACGCCGGAAGTTAATTACCTCCGGCGATCAAAAATATAAAAGCTTTCAGATCAGTTTTTTGTAAACTTTCTTGAAATTGAACCCGATTTGCTGTTAACACGCAAAAGGTAAACCCCGGCAGCCAAATGGGCAGATTGAATCGTGCGTATCAGTTGACCACCAAGCATGCAAACCTCTCTGTAAATTTCCTGTCCGGTAAGGTTAACCACTGAAATTACGCATTCTTCACTAACCGGATAATTCAGTTCAAGATTCAGCAGATCAGCAGCAGGCACAGGATGGAGTTGCAGGTTGGCTTTGGCTGCCAGTTCATTAATGCCAACAAACTTTTTCACAATCACAGTTATTTTGATGGTGTCGCTGCCGCAGGCGTTTGTGGCAATAAGGGTTACAGGATATTCACCGTCAAACGGAAATGTAAACGTTGGGTTAACACTCGTAGTAGTAGCTGCCCCGAAATTCCACGAGTAGCTTGTGCCGTTTTCTGAAGTATTTGTGAATTCAATCAGATAGCCGGACGGTTGAGTATAAGTAAAATTGGCAACAGGGGCCTGAGCCGCCGTAATACTGATTACTTCAGAAGTAGCCGGACAGCCTTCTGAACCGTTGGCAGTAACGCTGTAATCGCCCGCTGCCGTAACCTCTATACTTGTGGTATTTTGGCCACCCGGACTCCACACTATTCCCGTATAGGTATTGGGTATACTTAAAGTGATCGAACCTCCGCAAAGACTGCTGGCATTGGCAGGGTTACGTGTAATAACAATCTGCGGAGCCAGAGCAATGGCAAAATCAGTGGTATTGGGTGTGCCCGTAACAGCCGGGGTAGTAGAAACAACACGAACCCTGTAAGCTGAGCCATTTGGAGTGCCTGCAGGAATTGTTGAATTAATATTCCCCGAATTGGCTGTTGAGCTGAATGTACCTATCTCTACCGGGTTGGCAAAACTACCGCTGGCATCAGAAAGCTGGACCTTATAAATATTGCCGGATGTGAAAGAACCTGTTGAAGCAAAAGGTACAG
>JBIICM010000239.1:0-2878 GCA_044238875.1 Flavobacteriales bacterium | reverse complement strand
ATCTGATAAACAAGAACGATATGTGTAAGCACAAAAACAATGGCAATAATCAGCATTGTGGTATTGAAGAGATTATCAATCTCGGGACCGTGTGCCGATGCAGCCCTTGGTAAGAGTTTGTCTTTGTACTTAAATAATTGCCAGAAGCAGAAACCAAGAAATGCAATGAGAAACAATACCCAATAGCCGGCAATATTTCTGCTTTCCCGCTCAGTAACCACATCATCGTTTCGGCCACCGCGCAGTTCGGCAGACAATTCATAAACATTCATCACACGCACAACGGCGATGACAAAAAGAACAATAACAGTAAGGATCAAAAGGGTCATATAAGAAATCAAATATGGTGATGAACACTTTCAGGATAAAAAACATGTTGTTTGTTTTCCACTGACCTTGAGGCAAGCCGATTCAGTACAACAAAAATGAATAATCCGAGGAATCCGGCGAGGGTGCCTAATTCGACCCAGCCGAAATGCCAGTGCTCTTTAACAGTTCCGGGCATAATCATAACAAAGTTATCACTCCAGTGGCCAAACAAGATTACAATTCCAACAAAAAACAGGAGGTTATAATTTCTCTTCGCTCCTCTTTTCATCAAAACAATGAAAGGGAAGAAGAAGTTCAGGAAAAGATTGAAAATAAACAGAAATTTATAGTTCGCGAAACGGTCCATAAAATAGGTTACTTCTTCAGGAATATTTGAATACCAGATAAGCATAAACTGAGAGAACCAGAGATAAGTCCAAAAAATCGAGAAGGCAAACATGAATTTACCAAGATCATGTATATGGTTTTCATTTACTTCAGGAAGAAGCCCTCTGTTTTTAAGGTGCAACACCAACAAGGTAATCATGGTAAGGGCACTTACAAAGAAACCAGCGAAAGTGTACCATCCAAAGAGCGTGCTGAACCAGTGTGTATCAATTGACATGATCCAGTCCCAGGCTGAAGTTGAAGAGGTAACTGCAAAAAACACAAGGAACCACGCAGCAAGTGACTGGGTTTTTTTCCAGTTTTTAGTATCATAAGATATAGCTTCGGCTTCAGAGCGTTTTTGAAAAGCCCTGAAGAACAGCAACCAACCGCCCAGATAAACGATAGTACGGATGGAGAAGAACCATTTATTTAAAAAGGCAGTTTTTCCGGCAATAATTTCATCATGATGTGCCACTTCAGGGTCAGCCCAGTGATAGATATGATTCAGGTGAAAAGCTGAAAGAATCACAACGCCGCCAAGAATCAGCGAACCAAGTGGCAGATACGAAGCTACGGCTTCCATCGGCCGTTTGATAGCTGCAGACCAGCCCGCTTCTGCGGCGTACTGAACAGCCATAAAAAATAGGGCTCCCAATGCAATTGCCGTGAAAAAGAATGCATTCAGCAGCAGGTTAGGCCAGGCACGGTGTGAATCGGTAATAAATCCGCCAACCAGGCTGATTAGCCCAACCCCCATCAAAATAAAGCAGATGTTACGGGTTTTGTTGGAAAAGGTGTAGTTCATGAGTTGCCTTTTAGAGTTTTCAGGATTAATTTGTTTTCATTGCCAGTGAATCTTTCTTTGCTGCAGATGAATCTGAAGGCGCTGTCATTCCAAGGCCATCAGCACGAAGTTTCTGCACCCAGCGGATGATCGCCCAGCGTTCCTTTGAATTTAGCTGTGAAGCATGAGACCCCATCATGTTTTTTCCATAATAAATGGAATGGTACATTTTTCCTTCCGGCAGATTTTTCAGATTTTCACTGTAATAGGAGGGTACTCCGTTGAATTTGTCACGCTGAACGAGTGTACCTTGTCCGTCACCTTTTTCACCATGGCAGGGTGTACAGTAAATAGTGTAGCGCGCCTCACCCAGCTTAAGTATCTCTTCTGATGCAGGAAGCGGATTTACCAACCCTGCTCCAGCAGCTTCGTAACCTTCGTTGGTATTGGGGAAAGTATAAGGCTCGTAAAACGGAAGTGTCTCATCGTTAAAACGTGGTATGGTTCCCGCAACAGGTTTTCTGGCTGAACCATTCAGGGGGTCAAGCGGACTTTCTGAATAGGTTTCATGCGAAGGTGAACGATACATATCAGGCATGTATTCCAAACCCGGACTGAGTTCATTGCTTGAACAGGAAACCAGGAACATCCCCAGTCCGGCAAGACCTGATACCAGGAAGTAAGGTAAATGATTAGTGTTTTGCATCGCCATCTTAGCCGAGAACTTTTTCATTGATTTCAATACTACCCGTGCCGTTCAGAATTTCTCTGATTTCTTGCTCCTGAACACGTTTGTTATCTGCAACATTTATCTGCATCACAAACTTATCGTCAGTTGATCTTGGATCAGGATTGTGTGGTTTGCGACCCGGGTAAATTTTATTCACCAGCAGATAGCTGAGCACCATACCATGAGCTGCGCAGAAAACAGTTAATTCAAACGTTGGAGGAATAAAAGCAGGCAGGTTCTCAAACCATGAAAAGCTGGGTTTACCGCCAACATTCATCGGCCAGTCATGAATCATCATGTACCAGGTCATCCAAACTGCAGATAGAGTGCCGAACATGCCATAAAAGAAAGCAAAGTTCGAGAGTTTCGTAGGCTTGATACCAATTACCGGATCCAATCCGTGAATGGGGAAGGGTGAAAAAACATCTGCAATTCTGACGCCTTTGCTTCGGAGTGCTTTTGCACTTTCAAGCAGCACATGTTCGTCGTCGAATACGCCGTATATAACTTTCTTAGTGCTCATGATGTGTAGATGCGGAAGAAGATTTTTTTTCTCCTGTTGACTTAACAATGGTCTTAAGCTCACTCATCGCAATCACAGGGAATGTGCGCGAGAAAATCAGGAAAAGCGTGAAAAATATACCAAGTGTTCCGAGGAATATCCC
>JBIICM010000085.1:0-10337 GCA_044238875.1 Flavobacteriales bacterium | reverse complement strand
CTATTTTGTAGGTTTGCAGCCACTTTAGAATTATGCAATCTACCGATCAGCTTACCACCGTTGAAACCGCGCGCAAACTGGGTTTACTGCCCGAAGAATTTGAGCGTATCCATGAAATTTTAGGCCGTCGGCCGAATTTCACCGAACTGAGTATTTTCTCTGTCATGTGGAGTGAGCATTGCTCTTATAAAAATTCCATTGTATGGCTGAAAACCCTCCCTCGCGAGGGAGCAGGCATGCTGGCCAAGGCTGGTGAAGAAAATGCCGGTTTGGTTGACATTGGTAACGGCTGGGCATGTGCATTTAAAATCGAATCCCACAATCACCCATCGGCGCTTGAACCCTATCAGGGGGCTGCAACCGGCGTGGGAGGCATAAACCGTGATATTTTCACCATGGGTGCAAGGCCCGTGGCTCAGCTCAACAGCCTGCGCTTTGGTGATCCGGAGCTTGACCGTACACGCTGGCTGTTAAAAGGCGTTGTGCGGGGCATCGGAGATTATGGCAATGCTTTCGGTATTCCGGTTTTGGGAGGCGAGGTTTATTTTGACGACTGCTACAACGGAAACCCATTGGTGAATGCCATGTCAGTTGGTGTGGTAAGGGTAGGGGAAACCGCTTCTGCCACATCTTACGGAGTAGGTAACCCGGTTTATATTGTGGGTTCCTCAACCGGAAAAGACGGTATTCACGGGGCTACATTCGCCTCTGGTGACCTTAATGAAGAGTCGGCTAAAGATTTGCCCGCTGTTCAGGTTGGCGATCCGTTTCAGGAAAAGCTTTTGCTCGAAGCTACCCTTGAGGTAATTAAAACAGGCGCCATCATCGGTATGCAGGATATGGGAGCAGCAGGAATAACCTGCAGCACTTCTGAAATGTCGGCCAAAGGTGGCCATGGTATGCGTATCTGGCTCGATAAAGTGCCTACCAGGCAGGAAGGCATGCAGGCCTGGGAAATTCTGCTTTCTGAATCACAGGAACGTATGCTGATGGTGGTGAAGGCGGGTAGAGAAGCTGAAGTAGAGGCTGTTTTTGATAAATGGGATCTGCACCATGCCGTTATTGGTGAAGTAACCGAAGGAGGCCGCTTGCAGTATTTCATGCGTGGAGAGCTTGTAGCTGATGTGCCGGCTGATGACCTCGTGCTGGGCGGCGGAGCACCTGTATATAAAAGGGAATATCGTGAACCCGCCTATTACAGGGAAGCACAGCAGTTCGATATAAGTCAGGTTCAGCAACCAGCCGATTTACGCAAGGTGGCGCTTCATCTGGTAGCGCACCCTAATATTGCCAGTAAAAGATGGGTTTACGAACAGTACGACTCTATGGTCGGAACAGCCAATATCACAACCAATAGCCCGTCTGATGCAGGTTTACTCTTTGCAAAGGGCAGCGGCAAAGTGTTGGCAATGACAGTTGATTGTAATGCACGGTATGTACATGCCGACCCTGAGGCCGGTACCGCTATAGCCGTGGCCGAAGCGGCAAGAAACATTGCCTGCTCAGGTGGTAAACCACTTGCCGTTACCAATTGCCTGAATTTTGGTAATCCCTATAATCCTGAAGTTTACTGGCAGTTTGTTGGGGCTATTAAGGGTATGGGCGCTGCCTGCAGGGCCTTCGATACACCGGTTACGGGGGGCAACGTTAGTTTTTACAACCAGACTGTACAAGGCGACAGCTCGATACCGGTATTTCCAACGCCGACCATCGGAATGATAGGACTGTTAGATACCCCGGAGCAAGCCCTTGGTTTGGGCTTTATGCAAAAGGGAGACCTGATATTTCTCCTCGGAAACAGCAAAGAAGATATTTCATGTTCCCAGTATCTGTATTCATGGCATGGTGTTAAACTGAGTCCGGCACCTGCTTTTAATCTGGAAGATGAATTACTGCTGCAGGAAGTGCTGGCTTTATTGAACGGAAAAAAGTTGATCGCCTCGGCGCATGATGTTTCTGATGGCGGATTGTTTGTTACCCTTGCAGAATCAGGCTTTGTAAACAGTACAGGTTTCAATGTTAAAACAGATCCCGCCATTCGTAAAGATGCCTTTTTGTTTGGTGAATCGCAGGGCAGGGCTGTTATAAGTGTGCGTCAGGAAAATGAGGAAGCCTTCAGGGCGGAGCTGAAGAAATATTCCGGGCTGCAATTCTCTTTACTCGGTTTGGTAACCGGGGGTGAAATTGTTATTGATGCCGAAAGTTTCGGAATGATCGGTGATTATGCTGAGCCCTATCAAAATGCCCTTCACCGAATAATGCATGAACCAGTCTGAAATATATCAATACCGTCCGATCAGGCATTGGAACGAGGATGACCGTCCGCGTGAAAAACTATTGCAAAAAGGTCGCCATGTGCTCAGTGAAGCCGAATTGCTGGCCATTATCATCGGGTCAGGTGCCCGCAATGAAAGTGCTGTTGAACTGGCCCGAAAAATACTTCAGCTGGCGGGAAATAACCTTGCTGAACTGGGCAAAAAGTCAGTAGAGGAACTTACCCGGCTGCATGGTGTTGGTAAAGCTAAGGCAGTGAGTATTGTAGCTGCGATAGAGCTTGGACGTCGCAGAAATGATGCAGCGCCGATTGTACGCAATCAAATCAGACAAAGTAGTGATGTTTATGACCTGATGCGACCGCATTTGGGCGATCTGCAGCATGAAGAATTCTGGGCAATCGCTGCAAACAAAAGCAACAAAATTGTCAGCACCAAAAAGATAAGTACCGGCGGCATTGATTCAACAGTGGCTGATTTGCGGCTGATATTAAGGTTTGGTCTTGATCATGCAGCCTGTGGCCTGTTTGTTTGCCATAACCATCCCTCGGGAAATTTAAAACCCAGTGAGGCTGATATACGCCTGACCGAACGACTAAAAAAGGCAGCCGAACTGATGGACATGAGGTTACTCGACCATCTGATCATCACTGATAACGGATACCTCAGCTTTGCTGATGAATCATTGATCTGACAATGAAAGCCGGAAAAGATCAGCGCATCCATAAAATAAGGCAGGCCAGAAAAGAAACTGATCCCGGCAGTTTTATCAATGATCTGCTGGCCGGGGATATAAAAACGCTTTCAAAGGCAATTACGCTTACAGAAAGCAACGCTGAAAGCGACCGCCGTGCTGCAGGTATCTTGTTGAATCAAATCATACCCTACACTGGAAAAAGTTTGCGGATTGGCGTAACCGGTCTGCCCGGAGCGGGCAAGAGCACCCTGATAGAAGCCCTGGGTTGCATGCTGGTAAAACGCGGAAAAAAGGTTGCCGTACTAGCGGTTGATCCCAGCAGTGAAGCAGGAAAAGGTAGCATACTGGGCGATAAAACACGCATGCCCTTGCTATCAGCCAGTGCTTCGGCATTTATCAGACCGAGTCCGTCTTCAGGCGTTCTGGGGGGTGTTACGGCGCATACCCGAGAGGCAATTTTACTCTGTGAGGCAGCAGGATTTGAGGTTATTCTGGTTGAAACGGTAGGCGTAGGGCAGAGCGAAACAGAAGTACACGGTATGACTGATTTATTTTTGCTTTTGCTGATAGCCGGTGGCGGTGATGAGCTTCAGGGCATCAAGCGGGGCATCATGGAGCTAGCCGATATAGTAGTTGTGAATAAAGCCGATGGACAGAACCAGCAGCGTGCAAGAGCAACGCGACAGGAAATTACCAGGGCGCTGCATTTTCTGCCCTTGCATTCCTCCGGCTGGATGCCACGCGCACTGGCCTGTTCAGCTTTTAATCCGGCAGATATAGCGCAGCTGTGGGAGGCAGTTGAAAGCTATATGCAGTTAATCATGTCGAACGGGTACTTTGAAAAGAACAGAAAAACCCAACAGCTTGAATGGTTTCATGAGCAAATCAGGCAGGAAATCATTGGTCGCTTTTATGCAGATAAAAACCGGGAAAACAGCATCCATTCGCTGGAGGCATCTATTCGCGATGGTAAACTTTCAGTGAGAGATGCACTGGATAAATTATTTACCGGCAATTAAATCAGTGCAACCTCATATTTTATTTAAGCTGCGATGAGCAAAATCATCTGGTGCAGATCGGAGTTACATTACAGGCATACCGGCAGCGGCTCAGATGATTCAAACTGGTGCAGGCTGATTTTTCCGTTTTCCATTACCGCGTAGGTGTTCCAGTTAAACCAGTCGCCCAGGTTGATGTACCTGATGCCTTCACGTATTTCGAGGTCAAGTGGAAGGTGACGGTGTCCGAAAATAAAATAATCGGCAGGGGCATTGTTTGAAAGGTACCCGTTGATGTAGGCAACCAGCCATTCGTTGTTGCGACCTTTAAAAACTTCTTTTTCAGGATTGGCAGCCCGACTTTTTCGCGACCAGTAGTTCGCCATACCAATGCCAAAGTTGGGATGTATCCGTGCAAATAACCATTGGCAAAGGGGATTGGCAAATACCCGCTTGATGAATTTATAGCCCCGGTCACCCGGTCCCAGTCCGTCGCCATGCCCGATATAAACCGACTTGCCCTGCAGCTGATGAACCACCGGTTTGCGGTGAATGGTGATACCCAGCTCCTTGTTCAGGTAGCCGAAAACCCACATATCATGGTTGCCGGTAAAAAAGTGAACCTCTGTGCCGCTGTCGGTGATCTCGGCCAGCTTACCCAGCAGGCGCACGTAATATTTCGGTACCACATGCTTGTATTCAAACCAGAAATCAAACACATCGCCCACCAGATAAATACGATCAGCATCAGGGGCAATCATATCAAGCCAGCGCACAATTCGCTTTTCCCGCTCAAGGCTGCGTTTGTAATCAGGAATGCCCAGATGAAAATCGCTGGCGAAATAAATCCTGCCCATCACATATCGAAATTGCGCAAGGCATTCACCGGATTGGCCAGTTTAAGGTTCAGCACGAAGCGGATACGTTCCCCGTATCGGTTGGTCGAAGGATTCAAATCCATGGTTTGCTCAATCCGCTTTGAAATAAGAAAAGGGAAATAAATCTCAAACGCTTCGGGGATGATGGATAAAACTGCACCGGCACAATAGTTTAACTGATCCCTGTCAGATTCCTCATTGAAATAGTACCCCAGATCGGCAAACAATTTGACGGGAAGGTTTCCGGGTATGCCTGATTTCAGGTTCAGCGCCATAAGGTGATCCAGCGTCTGGCCGCGACCGCTGTAAACCTTGAATGCACCGTCGGTTTCTGTCATCTGCCTTGACCACAATCCGCCTGTTTCCTGCCGTCCGATGAAAAGATCATTGAACAGGTAATCCTGGTCGCCATTCTGGCCGCTTAACCTGAAACGCACGTCATTTGGATTGCTAAAGCCATTGGCTTTCCAAAGAAATGATCCTGCAAAAAGTCTTACCTGAAGTCCTCTTTTAGGCGCATTGTAAGCGAAAAAATGGTGAATGGTTGCAGATGCCTTAACAAACCCATCTCCCTGCTGCACATCTAACAGGGCGCCGTAAGGATTCAGCTTGCGTTTCGCGCTGAAGCTGAAAAGCAGCTGATTATAGCCGAGCGATCGTTTAACCAGTGGAGCCGTTTTATCGGGCGTTTGATAGTTATGGTATGGCGTGTATTCAATCTGAATATGTCGGATAATGATTTCCTTTTTTACGAGTGAATTCGACCGCCTGTTTTTGAGCACCAGCGAAACACCTGTAACAAAGCGGTCGAAATGGCTCGCCCTGGCAAGGCCATACCTGCTGGCGGAGGCGTTAAGGGTAATTGATTTGAGAAATCCGCCAACAGGCCTGATGAAATAATCTAAATTTACATTGCCGGCCAGCGACTTACTGCGGAAACCATAAAGCGGCATGGCAGTGAACTCAAACTTCTTGCGCAATGCGCCAATATTATGCAGCACAGCCCCGCCCATCAGTCCGTTGTAGAGGTTGTAGCCAATAGCGGGTAAATAATACAATTTGTTTCGATTGGGCGTTTCAAAACCGGTGAGGAAATGAAGCTTAAAACTGCCGGTTCTTTTGAACAAGCCCTTACTTTTTATTTCATCATTCCTGCAGTTAAAATCAGTAATGGCATACGTGCCATTCACACTGTATTTGGCTGATACAGCTTCATTGAGCAGCAGCTTCGACGTACCATAAAAACCCTCGTGCCAGGTGGTGCCCTGCTTTTCGCCCTTATCGTCAAAACGCGTTATGCTGAATGGTCCGGCAATCTGGCCTTTGTTTTTGATCTGCAGACTTACTTGCTGATCTTTTACATTAACGCTGGTGAGTGCATAATCAAGCCTTTTTCTGCTGCTTAGCAGATCATCAAACCACCAGGAAAGCGGTTTCGCATTGTAATCTTCAGCCAGTTTTTTGAAATCATCAGGGTAGGGATGCCTGAATTGCCAGGTGCTGTAATATCCCTGCATCATGGCATCAAATTTTTCCTGTCCCATCCAGGCTGCCATGTAGCGCATCAGACCGGCTGTTTTTTCATACACCATGGCTCCATAGGTGGTGGTTCTGAAATCAGCTGAATGACAACTTACGGGTATATCATCGTTTCTGCGCGAAAGGAACAACCAGCCGACGTTGTAGAATGCTTCCCTGTCGAGCTCATCCAGGTGAACCAGGTTGCGCAGTGCCTTGATGCTCAGCTGGTCAAAAACGCCTGCATCCGGATAACGCTCAGCCATGTAGCGCTTTTCATAGTACGAGTTCATGCCTTCATCCATCCATGGATAATCGCGTTCATTGCTGGCCAGAATGCCATAAAACCAGTTGTGACCCACCTCATGGGCAATCACCCGGTCAAGCATTTGAGGGTTGCCCGGGTAGGCAATGATGGTGATAGTCGGATATTCCATACCCGCTCCGGCACTGAGGGCTCCGTCAACTACCTTGCAAACATCGTAGGGGTAATCGCCTATCCAGCGTGAATAAAGTTTCACCGCTTCATTGGTGTATGCAACAGCTTTTGCCCATTCATTGGCGTTTTTGTTACAGAAGTAGGCATAGGTTTTTATCGTTCGGCCGCTGCGCTCCAGCTGAACTTCACCGGTCATGATGTGATAACGCTTGTCGGCAAACCAGGCAAAATCATGCACCCTGTTCTGTCTGAAGGTCAAAGTCTTCATATTGGCAGATGAGGGGGGGAAGGGATCATCTGAAGGGATCGCCTTCTGGAGCAATTCTTTAGTATTCTTAATGTTGTCAAGTATGCGCACCTCTTCCTCTGCATGCGGATCCATGTTTCCCGTGGCGGCCACCACATAGTTTTCGGGAAGGGTTATTTTTACTTCAAAGGATCCAAACTCTGAATAAAATTCGCCTTGATTGAGGTAAGGCATGGCATGCCAGCCTTTATGATCATAAACAGCAGGCTTCGGATACCACTGGCAAAGCTGATACTGCTGCTCAGCATGACCAAGTCTGGAGAATTCGCTTGAAGGAATTTTCACCCTGAAGGGTGTGGAGATGGTAACGGTTTGGCCGGGCAGCACTCCTTGTACGGGTATTAACTTTATGATATCCGTCTTGCCGTGAGGGGTCTCAGTTTTGACTTTTACACCCTGCACCATAAAATCAAGGCTGTCAATACCGCCCCTGTCTTCTGCCTTTGAAAAATGAAAGTCAGTCTCATTGTTGTTCAGTTCCTGTGAGGCAAAGTCGGTATGGTCGCTGCTGTAGGCATTCGGCCAAAGGTGAAACCATAACTCGCGGAGGGTGTCTTTTGAATTGTTTGTATAGCGGATGGTTTCGAATCCGTGCAGCCGATGCGTTTGATCATCCAGCCGCACATCGATGTTATAAGCTGCTTCCTGCTGAAAATAGTTCTGGGCTTTAAGGCTTTTACTGAAAAGCAGTAGCAGGCCAAGCGCTAAACTTTGCGTTACATTCATGAAATAGTATGAGAAATTTAGGGTCTGTCAATTCTGTAGCAGCGTGGCGATTTTTTCCTCAAGCTGGGGCCCTCTCAGTCCTTTTGCCACAATCTTACCTTCTTTGTTTAGCAAAACAGTGAAGGGTATACCGCTAAAACCATATTGGGGCACAACAGATGAGCTCCAGTAAGCCAGATCGCTTACATGGCTGGGCCATATCAGTTGGTCTTTTTTGATGGCTTCGATCCAGCTGTTTTTATCGCGGTCGAGTGAAACACTGAAAACTTCAAAACCTTTATCGCGGTATTGCTGATAAACCCTAACCACGTTGGGATTTTCTTTTCTGCAAGGGCCGCACCATGATGCCCAAAAATCAATTAAAACCACTTTTCCCCTGAGTGACGAAAGGCTGATATTTTTTCCGGATGGATCCGGAAGGTTAATTTCAGGTGCCGTTTGACCAATGGCAGTTTTTTTGAGCTGATTGGCGCGGTTGATAACCTGTTGGGCAAGTGCTGAATAGCTGTAATTCTTCCCGAGCGCGGTGGCAATTTTTTCATATGGCGCAAAATCCTGTTCTGGCTCAATTTGCTCTGCAGCAATGAGAATGGCCAACTTGTCGCTGTTTTTTTCGATCAGTTGCATTAAGCTTTCCTGTTGATCTCTCATGAAATTCTGATAGACCATTTGCAGTTCCGGAAGTTTTGCTGCCTGTTCTTCCTGGGTCAATGCACTAAAAAACCGGTTGAGCGAATCTCCAAACTGGGTTGTTTTATTTTTAATGGCTTTAATTTCAAGCACAACCTGACCTTCGGTGCTGCCGGTCAGCGTATATTTTTCAACCAGACTTACTCCGTCGTTAGTATATTCAACCTGTTCAGCGGGATCAAGCACGATATAAACCTGATTGTTGGAGCCGGTTCTCAATCTGTAAAAATCCTTTACAGCAACTTTCTTTTTAAAGGTAAACTGCCCTTTATTGTCAGTTTTTACCGAATCAATTTTTTCTACGTTGGCTCCTTTGAATGCCTCAAGAATCAGCCAGGCATTGGGGTGTTTATCAACTTTACCCTTGAGCTGATAGGATGCATTTTGCGCATTTGAGCAGGCATTGAGGCCTGCAAGAATCAGTACAGGCAGTAATATTGATTGAAGTATTTTTTTCATCATCGCTATTTTATGCAAAACTACTATAAAAACAATCTGGAAGGACATTAAACGCCGAACGCCTCCAGCGCTTCCTTTACCAGAGCGGCCGCCAGTTTGGGATCAGCTTTTCCCTGCGAATTTTTCATGACCTCTCCCATAAACAATCCAAGCAAGCCTGTTTTGCCCTGCTGGTATTCCTTTATTTTTTCCGGATATTTCTCAAGGGCTGCCCTGATCCAGGTTTGTATCAGATCACTGTTACTGTTTTGAATCCAGTTATGCTCTTCGGCTATGGCTGCAGCAGAGCGTTCAGGGTTCTCGGTCAGCAGCGGAAAAACTTTTTGGCTGGCAGTTGAAAAACTCAGTTTTCCCTCGTCAATAAGCTGAATCAGTTCCGCAATTTTTTCAGGTTTCAGCCGAAATGATTCCATTTCGAGCGCCCTCTCATTCAGGTATGATTTAACAGGCCCGATTACCCAGTTGGCTGCCGCCTTGTGATGGGATGTTTTGCCGCAGAGATTTTCAAAATAAAGGGCGATGGGTTTGGTGTCGGTCAAAATGCCGGCATCGTAGGCAGAGAGGCCGTACTGATTGATGAAGCGTTCATAAAGGGCATCCGGAAGGGGCGGCATTGCCGCCCTGATGGCTTCTATCTGAGCGGGTTCGATAATAAGCGGACTCAAATCAGGTTCGGGGAAATAGCGGTAGTCGTTGGCGGCTTCCTTGCTGCGCAGCGAAAACGTTGTGCCCTTCACAGCGTCGAAACTTCTGGTTTCCTGCCTGATGGTTTCTCCCGCCTCAAGCAGTGCAATCTGACGATCAATTTCGAACTCAATGGCGCGCTGTACATTGCGGATTGAATTCATATTCTTCACTTCTACCTTGGTGCCAAAGAGCGAAGCTCCCTTTTTTCTGACAGAAATGTTGGCATCGCAGCGCATACTGCCTTCTTCCATGTTGCCATCACAGATTTCCAGGTACCGAACCAGCTTGCGCACCTCTGTAAGGTAAGCGTAGGCTTCATCGGCTGTTCTGATTTCAGGTTCCGACACCATTTCCAGCAGCGGCACACCTGCCCGGTTCAGGTCAATCAGCGAATCAAACGGATCCTGATCATGCATACTTTTTCCGGCATCCTCTTCCATGTGAATCCGGGTGAGGTTAATCTTTCTGGGTTGCTGACCGGCCGGTTTTATACTGATGGCGCCCCCGGTGCAGACCGGTGTTTTGTCCTGCGTAATCTGGTAACCTTTTGGCAGATCAGCATAGAAATAATTTTTACGGGCGAAGATGTTTTCTCTTGTGATCTGGCTGTTGCAGGCAATGCCAAGTTTGATGGCATATTCAGCAGCTTTTCTGTTAAAGCGGGG
>JBIICM010000238.1:0-2892 GCA_044238875.1 Flavobacteriales bacterium | reverse complement strand
CATCCATGTCGTAAAACGAAACCTTGGTTTCGCCGTTACCACTTGGCTTGCTGTATTTAATGGAATTGATCATCAGGTTGGAAAGTACTTTCTGAATACTTTCCCTGTCGGCCTTTACATAAACCGGCTTATCGTATTGCTCCTTGAATAACAGCTTCACATGGCTTTTTTCTGCACTGTACTGAATTCCACTCATTGTATCCCTTGCCAGTTCAACTATATCGAACTTCTCTTTATGCAGCATGAGCTGCCCTGATTCGAATTGGGTAATAATCTCAAGGTCTTCAACAATGTTGATCATCCGTTCAACACTTTTTTCGGCCCTTTCAAGATAGGTGCGGTTTATTTTCTCGTCCTCAAGGCCACCCTCGAGAAGGGTGAGAATATAACCCTGAATATTAAAAATCGGAGTTTTCAGCTCGTGGCTCACATTTCCAAGAAACTCCCTGCGGTAATTTTCAAGGTTTTTAAGGTATTCAATCTCTTCATTCTGATCCCTGGCCCAGGCCTCCACATCAGAGTTAACTGCAGTGATGATATCATTTCCCAGATCAACCGATTTGGGTTTCTGTCCCTTGCTGAGTTTCAGCTGATGAATGTTTTTATAGATCAGTTTGATTTTCCGGTAAATAAAGCGCTCAACGGCAAACTGAAAAAGAAGGAATGAAAAAAAGAAAGTAAACACCAAAACCACCACCGGCACCCAGATGCTATGGTAGGTATGGAAAACGTATTCGGTAACGGCTACAAAAGCTCCAACGCAGGAGGCAAACCAAACCGCCAGAAACAGGGCCAGCGACCTTGGTGTTGAGGTATTTACCCGGCTGAAAAAGGGTTTTTTAGAACTCAAATTTATATCCTACTCCTTTGATGGTGCGAATATACGAATCGCCCAGTTTTTCGCGAAGTTTCCGGATGTGAACATCAATGGTGCGGTCACCAACAACCACATCACCGCCCCATACATTTTTCAAAATATCTTCCCTGGTGAATACTTTGCCGGGTCTGGATGCAAGAAGGGCGATAAGTTCAAATTCCTTTTTGGGAAGATGTATCGTTTGATCGTCTTTAATGATCTGGTATTTTTCTTTATCAATCCGAAAGCCACTAATCTCAAAATCCTGCTCGGTATTGGCATTGGGGCCCTTACGCCGCAGCAGTGCCTTCACCCTGCTTACCAGTACACGCGGTTTGATAGGTTTATTGATATAATCATCTGCACCGGCCTCAAACCCTGCAATTTGAGAATAGTCTTCATTGCGTGCTGTAAGAAAAGCAATCAGCACATCCTTCAACTCAGGTGTTTCACGAATGATACGGCAGGTTTCCACCCCATCCATATCGGGCATCATAACATCTAGTATAATCAGCTGGGGCCGCTCTTTAAGCGCCAGTTTTACGGCATCCCTGCCATTGCCGGAAGTAAAAACTTCAAAACCGTCTTTCTTCAGGTTATAACTGATAAACTCCAAAATATCAGGTTCATCATCTACCAGTAATATCCTGATTTTTTCCTGATTCATGCAACGGATTTATAATTGCAAAAATACGGGTTTGTCAGCACGGCAGGTTAAGCCTACATTATCAAATTGAAAACAATCAGTAAGCGACAGCAGCAATTTCTTCTACTGAACCAACGCTCAGCTTTTCGGCTATTTCATCCATTAACCATCTGGGAGTAGAAGTAGCGCCGCAAATTCCCACATGATCAGACGATTTGAACCAGGCAAGGTCAACCTCTGACCAGGATGAAACAAAATAAGTACGTGGATTAATTTCTTTGCAGACATCATGCAACACTTTTCCGTTTGAACTTTTTTTACCGCTCACAAAAAGTATTACATCATGCTGTCTGGAGAATTGTATCAGCTGGGGTTCCCGGTTCGAAACCTGTCTGCAAAGGGTATCATTGGCCTCTACAAGTAAATTTTCATCTTTTCCGTGTTGCCTTACCCGCCTGACAATTGCCTCAACCATATCTCTGTAGCCGGATGAAGGTTGGGTAGTCTGCGAAAAAAACCTGATCGGTTTTGTAAAATCTATCTTGTCGAGGTCAGCTTCACTGTCAACCACAATGGCAGTACCGTTGGTTTGACCGACCAGACCGTTCACCTCGGCATGGCCTTCCTTTCCGTAAACTACAACCTGGGCATCACTGTTTTCTTCGTAACCCTGACGAATACGGTTCTGTAGCTTCAGCACCACCGGACAGGAGGCATCAATCAGTTCAATGTTGTTTTCTATGGCGATGCGATATGTTTCGGGAGGTTCTCCATGCGCCCTGATGAGTACACGGGTGTTTTTTAAGCCTCTCAGCTGTTCGTGATCAATAATTTTCAACCCTTTAGCCTGAAGGCGCTCCACCTCCATATTGTTGTGAACAATGTCACCAAGGCAATAGAGCATTCCCTGCTCTTCAAGCACCTCTTCGGCCATCTGGATTGCATAAACCACACCAAAGCAAAAGCCTGACTGGGGATCAACTGTTACCTGCATAGTGCAAAATTAACAATAAGCGCGGATTATTGTTTGATGGCACATTACATTGGTTAAAAATCAACAGCAACGATCAGGCAATGCTGTTTAACGATCAACTATTGCCATTGGGATAATAATGATTATGCGGACTTGCCAATTTACGATAATTTAGCCCGCGCTGATTTTCAAACCTCAGGCGCATTCAGATGGAGAAATACAAAAAACAACAGGCACTTGACTATCATTCAAGCGGCCGGCCCGGTAAAATTGCTGTTATATCAACCAAGCCTACATCCACCCAGCGCGACATCTCACTTGCCTATTCACCCGGTGTGGCTGAACCATGCATTGAGATAGGTAACAATCCGGAAGACGTTTACAAATACACTGCGAAAGGAAATCTGGTCGCCGTGA
>JBIICM010000084.1:0-10338 GCA_044238875.1 Flavobacteriales bacterium | reverse complement strand
AACATCAGCCAGCCCGAGTTTGTGCTTGAGCGAAGTGCCCTGCAAAATGCAGGTATCTACTTTATTCAGTTCACCGACAACAATGGCAACATGATCCTTTCAAGAAGAATCAGCATCATTGACTGATGTTCATTTAAGAAAGCGATTCTATCCAAAAGAGGCTGTCTCAAAAAGGCAGCCTCTTTTGCTTTTGAGGGGCTCAAAAATTAGGTAGTTCAGCAATCAGGGTTTTCTGCTTTCGGCAGGGGCAAGTTCAAAATCGCGGAAGTCAAATCCGGGACTCACCTGACAACCAACCAGTGCAAATTCACTATTTGCCGGCAGCCTGGCCCCAAACCAACGCCCGGCAGGAACAATATGCTGCAGTTTCTCTCCATTCAGAAAATCAGGGCCAAGTCGGGTAACATGAATAATTCCATGCTCATCCCGCTCAATAATTTCAAGTGCATTGCCGGCATGGAAATACCAGATTTCATCGCTTTTTATCCGATGCATAGATGAGTACTGGCCTTTTTCAAGCAGAAAATAAATGCTGGTACAGGCTGACCGGGGTTCCTGAAAACCCGGGAAAATTAATTCCATGGTGTTTCTGTAAACCTCTTTGTAATAGCCTCCTTCAGGGTGAACCTGCATGTTAAAATGGGCTATGATATCCTTTGCGTTTTTCATGCTGCGAATGGTTTATTCTTTGGGCAATTGTGTTTGTTCAATTAAAAATACACCTGTTTCAGGTCCTTTATTAAAAAGCAGATCCAGGATGCTGATCTGGCCGGGATCATAAAGGTCAGTTGTAAAAAGCCGAAGATAGGGCCGAACGGAGCATCCTGAGTTTCTCTTGGGATGAATTCGCTCACGATAATCACTAAAATCTACTGGGGTTTCTGTCCAAATATGTTGGTTCTCGGGTAAATTAATTTGACAAAAACCGCAAATCAGCGCAAATAGTTCCTGGTTGAGAAGATATAGCAACCGGTGTTTTTTTAGAATAATTGCAGCTATTTCAGGCCAGTAATAATCAAAATAGGGCGCATTTCGGTAAGCGGTTTCGATACTTCTGATGTGCCGGCGCACCCATTGCTCACGATATGATATCTCGGTGTAAATAACAGGTTGTTTGCCCTGATGAATAACCGGAATAACGAGACTTAACAAGCCTTGTGCACTTAAGATGATGGTTCGGTTGCGGAAACTTTGCTTTTGAAAATTTGATGACAGATCTATGAAACAGGGGCGGTGGGCAAGGCAGCAAAACCAGGATACCGGAGGCAGATAGGCTGTATTGAGCAGGATCTGTTTCATTCGATAGTTTTAAGCATACGATTCAGGCGAACCTTTTTCAGGCCGGCAACTGCTGGATCGTAGGAAAAAAAAGTAAGCCAGGCCTTACCAATAATATGATCCTCAGGTAAAAATCCCCAATATCTGGAGTCAGCAGATTGATCACGGTTATCGCCCATCACAAAATAATAATTCATGGTGAAAGTGTATTGATGCTTCCGAATACCATTGATAAGAATAGTATCATTCTTTTTTTCGAGTCTGTTGCCTTCAAAGTCCCGGATTATTTTCTCGTATATGCAGAGATTTGAATCATTGAGCGGTAAGGTCATTCCGCGGGCAGGAACTATAACCGGGCCCCAGTAGTCAGCACTAAATCCAAGGTCTCTGCTATATGGAAAAATATGTGCCTGGAATATGTTTCCGGTATCCTTTCGCAGACTTATCTTTAAATCAGGTCTTATTTGCCTCACTGTTTTCACCAGTGAATCGGTCATCGGGAATTCGTAATCAAACCTGGAAGAGATAAGGCCTCCTTCCTGAACACCCAGTGAATCGAGCCAATTGGCTGATAAGGGTCCTTTTGCTTTCACATGGCGCATGTATTTAAATGCCGGTAATTGTTGCAGGGGGCGGCTACCTGCGTAAACACGTTTTGCCCTGATTTTAAGCGTATCGCCCGGAAGGCCCACACATCGTTTAACGAAATAGGTTTTTTTATCAATCGGCACATCGTTTTCACCAGGATAATTAAAAACCAGCACATCATTTCTTTCGATCTTATCCAGGCCGGGCAGGCGAAGATAAGGTAACCTGATCCAGTCAAGATAAGCCGCGGTATTGGTCATTGGAAAATCTCCGTGAATAAAAGGCACAGAAAGCGGTGTGATGGGCAAACGTGCGCCGAAATGAAATTTACTGATCAGCACGAAATCGCCCGGTAACAAGGTTTCTTCCATGCTTGAGCTGGGAATAAAAGCGCCCTGTAATAAAAAGGTACGTATGAACCAGGCAATCAGTAATGCCCAAATAATGGCACGCATCCATTCCCGTAGGTTACCACCTTTTTTGCCCGTCATTGAAATCGTTTATAGCACTGGAAATTATTTTGAGCGGATGGCTTCCACCGGATCAAGGCGGGATGCGGTAAATGCAGGCGCCAGCCCCGATATGAGACCAATCCCTGATGAAATTAACAATCCAAGCAGAATGTTCTGGAAACTTAATACAACCTCAAAATCAACCAGTACATTCAGCAACAGGCTGAGTAAAAATATCAGGAGTAAACCGATTGCGCCACCAATGATTGAAAGCAATACCGATTCGTATAGAAATTCAAACAGAACAAACGATCGCCTTGCACCGAGTGATTTTTGAATGCCTATGATATTTGTTCGTTCCTTAACTGAAACGAACATAATGTTTGCAATACCGAATCCCCCGACCAGCACAGAGAAAAATCCGATGATACCGCCCGTTACATAAAGGATATCTTTTAACTGATCAAAACCCCTGGAAATAAGTTTGGTTTCGTTAAGGGCGAAATTATCCCGTTCACGGGGCGGCAGTCGCCTTAAACTGCGCATAATTCCTGTCAGTTCATCCTTAAGCATCTGATTACTTATTCCGGCCCTGGCTTTAACCATTATGCGCGGGTTAACATTGTCGGTATTGATTTCAGTAAGGCCGCGGGCATAATTAATCGGTACAATTGCGGTATTATCGAGCCCGAGGTCAATGATATTCTGCCCCTCCCTTTTGAATACACCGATTACCTCAGCCTGTGCATTTCTGATCAGCAAAGTACGACCAACAGGGTTTAAATCCCCGAAAAGCATTGATGCAACCTCCGAACCTATAACTACCAGGTTCTTACCACTTTTTAATTCCGCTTCTGTAAAATACCTGCCCTCAGCCAGTTCAAATGTCTTGATCCGCTCATACCCATCACTAACAGCCGATATTCTGACATCCTCGGCCGTGATTGACCTGAACTTCATCGTGGCATTTGCCTGGATAAGAAAAGCAGAAGCCTCTGCGAGCTGCGACCGATCTCTTACAACCGCAAGTTCCGAATAGCGGGTAACGGGCCTGTTCATGTAAGTCCACCATGGAAAATCGCTGGTAAATTCCCATGGCCATTTTTGAATATAAATTACCTGATCACCGAGAGAGGAGATGCTTTTGTCAATATTGTTGCGTATCGAGTCAACAAGCGTGAAAACAGAGATGATCGAGAAAATTCCAATGGTGATGCCGAGCACCGAGAGAAATGTACGCAGCTTGTGCTCGAGCAGTGCCTGAAGGGCAAAGCGGAAACTTTCATAGAGCATTCTCCACCAAATCACGGTATAAAGGTAAGCATTGAAAAGGGGTGACCATAGCAGCTAACATGGCTGCTTGTTAACAATTTCTTTAACTTGGTTGATTTCTGTGAAGAAATCAGAAAGACAGCGCTATTTCTTTTATTAAGTTTGCGCTGTTTTAGCGAAATAAATGGAAGGGCAAAAAAAGGTCAGGAGTGCCCTGATCTCGGTATATCAAAAAGATGGCCTTGATGAACTGGCTGCTGCGCTCTCGTTGCAGGGTGTTAGGCTATATTCAACAGGAGGTACACAAGCACATTTAAACAGTCTTGGCATTGAGGTAATTGCGGTTGAAGATGTTACCGATTATCCGTCAATATTGGGAGGCAGGGTAAAAACGTTGCACCCCAGGATTTTTGGCGGTATTCTTGGCCGCCGCAATGAAAGTGAAGATATTGCCCAGCTGGAGGCTTATGAAATTCCTGAAATAGACCTGGTGATTGTTGATCTTTATCCGTTTGAGGAAACGCTCCGTTCAGGAGCATCGGAGCAGGAGATCATAGAGAAAATTGATATTGGAGGAGTGAGTTTAATCAGGGCCGCTGCAAAAAACTTCAGGGATGTTCTGATTATTCCTTCCAGAAATGAATATCCTGAAATACTTAACATACTTAATAATCAGCAGGGTTGCAGCACATTTGAGCAGCGGCAGCGTCTCGCCGGCAGGGCATTTTCACTTACAGCCGGATACGATAGGGCAATAGCAGCCTGGTTCAGCCGGGCCGAAGAAACACCATTGCGTTACGGTGAAAATCCACACCAGCGGGGAGCCTTTATCGGAAAATTTGGCGAAGCGCTTGATCAGTTGCATGGTAAAGAGCTCTCTTACAATAACTTGCTCGATATTGATGCAGCATTGAGACTTATATCTGACTTCCCTTCTGCGGGTTGTGCGGTGATCAAACATAACAATGCATGCGGTGCTGCGCTTGATGATAAGCAGCCGGTTGCATGGCAGAAAGCATTGGCCGGAGATCCTGTTTCGGCCTTTGGCGGAATAATCGTTTTCAATACGCCCCTGGAGGCGGAAACTGCAGCGGCCGTTGATGAGTTGTTCTTTGAAGTGATACTGGCGCCTTCTTATCAGGCTGAAGCCTTACAAATACTCCGAAAGAAGAAAAACAGAATAATCATTCAAACCAAAAATTTCAGCTGGCCTGCCGAACAATACCGTTCGGTGCTCAACGGCTTACTGCGGCAGGATGCCGACCTGAAAACCGAGGGTACAGCCGATTTCAGTTTTGCTACAGAAAAGCAACCCGGCAAACAAGAGGCAGAAGATCTTACATTTGCACTTGTGCTGGTTAAACACACCCGGTCGAACGCCATTGTGCTGGTTAAAAACAGGCAGCTGATAGCATCAGGTACAGGTCAAACCTCGCGCGTTGACGCATTGGAGCAGGCAATTGAAAAAGCCGCCAGAATGGGTTTCGGCGCGACGGGTTCGGTAATGGCATCAGATGCATTTTTTCCCTTTTCTGATTGTGTTGAAATTGCAGCAAAGGCAGGTATTACTGCCATTGCTCAGCCGGGAGGTTCGATTCGCGATCGGGACTCAACAGATGCCGCAAACAAACTGAATGTTGCAATGGTAATCACAGGAGCAAGACATTTTAAACATTAATAAACCGTCAAACAAACGCATGGGGCTTTTTAACTTTTTTACCCAGGAAATAGCGATCGACCTTGGAACCGCCAATACGATCATCATACACAACGACAAGGTGGTGGTTGATGAACCATCGATTGTTGCCATAGAGCGGTCAACAGGGAAGGTACTTGCCGTTGGTAAGCAGGCACAGCAGATGCATGGTAAAACCCATGAAAACATAAAAACCATCCGACCTCTTAAAGATGGTGTGATTGCTGATTTCAATGCTGCAGAGCACATGATAAGGGGCATGATCAAAATGATCAATCCCGGAAGGAAGATATTTTCTCCCAGTCTTGTTATGGTAATTTGCATCCCATCAGGTATTACCGAGGTTGAAAAAAGAGCTGTTCGTGACTCAGCAGAGCATGCCGGAGCCAAGGAGGTTTACCTGATTCATGAACCAATGGCGGCAGCCATCGGTATCGGGATTGATGTGGAGGAGCCCATGGGTAACATGATCATAGATATTGGCGGTGGTACTTCGGAAATTGCAGTAATTGCGCTTGGTGGTATTGTTTGCGATAAAAGTATCCGTGTGGCAGGTGATGATTTTACATCTGACATTGAAGATTATATGCGTCGCCAGCATAACATTCATATCGGGGAGCGCACAGCAGAAAAGATCAAAATTGAGGTGGGTGCTGCTTTGACTGAAATTGACAATCCGCCGCCCGATTATGCGGTACATGGCCGGGATATGATGACCGGAATACCTAAAGAAATCATGGTTTCCTATCAGGAAATTGCCCATTGCCTTGATAAATCAATTGCCAAGATTGAAACTGCTATTCTGAATGCGCTTGAGATGACCCCACCCGAGTTGTCGGCTGATATTTACCGAACCGGAATTTATCTGGCAGGCGGTGGTTCAATGCTCAGGGGGCTGGATAAAAGAATTTCTGCCCGTACAAAACTTCCCGTTTACATTGCCGATGATCCCCTGAGGGCAGTTGCCCGGGGAACCGGTATTGCCCTTAAAAACCGGGATAAGTTTAAATTCCTCATCCGCTAATCTTAACGGAAAGGATAAAGCGCCATGCGGAACTTCATCCTGCTGATCAGGAAGTATCATTTCTTCATTATATTTTTATTGCTGCAAGGGCTGAGTTTTTATCTGATTGTTACCAACAACAGCTATCAGCGCTCTGTTTATGTGACCACATCGAATAATACGGTTGGTAAAATATACAGTGCTTACAGTCAGCTCACTGATTATTTGAAACTTGGGGTTACCAACCGTTTGCTTGCAGAGGAAAATGCCAGACTTCGCAAGGCGGATTCAGCCAATTTCTATGATAAACGGTTCACCTGGCTTAAAACTAAAGACAGCCTGCTTTTTCAACAGTATGAATATATAACCGCACGGGTTATCAATAACAGCGTAAACCGGGTAAACAATTACCTTACGCTTGACAAAGGGCTTATTCATGGTATAAGGCCATATATGGCGGTCGCCTGTGGCTCAGGTGTAGTTGGTATTGTTAAGGATGTTTCACCGCATTTTTCAACTGTTACATCAATGCTGCACAGCGATACACGCATTTCATCAAAGATAAAGCGCAACGAATATTTCGGAACAACTGTCTGGTCGGGCAATTCTCCCTCCACCGGTTTGCTGCGCGATATACCCAGTCATGCGAAAGTTGCGATCGGTGATACCATCATCACAAGTACCTATTCAGGTATTTTTCCGAGGGGTATTTTTATCGGAAGAGTGCAGGAAATAGGCGCAGGCGGAGAGAGCTTTAAAGAGATAAAGATTCGGTTTTCAACTGATTTTCAGAATCTTTCCTACGTTTATGTAATCCGGAATATCCTCAAAGAAGAGCGGGATAGCCTTGAAAATAAAATAGCAAGCAATGTTGATTGAATTTTTTCGGCATCTTTTAAGGTTATTTTTACTGGTATTCATCCAGGTTCTTGTGCTGAACAAAATTGAAATCGGGGGCGTATTGAACGGTTATTTTAATCCATTTCTCTATATCCTTTTTTTGCTGATGCTTCCGGTTAATATCAATAAGGTATTGTTACTGTTTCTTGCATTTTTTACGGGACTAATCATTGATATTTTCAGCGGAACACCCGGTATGCATGCAGCTGCTTGTCTTGTACTTGCTTTTATTCGTCCCGGTTTTTTAAACCTGATTGCCCCGCGTGAAGGTTATGAAAGCACCCTCAAGCTTACCATTCAGGGTATGGGTGTGAGCACATTTATTGTTTATGCAGGCATTTGCACGCTGGTGCACCATGCCATATTGTTTTTTATTGAGGCTTTTAATTTTCTAAATTTCTTTGACCTTATACTGAGGGTTTTCACCAACAGTCTTTCAAGTTTTGCCCTGATAATGTTGAGCCAACTGCTCTCGCAGCGCACCAAAGAATCAGCTGTATGAATCTTTTTTCAGACCGGAAATATGTAATCAGTTCAATCTTCATTGCCCTGATCATCATTTACATTGTACGGCTGTTTTATATCCAGGTCATTGATAAAACGTTCAAACTGGCCGCTGATGACAATGCCCTCCGCCATAAAATTGAATATCCTGAGAGAGGAATAATTTATGATCGTGCCGGAAAGATTCTCGTTTACAATGAACCGGCTTATGATCTGATGGTAATTCCCAAAAAGGTTAAAGATATTGATACTGCTGATTTGTGTCAAATGCTTGAAATAACGCGAGAAGAGTTTATCCTAAAAATGAATAAACTAAAGAAGCAGAAATTCAGCTCGTTTAAACCGGAGATTTTCATCAGTGATATTGCGCTTGAAACATCCCTTCCCCTGCAGGAGAAACTGATTAAATATCCCGGATTCTTTCTGCAATCGAGAACGCTTAGAAAATATCCGCTGAAAATTGCCTCCCATGCACTTGGTTACGTTGGAGAAGTTGATGATAAGCTGATTGCTGAGAATCCCTATTACCGGAGTGGCGATAACATGGGACTGAGTGGTTTGGAAAAATCTTATGAAATTCCGCTCCGGGGGCAGCGCGGTGTTAAAATAGTAATGGTTGATGTTTACAACCGCGAGAAAGGCTCCTTTGAAGAAGGCCGGTATGATACAGCCTCGGTACTGGGTAAAAGCCTCATCTCCTCTATTGATGCTGAATTACAGGCTTATGGCGAAAAATTGATGGCCAATAAGGTTGGTGCCATCGTTGCCATTGAGCCGGCCAGTGGCGAAGTGCTGTGTATGGTTTCGAGTCCAACCTATGACCCTAATTTACTTGTTGGCCGACAAAAAAGTAAAAATTACAGGAGCATGTTGCTTGACACACTCAAGCCGCTTTACAACAGGGCCACTATGGCAAAATATCCACCGGGTTCTACATTTAAATTAGTGAATGCCCTGATTGGACAGCACGAGGGTGTGATCAATGAAAATACGCTCTTTGGCTGTGGCAGGGGTTTTCATTTCGGTGGACTTACCGTTGGATGCCATCCGCATGCATCTCCGGTTAACCTGAGATTTTCAATCACCACTTCCTGCAACGCTTATTATTGTAATACATTTAAAAATACCATACAGAAATACAAGAAAACGGCGGAAGGTTATGCAGTTTGGCGCAATCATGTATTAAGTTTCGGGCTTGGGCACAAAATTCCGATTGACCTTCCGCAGGAATCGAGTGGTAATGTTCCGACCATTAAATATTACGACCGTTACCACGGGGCCGGACGATGGAATGCCATTACAGTTATTTCACTCGCCATTGGTCAGGGTGAAATGGGTGTAACGCCCCTGCAAATGGCTAATTTCTGCAGTATTATCGCCAACAGGGGTTGGTATTATCCGCCGCATCTCGTAAAGCGTATTGACGGAGGCCGACTTGATACAACTTATCTTAAAAGGCGCTTCACAACTGTTGACCGTCAATACTTTGAAGTGGTGGTTGAGTCAATGCGTAATGTGGTACTTAACGGTACGGGCCGGATAGCGCAGCTCGACTCAGTGAGCATTTGCGGAAAAACGGGTACCGCTCAAAATCCACATGGGAAAGATCACTCAATTTTTATTGCGTTTGCCCCGATGCACAAACCCAAAATTGCCATCGCGGTTTATGTTGAGAATGCAGGATTTGGTGCAACATGGGCCGCACCTATCGCAAGTCTGATGATTGAGAAGTATATGCGGAGGGCGGTTGAACGCCCGGAAATGGAAAAGAGAATTTTTGAAGCTAATCTGCTCCCTAAAAAATCTGACTGGGTCGCAAAGAAATAAAAATATGGCCAACAGGAATTCAGAAGCTGTTTTTCAAAATATTGACTGGTTAATGGTTACCCTTTTTCTGGTGCTGGTGACCATGGGTTGGCTTAATATTTACGCAGCCGTTTACAATGATGACCATAAAAGCATCATTGATACCACGCAAAGTTATGGCATGCAGCTGATTTGGATCATCAGTTCTCTGTTTCTGGCGGTTGTAATCTTAGTAATTGACGGGGAGTTTTTTCCCACATTTGCCTATATACTTTACGCGCTGTTTCTGCTGCTGCTAATAGCGGTATTGTTTGCAGGTGTAGATGTAAGAGGTTCACGATCGTGGATAGAAGTTGGATCTTTCAGAATACAACCTGCTGAACTTGCTAAGTTTGCAACCAATCTCGCACTGGCAAAGTTCCTGAGTAATGTGAACATTAAGATTGAGAAGAATGGAACCAAACTAATGGCAGCCGCTATTTTCTTCGTTCCGGCGGCAATTATAGTTATGCAGAATGAGACAGGAGCTGCTCTTGTTTATGCAGGGTTCATTCTTGTAATGTTCAGAGAAGGTCTGTCGGGTGTTTTTCTGATTCTTGGTGCTGCAGCTGCCGTTTTGTTTATCACCACACTGCTTGTAGATAAAATGATCCTGAGTATTATTCTGCTTGTAATTGCTTTTCTGTCATTTATTTTCATCCGTTTCAGGCTTCGTAACATCCTCATTGTTTCAGCGCTTCTGCTGGTTTCATTGGGGGCTGTGCAGGGCGTTGATTACGCTTTTAACAATATTCTTGAACCTCATCAGCGCAAGCGCATCAATGTTTTAATTGGAAAAG
>JBIICM010000237.1:0-2913 GCA_044238875.1 Flavobacteriales bacterium | reverse complement strand
TGCGTGCGCAGGCCGGCCTGATAAAGGGCACACAGGAAGAGTTAAGCGGAAACATTGCCCGGCTTACCAACGACCTGAATACCAAAACCGCGTTGCTCGGCACAGAAGAACGTGAAAAACAGGAGCTTAGTGAGGAGAAAAAAGAGCAGGAGCAAACCGTCAGCGAGTTAAAGAAAAAAGAAAAAACACTCAGGAAAGACCTGGCCAAAAAGCAGGCGGATGTTAGAAAAGTGAATGCTGAAATACAGCGGGTAATAGAAAGGGAAATAGCGCGCGAACGTGAAAAGGCGATAGCGGGGGCAAAGGCCGAACGAGCCGCCGCCAGAAAAAAAGCAGAGAAAGCCGGCAAGCCGGAGCCTGTCGCACCAGAGCCATCTGCGCCGGAAATCAGGGTTACGCCCGAAGCCAAAGCCATTTCCGGAAGATTCGAAGCAAACAGGGGAAGGCTACCCTGGCCGGTTGATAAAGGGGCCATCACCGAAGGCTTCGGCCCTCACCCGCATCCGGTTTTAAAAAACATTGTGACCTTTAACAATGGAATTGATATTGCCACAACGAGTAATGCGGGGGTGAAGGCGATCTTTGATGGCGAGGTGTCAGGCGTTATTTCCATACCGGGGGCCAACCAGGCTCTGATTCTGAAACATGGTGAATACCTGAGTGTTTACGGAAATTTGGAAACGGTAAGGGTTAAACGCGGCGATCGAATAAAAGCAGGGCAGTTAATTGGGGCGGCCGCCGATGGTGATACCGAGGGCAGGGGAGAGGCTCACCTTGAAATCTGGAAAGGGAAAATCAAACTCAACCCCTCTGAATGGATAGCCCGCTGATTGCTTTCCGTTAAAAGGTGAATTCACGCTTAAACCAATAGGTGTATCGCGGAAAGTAATAGGTTATCTCCAGGCCGGCATAGCTTCCTTTGAAATTTATCTGCTGCTGATTAAAATGGTTGCTTTCAAAGCTGGCGGCATATAGCTGGTCAAGCCCCCACTTTATAAAACCTCCGAAAAAAAGTGAAGCGTCATTTTTAAAGGTAGTACCTACCTCAAATCCGGCCATCAGCAATACCGCTGTTTGTTTGGTAAGATCGGCTTTTGTCACATACTGGTGCACTTTCAGGCTGTCTCCGCTGAGGTTAACCGTAGGCTGCTCTGCCATACGCAGGCTTAATGAAGCACCCAGGTATTCACGGTGCCTCAAACTACCCAAAAAACCTGAAGTGCCTGCTACCAATGGAATTTCCAGTCGGCTGATGCGGTATCTGATATCTGTGCGCCATGCTGGTATTCCGGTTTGTCTGACCGCAAAATTTTGCATGGCATAAAGCAGTGATATTTTACTAAAAAAATGATTGCCGGCCTGAAATGTATTACAAATGCCGGCCTGAAATGCCGTTCGGGTAACCCCGAAAAAGCCGTCAGACAGCCTGGAGGTGCCATCGGGCCAGGTAAAGCTGGGGCCGGCTGTTATCCCCGGTTTCATGTAAATCTGGCCGTGCAAAAAGTTGCCGGCAATAAGCAAAAAGATAAGAAGAAAGGCTTTGCGAATTTTCATGGTCGAAAATAGACAAATCTGAACTAAGGCAGGGTTTTCAAAAATCATTTATATTCGCCGCCGGATTTCTGCATGTCGAAGATCGTATTTCTCATTTTAGCCGTTTTGACCATCCTTTCAGGGTTAAAAGTGGTTTTTTCCAGAAACCCAATCTATAGTGTTATCTGGCTGGTGGTTTGTTTTCTTACCATTACGGGTCATTACATTCTGCTCAGCGCCCATTTTCTGGCCATCGTAAACCTCATTGTTTACGCAGGGGCAATCATGGTCTTGTTTCTTTATGTGATCATGCTGCTAAATCTGAACAAGGATACGGAGCCGAGTAAGTCCAATCTTTTTCGCATGGCCGCGGTAATTTCAGCCTGCCTGCTGATGATTCTGCTCGCCGGCTCAATGCGCCACTATTACAGTGGCGAGGCCGCTCCAATTGAAGAAGGGTTTGGCACCGCAAAGGAGGTTGGTAAAATATTATTCAGCGAGTTTCTGCTACCTTTCGAATTGGCCTCCATTCTGTTTATTTCAGCCATGGTGGGCGCAGTTATTTTGGGCAAAAAACACGTGAACGACTAAAGATGGATATTCTCTCGTCATTGACAGGCCCTGTGGGCATTCAGCATTACCTCTTTCTGAGCGCGATACTTTTCTCGATTGGCGTGCTGGGGGTACTACTTCGCCGAAATTTCATCATCATTTTTATGTCGGTTGAGCTGATGCTCAATGCTGTAAATATTCTTCTGGCCGCTTTTTCACGTTTCAACGGTAACCAGTCAGGTCAGGTTTTTGTGTTTTTCATCATGGTAGTTGCTGCCGCAGAGGTCGCGGTGGGCCTGGGAATTCTCGTTATGATATACAGGAACATCCGGTCGGTTGATATCAATGCACTGAAAAATCTTAAATGGTAAATCAATCCTGATCAATGACCGATAATCTGGCCATATTAACCCCGCTTTTTCCGCTGATCGGATTTTTCATTTGCATTTTCTTAGGCAGGAGATTGCCCGAGAAGACGGTATCGATCATCGCTTCGCTGGCCATTCTGCTCTCGTTTGGATGTGCGGTATATCTCTTCATGCAATTTACGCAGCAGGTAGAACCGGTTCCCATCAGGGTTGCCGTATGGGAGTGGATGAATATCGGCAAACTTTCCGTTAATTACAGCTTACAGCTCGACCAGCTATCGCTGCTTATGATGCTCGTCATTACCGGAATTGGCTTTCTGATTCACGTTTATTCGTCTGGTTACATGCATGGCGATGAAGGGTTTCACCGCTTTTTTGCCTACCTTAACCTGTTTGTGTTTTTCATGCTGGTGCTGGTAATGGGCGGTAATTACCTGATACTGTTCATCGGCTGGGAAGG
>JBIICM010000236.1:0-2926 GCA_044238875.1 Flavobacteriales bacterium | reverse complement strand
CCGGGATATCTTATCATGGCAATGTTTTCAGGCCGCATATCACCAATTACCGATTTGAGCGTAAACACCTCCCGCCATTTAAGTTTGCGGATCAAAGGTATCTTATTCAGGAAGTATCCCTCAAAATGATGATCTAAAAATAAATACAGATACCGGTCACTGGCAAACTCAAAGATATTCATCATGTTGAAGGCCATTGGGTCGAGGGCATAGGTCTGACTTCCCTGGTGTATTTCAAGGAAAAGGTAGGGCGCCCTGCCCCAGATTTTTCCGGCGTCAAGCACAACATCAGTGTAACCGAAAGGATTAAATCTGAACCTGTCGCTGACCCTGACCCTTGTTTTAAAATAGGTGTAATCTGAGCCCAGAATGCCGTGCCGTGCATAACCCAAATCCAGTTGTAAAACCGGATACCGGGATCCCACCGGCACCCTGTCGAACGCTCCGCTCAGGTATTTTTCGCCCCAGGCAAAGCGGGTGAAAATCCCAAACTCGGTGGTGGTTATATTTTTTAGGTTCGTCAGTTGTCCACCTTGTACCTGTTGAAACCGGAAACTATCCTGTGCCGTCTTTATCGGGGTAAGCTCACGGTTGAGAAAGGTAAACCTGTTGAGCAGGCCGGGAAACCATTCATATTCATACGAGCCCTTTAACTCACGCACGTTGGTAACGTTCTGAAGCGCTACGCGCCGCAGCAGCGAGGTCATAATGTTGTCAAACTGGAGCGAATTCGCGCTCAAACTTAACTGCTCAAGGTCAGACTTGAAATAGAGGCTTAATAGATTCCTGTGCAGCTTGTCGGTTTTTACGAACCAACGGATGCCGGATCTGAACTTAAAACGATTGTCGAGGGTGCCGTATGCAACTGAGCCTCGTAGTTCGATCCTTTTGCTGAAATCGTTGGAGGTAATACCGCCAAACTTGAGACGGGTACCTTCAATATCATTCCAGCTCACAAAAGTATAGTATTGGCCGATGTCGAATTTTTTCCAGTGAAGGTAACCGGTTATCAGCATCTGGGTCAGGTACCTGATATTCACCAGACGTCTTACCTGCACTAATGAATCAACCATTACGTAAATGTCTTTTTCCTGTCTGTTAAGCGAGTCAGGTCGAATTTCGGCCCAGTATTGCTGGTCATGTTCCTGCGCACTGTCGGCCACAACAATATCTCTCCCCTTTACAAATGCAGCATCCGGAATAGGTTGGTTGATGCTGAAATCCTGATAAACGGTGGTCTTTCTTCCAAAGAATCCCATCCCGTTTGCCTTCTCAAAGGGTGCAAAATCACCCACCGATTTTTCCTTTTTCAGCATCCAGTATTTCCCTTCAACACGCTCGTACTGCTGCATCACATCAAATGATTTAATATAATTAATGTTTGCATTATCATTAAATGAAACCGACACCTGCCTTACTGCCCAGGTTGAATCATGAATAAACAGATTTCCGGTAAAAGTCAGATCCTGCTTGCGTTTGGGCAGAAAAAGTAATTTGTAGCAACGGTCATTTCCGATGTAAACACTGTCAATCAAATAATACTTGTAATACCTGAGAAAATTATCGGTCACCGGACTGATAAAACTCTTATTGAATATCAGCAGGAAGTTGTCATAAATATTGATGGTCTGGTACATGTCGCCCAGAAACTGTGATGCACTGGCATTTTTCAAACCGGAAATACGGCTCGCCTTAATATATTCCTGTTTGCGTTCAGGGTTGCGTGTAAAATAAACATCTGTATAATTTTCTGTGAGCATCATTGGCAGGTATGCTTTCCCATCCTCAGTAGTATCGCTGTAATCAAAAACAAAGTTAAAGGGTGTAAAAAGTTTTCTTTTTGTAAATTTCTTATCATAGTTGTTCAGGTCGAATTGTATTTTATTGTAAACCTGATAGCGATATGAATCATAGCGGCTTGGATTGTTCAGTGGCTTGTTGCTGATCACACTACGCATAATGCGATGCGCCGGATTCTCACCGGGCCTGATGGTTATTTCCCGCAAGGTGTAGGCTTCCGGCACCAGTTGTATGTTTACCGTATTGTTTTTATTGCGCTGAATGGCAATACGCTGAGGTTTGAAACCAAGAAATGAAACAGCGATTGAATCTGCCGGCCGCTGGGTTTCCATTTCATAATAACCGTTAGCATCAGAGGTAGTACCTATGGTAGTTCCTTTGAACACAACATTTACAAATGGTAGCGACTCTTTTGTTTCGGCGTGCTGTACGCGCCCCTGAACCCGTGTAATCTGAGCCATGGCAGCGCCTCTAACGGTCAGCAGTAAGAGCAGCGTCCAAAGAATTCTATTCATCTCTATCCTGATTGCAAAATTCAGTCAGAGGTGCAAAAATACCGCAATGTTCCTTCCCAAACAGGAGGTTTGTTATGAGTTATTAATACCGGAGGCTTAAGAATGCCAGTTGCCCGGAGGCACCGGTAAACTATTGTTCAGCGAAAAGAATGGTAATCTGATTGTTCTGATCAGTGAGTACAATTTTTCCCGGCTCTGTTGCAGGTGTGGTAAGCGGATTGATAACAAATTCTTTCATCTGCTCTGATCCGCCCAGGTCACTGTCTCGAAACTGGAAGAACCACTCAGCATCAGTAAGAATTAATTTGTCAGGCTCAGGGCCGAAATCCCATGTAAAAGGCACATTACCTATTTTGGCATCCGTTATAACAGCTGTTGAGTAAGCAGTTCCGCCACTTTTTACTCCGTATTGAAGAAACAGATCGGGTTCTGCTCCGCCCAAACCGGGAAGCACCAGATCCCAGTCAGCATTGTCAGGCTTTTTAATGCTGAAACTGTTGATCTGTAAACCTGTTAGCAAACGTGTTTTACCCGGCCCCACATTGATGATGGAGGTGGTACGGTCCCACTTTTTATTCTTTTTTGAATAGGCTTTCATCTCAACCTGATAT
>JBIICM010000235.1:0-2962 GCA_044238875.1 Flavobacteriales bacterium | reverse complement strand
GGTAAAAATGGAGCAGGATATGTTTTGAGTAAGAAACCTTACCATGAGCGGCTTTATCTGGTTGCCGGTCTGGCAAAAAGTTTCGCCGCCTGCGGTGGCGTGCTTGTTTTTCCGAATGAATTTCTGAAAAGCAAGGTCAGAAACTGCGGTGGTACGTTTATCTTTTCAGGGCCTATTCAGCCCCCTATGCTGGGTGCTATCATTGCTTCAGCAAAACTCCACCTGAGCAGCGATATAAAATTTTACCAGCATGAATTGCAAAAAAGGATTGACTATTTTGTTGAAACCTGTAAAAGTTTCAAACTTCCGCTCATCGGAGAATCCAACTCACCTATCTTTTTCATCGGTGTGGGTCGCCCCGGAGTTGGGTACAACATGGTAACAAGAATCATGAACAAGGGTTTTTACATCAACCTGAGCGTGTTTCCGAGTGTACCCTACAAAAACACCGGACTGCGTATTCCGCTTACAGTCAACCATACTTTTGAAGATATCTATAACCTGCTTCAAATTATTGCAGAGCAGCTTCCGTTTGCGTTGAGTGACAATGATGCTTCCATGGAGGATATTTACAGGGCCTTCAAAATTTAGTCCTACACGATCAGGGCAAATTTTCGGATTGATCAAAACAGATAAATTTCTGCCGGATAGTATTGCGTAGCAGTATCTTCGGTACCACTGCCGGTTATTCACTACTTCGCTGTAAAACGGTCAAAAATCATTACGTTTGCGGTGATAAATCAGTATTGAATATGTCTTTAATCAAGTCAATATCGGGAATAAGGGGTACAATAGGAGGGAAGCCTGGCGAAGGATTATCACCTATCGACATTGTAAAATTCACTGCCGCTTTTGCCACCTGGATAAGGAACAGAAATGACCAGAGCCGCATTTCGGTGGTAATTGGCCGCGATGCACGAATTTCAGGTGAAATGTTCAGAAACCTTGTGGTGGGCACCTTGCAGGGCATGGGCATTAATGTGATAGACCTTGGCCTGAGTACAACTCCAACGGTTGAAATGGCTGTAATCATGGAAAATGCACAGGCCGGAATCATATTGACGGCCAGTCATAATCCCAAGCAATGGAATGCTTTGAAACTGCTTAATGAACGCGGTGAATTTATCTCGGCCGCCGACGGTGAAGCGGTACTTTCAATAGCAGAAAGTGAGCAGTTTAATTTTTCGGATGTCAATAATCTGGGTGGCCATCTGCTTGTTGAAGGCTATATTCACAAGCACATTGAACGTATTCTGCAATTACCGCTGGTGGATCAAGAGGCCATCCGCAGTAAAAACTTCCGCATCGTTATTGATGCGGTTAACTCAACAGGTGGTATTGCGGTTCCGGCTTTGCTTAAAGCCCTGGGTGTAGAGCAAATTATAGAGTTGTATTGTACCCCCGATGGTAAATTTGCCCATAATCCCGAGCCGCTGCCAGAACACCTTAGAGACCTGAGCGAAGAAGTTATCAGAAAGAAAGCACACCTTGGCATCTCGGTTGATCCGGATGTTGACCGCCTGGCTTTGGTATGCGAAGATGGAGATATGTTTGGCGAGGAATACACACTGGTTGCAGTTGCTGATTATGTTTTACGCAATCAACCCGGTAACACCGTTTCAAACCTTTCGTCAACAAGAGCATTAAAAGAAATTACTGAAAAATCGGGCGGTTCATACTTCAGTTCAGCTGTTGGGGAGGTTAATGTTGTGGAGGCTATGAAAAAACATCATGCCGTAATCGGTGGTGAGGGTAATGGCGGTATTATCTACCCTGAACTGCATTATGGTCGTGACGCACTTGTTGGAATTGCATTGTTCCTATCGCATCTTGCCCGTTATGGAAAATCAGTTTCCATGCTCAGGGCTACTTATCCAAATTATTTTATTTCTAAAAACAAAATTGAACTCACCGCCGAAATCAATGTAGATGTTATTCTGGATAAGGTTAAGGAAAAATATATCAAACAACCTGTGAACACAATTGACGGAGTGAAGATTGAGTTTGATAAAACATGGGTGCATCTCCGCAGGTCAAATACTGAACCTATTATCCGGATTTACTCTGAGGCTGAAAACTCAGCGGTCGCCAACAGCCTGGCCAATAAAATTATCAGTGACATTAAAGAGTTTACTGCTGAGATGATGCTTGGCGCGTAATGAATCCGGTATGAAAGTTTACCTTGATAATGCGGCAACCACCCCTATAGATGAAGAGGTAATTCAGACCATGTTGCCCTTTATGCAGCAACATTTCGGAAATCCTTCGTCAATTCATTCATTCGGAAGGGTTACCAGAGCCGCTATTGAGCAATCCCGAAAAACAATTGCAGGCCTGCTGAATGTTTCTCCTTCTGAGATTTTCTTTACATCAGGTGGTACCGAAGCTAATAACATGGCCATACGCTGCTCTGTCGAAAATCTGGGAATCCAAACGGTCATTAGTTCACCAACCGAGCACCATGCAGTTTTGCATACCCTTGAGGCACTGGCAGGTGCCGGACGAATCAATCTGCACCTGCTTGGGCTCGATGAACAAGGCTTTCCTGATATCAATCAACTGGAGCATTTGCTGAAAAAATTTCCGCGATCATTTGTTTCGCTGATGCATGCCAACAATGAAACCGGCACACGTATTCAGCTCGGCGAGATTGCCCGCTTGGTTAAGGAACACGGGGGCATTATGCATTCAGATACAGTACAAACAATGGGACATTACCGCTTTAATCTGCAGGAAATACCTGTTGATTTTATCAATGCGGCAGCCCATAAGTTTCATGGGCCCAAGGGCGTCGGTTTTATCTATATCCGCTCAGGCACAGGTATTCAGCCTTTTATTTATGGAGGATCGCAGGAACGTAACATGCGTGGGGGCACTGAAAATTTATACGGTATTATCGGACTTGCAAAAGCTTTGGAAATTGCGCACAGAGATATGGAGGAACACCGGAGGTATATTATGG
>JBIICM010000083.1:0-10599 GCA_044238875.1 Flavobacteriales bacterium | reverse complement strand
CAAGTGAGGCCTGCATATTGCTTGAGCCAACACCGGAACGGTCAACCTGCAGGCCGTTTGAGAATTCCTGCTTAAGATCAATGCTCTGCAAGGTGTAGCCGCTGTTCACTTGCAGGGAAGGTAAAAAACCGGCATTACCAGGGGTTTTTACCACCTCAGCCGCTGTCTGGTTTTTTCTTTCCATTTCAAGCTGAAGGTTGCGTTGCAGCACTTGCTGTACGGCCTCCTCCGGCAGTAACAGCGATTGAGCAGTTGCATTTATTACCATTCCGCAAATAAGCGACAGAAAAAGGTGTTTAAGCGGCATTTTCCTCCTTTCTTCCCGTTGAAATATAGGTGTACATTGCAGGAATAACATACAGGGTTAGGATAAGCGAGAACAAAAGACCACCCACCACCACTATACCCATCCCCATTCGGCTCTTTGCACCAGCCCCAAGGGCAAGGGCAATGGGCAGTGCGCCGAGGGCGGTGGCCAGGCTGGTCATCAGTATAGGCCGAAGCCTTGCTGTAGCTGCGTCTCTGATGGCTTCTGCCTTGCTCATGCCCCTGTTTCGTAACTGATTGGCAAATTCAACAATCAGGATACCGTTTTTTGTAACCAACCCGATGAGCATGATGATGCCGATCTGACTGAAAATATTCATGGTCTGATTGAAATACCAAAGAGAGAAAAGCGCACCCGCAAGTGCCAGCGGAACGGTAAGCATAATGATCAGCGGATCTCTGAAACTTTCAAACTGAGCCGCCAGAACAAGGTAAATCAAAAGGAGGGCAAGCAGAAAAGCATAGAGAATATTGGCTGAACTTTCGGCATAATCCCTTGAGGCGCCCGACAAGGCGGTGCTGAATGTTTCATCAAGCACCCTGGAGGCAATCGATTCCATTTCTTTTATTCCGGCTGCAATGGTTACATCCGGTGCGAGTCCGGCGCTGATGGTAGCCGACGAGTAGCGGTTGTAATGGTACAATTGCGGCGGACTGCTCTCCTCTGCCATTTCAGCGAGATTATCCAACTGAATTAAATCACCGCGGGCATTCTGCACATACATGCTTTTCAGGTCAGGCGGTTCATCTCTATTTTCGCGCGAAACCTGCGCAATTACATTATACTGCTTGCCATTCATGGTGAAATAAGCCAGTCGTCCGCCACTGAGATTCAGCTGAAGGGTTTGTGCAATATCAGCTGCAGAAATCCCAAGCATAGCTGCTTTAATGCGGTTGATGCGGATATTGAGTTCTGGTTTGTTGAATTTCAGGTTGGCATCTACATTTTGCAGTATCTTGCTTTTCGATGCCTCCGCAAGAATTTTCGGCAATACGGCTTTCAGTTTCTGGAAGTTGGGCGCCTGTATCACAAACTGCACCGGTAGGCCTCCAAATCCACCCGCAGAAATGGTCTGCTGTTGTATTACAAAAGTCCTTGCTTCGGGAAATGTAGCCGTAATCCGGTTCACATAGGCGGCGAGCTGTTGCTGCGTGCGGTCGCGCGCAGAAGGTTCGGTTAACACAAGTCGCGCAAAACCTGTATTGGCAGAGCCTGAGCCAGTAAAATTAGGGGAAGTTACGGTGAGTAATACGCGTTTTTCAGGAATTGAATCATTTACAAAATCAGTCAGCTTCATCATAAAGGCATCCGTATACTCAAACGAAGCACCTTCGGGAGCCGTAACCTGTAATCGCAGCCAGCTTCGATCTTCAAGCGGGGCTAGTTCTGACGGAATGAGCTTGTAAATAGAGACCATCAGTACTACAGTAATTCCGACAACCAAAAAAGCCAGTCTTCTCCTTTGCAGAAACCGGTCGAGTGTTTGCCGGTAGCGCGCGGTCATACCCAAGAAGAAAGGCTCAGTGGCAATGTAAAACCTGCTTTTGCGGTGTACATCCTTCCTCACAAGATAGGCATTCAGCATGGGAGTAAGCGTGAGTGAAACAAACGCTGAAATAAGCACTGCTGATGATAATACCACGCCAAACTCCCTGAACAGCCGGCCTACAAAACCTTCAAGAAAAATAACCGGCATGAATACAGCGGCCAGGGTAACCGACGTAGAAATGACCGCAAAAAAAATCTCAGCAGCGCCCTTTATGGAGGCCTCTACCGGTTTCATCCCCGCCTCTATCTTGCGGTAAATATTTTCGGTAACCACTATTCCATCGTCAACCACAAGTCCGGTGGCCAGTACGATGGCAAGCAGGGTAAGCACATTGATAGAATAACCCAGCAGGTACATGATAAAGAAGGTACCAATCAGTGAAACCGGAATATCGAGCAGGGGTCTGAGTGAAATCAGCCAGTCGCGGAAAAACAGGTAAATAATCAGTATCACCAGGACGATTGCAATCAGCAATGTTTCCTGTACTTCATTGACGCTCTGACGGATAAAACGTGTGTTGTCAAGTGCCACATCAAGTTTATAATCTTCCGGTATTTCCTTTTTTATCTGTTCAAACCGCCTGTAGAATTCATCCGCGATATCGAGGTAATTGGCTCCGGGCTGGGGAACCAGGGCCAGACCTATCATCGGGGTTCCACTCTGCCGCAAAATGGTTTGTTCATTTTCCGGGCCGAGCTGGGCGAAACCAATATCCTGAAAAAGTACATTCCGGGTGTCGGTTGTCTTAATTACCATTTGCTCAAAATCTTGGGCCGTAATGAATTTACCCCTGGTATTCACGGTGAGCTCCGTTTGGTCACCTTCTACCCTGCCGGAAGGCAGCTCGATATGCTCGCGTTGCAGGGCATTGCTGACATCGCGGGCAGTAATTTTATAGGCTGCCATTTTGAGCGGATCAAGCCACAGACGCATGGCATAACGCTTCTGTCCCCAAATCTGCAGGCTGCTAACACCTGGTATGGTTTGTAAACGCTCAGCGATTACATGTTCTGCATAATCGCTCACCTCCAGCTGATTTTTGGTATCACTTTGTACCGTCATGCTCAGAATTGCATCTGAATTCGCGTCGGCTTTGGTAACGGTTGGCAATGCATCAATATCCTGTGGGAGACTTCTGACCGCCTGAGAAACCTTGTCTCTCACATCATTTGCAGCCGCTTCCAGATTGGCGCCCAGATTAAATTCAACCGTTATTACGCTGCTGCCCTGGTTGCTCGCTGATGAAATAGAGCGGATGCCTTCAATACCATTCAATGCCTTTTCGAGCGGTTCGGTAATCTGTGACTCCACCACATCGGCATTGGCCCCGGTGTAACCTGTTCTCACCGTTATAACAGGCGGATCAATAGAGGGAAACTCACGAACACCCAAAAAATAGTAGCCAATCACGCCAAATAACATGATCAGCACATTCATCACAATGGCCAGTACCGGTCTGTTTACACTGATTGCTGATAAACGGCTCATGGGCGTTATTGCTTCACCGGCTTATTTTTTTCTTTCAGGCCTACCTCTATATCATCCCTCAGCGACATGATACCGGTTACGATGAGCGAATCACCCTCTTTTAAACCTTCCAGCACTTCTATTTTTTCTGCCTGACGCAACCCGGTTTTTATTTTCACCTCTTTGGCCTTTCCGCCCATTCTCACAAACACCTTTTGACCTTTAAGCACCGGTATTACAGCCTGTGTCGGAATCATCAGCGCTTCATCATTTTTTTGCAGCTGCAAGGTCGCTGTTGCCGACATTCCCGGTAGCAGTTCATAGCCATTGTTTATAAATTCAGCCCTGATTGTCAGTGAGCGGGTATCTTCCTGAACTGCAGGTTGCACCGCAATGATTTTCGCTGAGTAGCGCCCATCAAGACCGTTGACCCTGAAGCTTACCTGACCCTTGCGGTCAATTTGAGCGGCATAACGCTCGGGTATAGAAAAATCGAGCAGCAGCGGATTTTGCTGCACCAAATGTACCAATGGCATTCCGGACTGCACTACAGTGCCCTCGCTTACTGATCGCAAACCGGTTATGCCGCTGAAAGGGGCCTTGATTTCGGTTTTGGCTATCTGTGACCTTATGTAAGCGATTTCAGCATCCGTCACATCGGCCTCGTGCTGCAGCAAATCAAATGCTTCCTGACTGGTTCCGTTAACGGCAAGCAATTTTTCCATGCGTGCCAGCCGTTGGGCAATCATTTTTTTATTCAGCATTTGCTTGCTGAGTTGAGCCTGCAACTCATCATCGCTCAATTTGACCAGTAAACTTCCTTTTTCAACCCAGGTGCCTTCAGTAAAAAACAATTTTCTGATTCGACCTCCTGTTTCGGCTGATAGGTCCAGTTCCTCCCTTGGCTTTAATCCGGCAGTAGCCGTTATTACTATGTCGACAACTTCTTTTTTCAGCACAACAACATCTACTACGGGCTTTTTGCCAGACTTGCCCTTATCATTGCTCTTTGCAGATTCTCTACCCGGAAAAAACAAGAGTTTCAACGCAATCAGCGCTGCAATACTTAAAACAAACGCAATTATTCTTTTCATGCAGGCATGCAGGCTGTTTAATAACGGCAGCCTCAGGCGCCTTTAAAAACAGGATAAGTTTTTATGATCTGACAAAAGTAGCGGATATATCAAACTAATTGCCCCGGCATTTGTTCTGCGCTTGAATAACCGTTTAATTTGCACGCCATGATAAGAATATCAGCGGTCTCTTACCTGAATACAGCCCCCTTTGTTTATGGAATAGAACATTCAGGCCTGCTTCAGGCCGATGAATACAACCTGCAAAGAGAAATACCCTCCGTTTGCGCTGAACGGCTGATCAACCATGCTGCTGATATTGGAATTGTACCTGTGGCGGTACTCCCGCGTTTGAGCGGATATAAAATGCTGGGCCAAACCTGCATCGGGGCTATTGATAAAATTGATTCGGTGATGCTTTTCAGCCGTGTGCCGCTTGCGCAAATCAGCCATATCATCTTAGACTGGCACTCAAGAACTTCGGTGAACCTCTGCAGGATTTTGGCTTCGGAATTTTGGAAAATTCAGCCAGAATGGGTTGAGGGGAGCGGAGATTTTTTAAACCGTATTGAAGGAAGCACTGCCGCGCTGGTGATTGGAGACAGGGCGCTGGTTCAGGCCGGCAATTTCGAATTCAGCTATGACCTGGCAGCAGAATGGAACCGTTTTACCGGATTGCCGTTTGTGTTTGCCTGTTGGGTAGCAGCACCGGAAGTGCCCGCTTCGTTCAACGAACGTTTTGAGGCAGCGTTGCAATACGGAATTGAACATCTGGAGGAGGTGATTGCCGCGCAGGTAAAACATTTTTCGCCTTCAATAGATGTAAAGAAGTACCTGGGCGAAACTGTTTCGTACAGGTTTGATGAAGCCAAAAAAACAGCGCTGGAAACTTTTTTATCGTTTTCAGGTAAATTATTGCATGCAACTCCGGCCTGATTGCTTTAATTTTATCCGGAGTTTTAACCTATGAAGAATAACGTAAACAAAACCCCGGGACATCAGCAATCATCAGTGATTACAACGTTCAGAAGGGTTATACAAAGTCTTTTTATTGCAGTAATTTTAATCTTTTCAGCGCAGTGTGCAATGGCTGATAAGGAAACCGGAAAGGTTCAGTTGCTGCGCGCCAGAAATCTCATGAACGCTGGCGATTTTGGCGGAGCCTGGAAAATGATCGCTTCATTTCAGAAAAAAGATACCAGTACTGCTGAGCTCTATTTCATGGGCGGAAAATGTCTTTTTCAGCTCAAGGAATTCAAGGATGCCATTCCACAGCTTGAACGGTCCATTCGTCTGAGCCCGAAAGATGACATTCAAAAATATTACCTGCTCGGAAGGGTTTATCATGCTGAGGGAGAGCCCCAAAAGGCTATTGGGGCTTATGAAAGTTACCTGAACAATAACCCCTCTGACAAGGAAGAAATCGGGGAGGCCAAGGCTTTTCTGGATCAGAGTCGCAGAGCCATTGACTGGATGGGCAAACCATTGAATGTTAGGCTGATCAATATGGGTGATTCAGTAAATACTGAATACAATGAATACAATCCTTCGTTAACTGCGGATGGTTCAACCCTGATTTTCACCAGCAGAAGGCCTGAGACCACAGGCAAAAAGCAGGATCCCGATGATGGATTGTACATGGAAGACATTTACATCGCTTACAGGAATCAGCAGACCGGTCGCTGGTCAGAAGCCCACCCTCTGGAAGGTCAGCTCAATACTGATGCACATGATGCTAACCTGAGCCTTTCACCCGACGGGGCTCAGATTTTTGTTTACAGAAACATGGGCAGCAAGGGTTCTGGTGAAATTTTTGTTTCCAAAAAGAATAAAAGTGGCAAATGGTCAGCCGCCAAGAAACTGGAAGGCGAAGTAAATACCAGCTATTTTGAAAGTTCAGCCTGTATTTCACCTGATGGTAAACAGCTTTATTTCGTGAGCGAAAGGGAGAAAAAAGGTTTGGGTATGGGTGACATCTACCTTTCAAAAAAAGTCAGTAAGGCGGTATGGGGCGAACCTGAAAATTTAGGTTCGGTTATCAATAACGAGTTTGATCAAATCGGTGTATTTGTTCACCCTGATGGCAAAACCATTTATTATGCTTCTGACCACCCGGGCGGAATTGGTGGTTATGACATTTACAAATCTAGCTTTGAAAAAGGTGTATGGAGTCAGCCTGAAAATCTGGGCTATCCGATCAATACAACCGGTGACGAACGATTCCTGCACCTGAGTACCGATGGCAAAACCGCATGGCTCAGCAGTAACAGACCCGGTGGTAAAGGTGGTATTGATATCTGGGAAATTGATCTCAGCGGGTTGCAGAAAGATGAGAAAAAGAAGGATTTACTGCCCAAAGAGACCAATATCTCCATTTTGAGCGGACAGGTAATTGATTCAAAATCTACTTCAATCGCAGATGTTGAAATTGTCATTACTGATGAATCGGATGGAAAAACCTATACTATTTCATCAGATGAGAACGGAAAGTATTTTATTACCCTGTCTGGTAACAGAAAGTATCAGGTGAACATCAATCATCCGGGCTATAAACCCAATTCATTCAGCATTTTCCTGCAGGCGCGTGAAGAAGGTACTTTCACCAATGAGAAAATGATTGTTTTGGAATAGGCAATGCTTTTATGGCCTTCAATCTGCTAACTTGCGGGCATCATAGCTATGACTCTGATATCTGCAAGCGGCATCTATAAATCATTCGGCAAACTCGGGGTTCTGAAAGGAGTTGACCTGCAGGTTGAGCAGGGTGAAATCATCTCTATCGTAGGTCCGTCGGGCGCCGGAAAAACAACTCTGCTGCAAATTCTCGGCACCCTTGAGCGACCTGATCGCGGCAACGTTACCATTTGCGAAGTGCCTACCAATACCATGAACGATCGGCAGCTTTCTGCTTTCCGCAATCAGCATATCGGTTTTATATTTCAGTTTCATCAGCTGCTGCCTGAGTTTTCGGCCCTTGAAAACGTAATGATGCCCGCACTGATTGCCGGAAAAAACATGCAGCAGAGCCGAAAACGTGCCCATGAATTGCTCGACCATCTTGGTTTGTCAGCGCGAGCCCATTCGAAACCTGCTACCTTGTCGGGTGGAGAACAGCAAAGGGTAGCCGTTGCAAGGGCACTCATGAACCGGCCCAGGCTGATAATGGCCGACGAGCCCAGCGGTAATCTTGATTCGGTGAATGCCCGTGATTTACATGCCTTGTTTTTTAGGCTCAGAGATGAAACCAACCAAACCTTCATTATCGTCACCCATAATGAGGAGCTGGCAGCCATGGCCGACAGGAAAGTGGTCATGGTGGATGGTCAAATAAGCAGCTGAAGAAACGGGACTATAAGGCCGGCTTATCGCCCATGCGCAATCCTTCAGAAATACTGACAAAGTATTGGGGCTTCGACCGTTTCAGACCCCTTCAGGAAGAAATCATCAGTGCTGTTCTTCAGGGTCATGATACGCTGGCACTGTTACCAACCGGAGGGGGTAAGTCAATCTGTTTCCAGGTTCCTGCGCTGTGTCTTGAAAAAACCTGTCTGGTAGTTTCTCCTCTGATCGCACTAATGAAAGATCAGGTTGAACACCTCAGAAAAAAAGGTATTACCGCTGAATCCATCACTTCTGACTTAAGTCCGGTTGAATTATCACAAACCATTGACAAATGCCTCGATGGTCTGGTCAGTTTCATATACGTTTCACCCGAACGACTGAAAAGTGAAAATTTCAGGCGGCTATTACCCGAACTCAACATTGGTTTGATTGCGGTTGATGAGGCGCATTGTATCTCACAATGGGGTTATGATTTCAGGCCGGCCTATCTTGAAATTGCAGCGATCAGAGAATTGCTGCAGGGCGTTCCTGTGATTGCATTAACGGCGACAGCAACGCCGAAGGTTTGCGACGATATTGAAAAGAAACTCAACTTCAGCGATCACAAGCGCTTTAGAAAAAGTTTCACCCGCCCCAATCTCATTTATGTGGTGAGAAATACTGAACACAAACCTGAACAGCTGCTAAGGATACTGAACCGGATTCCCGGCTCTTCAGTTGTTTATGTGAACAACCGGAAAAAAACCAGGGAAATTGCTACAGCACTTCAAAAATCAGGCATATCTGCCGCCTATTATCACGCAGGAATTGACCCGTTTACCAGAAACAGCAGGCAGCAGTCATGGATAAATGGTTCAATCAGGGTTATTGTTTGCACCAATGCCTTTGGGATGGGTATTGACAAGCCTGATGTGCGTACTGTAATTCACATGAGTGTGCCCGACTCACCTGAAGCCTACTTTCAGGAAGCCGGTCGTGCCGGCCGCGATGGAGAAAAAGCCTGGGCAGTTTTATTGGCTGATCAGGCCGATATTAAAGAGATGAAGCGCCGCTTCGAAGAACAATATCCTGATTTTGAAACGGTGAAAGCGGTGTATAACTGGCTCGGCAATTACTTTCAGATACCCGTTGAAGCAGGTGCTGAACAATCATTTTCTTTTGATCTGCTGGATTTTGCAGGCAGGTATAAATTATCGGCCGTGCAAACTATGCAATCGCTGCGTTTCATTGAGCGCGAAGGCCTCATCTCAATTGTTGAAAGTCAGTTGATCATATCAAAACTGATGATGCTGGTGAATCATGAGACCCTTTATGATTTTGAGTTCAGGAATCCCTCGCTCGAACCGGTGATTAAAACAATACTACGGTCATACGCCGGGGTGTTTTCTGAATTTGTCGCTGTGAATGAAAATGAGCTGGGCCAGCGGCTCGGTGTCAGTCAACAGAAAGCAAAAGAGTTACTGGCATACCTTGATCAGTGTGGCGTACTGAGCTATATACCAGCCACCGGACTACCGAACATTTATTTTATGGTACCAAGGCAACACCCTGACCGACTGCCTTTGTCGAAAAAAAACTATGAAGACCGGAAACAGGCTGCACTCAAGCGGCTGAACTCAATGTTGTTATATATACAAAACAACTCAACATGCAGGAGTGATCAGCTTGTTTCATATTTCGGAGAGACGAAATCCCTGCCTTGTGGTTATTGCGATGTTTGTCAGGAGAAGAAAAATTCAGGGCTGCGCGATAATTCCACCGACAAGCGGTGCAGGGAGATACTCCGGCTTATGGAAACCGGAATGACCCAGGTAGAAAAGATCATCGAAACTATGCCTGATGACCCTGACCTTACAGTAGCCGCCATCAGGTTAATGATTGATGAGGAGATACTAGAGGATACACCCGACGGAAAACTGATACTGAAACAATGAAATTAAGCACTGAATTTTATCGGCAGGATGATGTGACCGCTGTAGCTAAACAGCTTATCGGTATGGTTATATGTACGCAAATTGATGGCGTATTAACCAGCGGAATCATTACTGAAACAGAGGCTTATGCAGGCATAACCGACCGTGCTTCGCATGCCTTCGGCGGGAGGCGAACAAAACGCAACGAAGTGATGTATGGAGGGCCCGGGGTTGCGTATGTTTATCTCTGCTACGGCATTCATCATTTGTTCAATGTGGTTACCAATGCAGAAAGCGTTCCGCATGCCGTTTTGTTGCGTGCCATAAAGCCACTCGAAGGTGAGTCTGTAATGCTTCAGCGGAGAGGCCTTCAAAAATCAGGCAGCAGGTTTACGGGCGGACCCGGAACAGCTTCTGCCGCCTTGGGTATTCAAACCAGTATGAACGGCATTCCGCTGAGTGGCGATAAAATATGGATTGAAGACCGGGGTTTACAGATTCCCGAACATCAAATTTTGACAACACCCCGCATCGGCGTTGCTTTTGCGGGAGAAGACGCTCAACTGCCCTACAGGTTCATTGGCTGAATGGCTTTCGGGGTTAAAAGTCAACTTTCTAAATTCTCTCGATTTCTTCTCTCGTTAAACCTGTATACCTGATAATTTTTTCAATCGGTTCTCCCGCCGCTTTCATAAACCTCGCCATTTCAAGTTTACCCTCAAGTTTGCCTTCGATCTTTCCCTCGATCTTTCCTTCATCAAAGGCAGTATCTATAACGCTTTTCAAATCGCCCTAACCATTTGCCGTTGGATGAGGCTTTGTTCTGTGCGGCGTTGCGTTGGTGTTTACCGTCGCCGAAGGCTATTCGGCGCTACGGCATTGCGGTGGATGAGGACTACTTTCTGATCTTTTCCCAAATTTCTTTCT
>JBIICM010000234.1:0-2982 GCA_044238875.1 Flavobacteriales bacterium | reverse complement strand
TGTCACCAATTTCCATCATGGCAAGTCCTTCCATGATATCCCCCTTAAAGGCATTGGTATCCAGTTGTATGAACTTGATGTCACCCGGAAAGTCGGGGTATCTTTTTGAATCGAAAATGATGGAATCGCCTTCAGGCCGGAGCAATGAAAGTGACATATGTGCGTAGAGAATGTCTTTGGCTTTGGGCTTTTTTCCTGAACCTGACTTTTTAATAAATTGATAGTGAAGTCCGTCATCCGTTTTCTCAAAACCCTTATGTTTTGATTGACGGCAGGCTCCGAAAAGCGTGAGAGAAATTACTGATAAAAACAGCAGGATGATTTTGTGCATGCAGTGGGTTATTTTAGTTTAAGAAGTTCAATGTCATAAACAACAGGGCTTCTGGCCGGGATACAGTCGTTATCCCCCATCAGTCCGTGAGCAAGGTGCGAAGGTAAGATAAATTTGGCTCTGTCGCCTTCGCGCAGTAGTTTGATGCCTTCGTGCAAACCACTTTCAACCTCATCCTGATCAATCAAAAATTCTTCAATGCCCGTTGAATCTGAAGAATAACAGGTTTTGCCATTCAGCAAACTCAGTGTAAACCTCACGCTTGCGCGCATCCCTGCTGAAGCCTGTTTACCTGTTCCCTGGCTTTGAATAAGGTAGCGAAGTCCGGTACCGGTTTGTTTCATCTTCAGGCCCTTCTGCAGCAAATACAAATCTATTTCTTCTGATTCGCCGAGATTCAGCTGCTTATTTGCTTCAATAAGTGATTCCCGAACAGCCTGATTTACAGTGCTAATTTCAGATGATTCCTTATTACCACCTCTGCAGGCTATCAGCAGCAATCCCAAAAGCAACAAAAGAACCGGCCTGAATTCAGTCATTTGCATTGAGCGCCTCCCTGTATTCGACTAAACTGTTTCTAAACTTCTGGATGGTTTCTTCAAGTGAAATCGTTGAAGTACCTCCGGCTGCGTTCTCATGACCGCCTCCGTTAAAGTGCTTACGGGCAAAGCTGTTAACGGAAAATTTGCCAACGGAGCGGAAGGAAATCCTGATCTTATCATCTCTTTCGCTAAAGAGCGCACCCATGGTCATACCCTTGATGCTCAGGGCATAATTAACCAAACCTTCAAGATCACCCTCTTCATGCTGGTAATGACTTAGTTCTTCGGCATTAAGTGCTATGAATGCTGTATTATACTCCGGCAGCACTTCTAGTTTATGAAGAAAAGCATAGCCCCACAATTTCAATTTCTGATAAGTATTCTGATTAAAGATGGCCTCATGTATTTTCCATTGTTGAATGCCGGTTTCCATCAGTCTGGCAATCGTTCGGTGGGTAAGCGGTGAGGTAGCTGAGAAGCGGAAGGATCCGGTATCGGTCATGATTCCGGTGTACAGGCAGGTTGCAATATCCTTATCGAGTGAGGCTTGCCAGCCCAGCGCATCCATAAATGAAACAATAAGTTCGCAGGTTGAAGAGGCTTTGGTGTCAGACCAGCGGTAAGCAGCAAAATCATCAGGCTCCTGGTGATGGTCAATCATGATTTTAAGGCCTGAAGCTTTTCTGAGCTCCTCCTCCATTGAGCTTGTGCGGGAAGGGTGGTTGTAATCAAGGCAGAATATGACGTTCGCGCGGGAAAGCAAAGCTTTGGCATTTTCACGGTCCTGATCAAAAACTTTGGTCTGCCCTGCATCGGGCATCCAGTTGAGAAAAGCCGGAAATCTGTCAGGCACCAGCACAACTATTTCAGCGCTGATTTTTTTTGAGAGCAGGTGTTTGAGCCCGAGGGAAGAGCCCATCGCATCGGCATCGGGATTCCGGTGGGTTGTAATAACAATTAAGTCAGACTGACTTAACGTATTCGAAATGTTTGAGAGCTGTCCGGTGCTGAACATGATTTAATCGCCAGCTTATTCCGGCTTGTTTAACGGAAGAAAAAACGGCTTAATACTCGTCTTCGTTGAAGAAGAAATCTTCTTTGGTAGGATAATCCGGCCAGATTTCATCAATACTTTCATATGCTTCACCCTCATCCTCAATCTCCTGAAGGTTCTCAATAACTTCCAGCGGAGCGCCCGAACGAATGGCAAAGTCAATCAGTTCGTCCTTGGTCGCGGGCCAGGGAGCATCTTCGAGATAAGAGGCAAGTTCCAATGTCCAGTACATGACTGTTAGGCTTTAAGTTTTTGTAAAGTTACGAAAATGAGGCATAAATGTTAACCTGCAATTTCCCGCAAAAATAGAAATTAGGTTCAATGAACGGGACGTTAGTATAATTTTTAATCTCCTGATTTCCAGGGTGTTTCAACAGATCCTTTTGAATGCCCTATCATTCTTGCTAAAACAAAGAGATAATCAGAGAGCCTGTTCATATATTCTAAAATAAGGGGGTCAACCATTTCTAACTCAGAAAGGTGGACAATATTGCGTTCGGCACGGCGGCAAACGCAGCGGGCGATATGGCAGGCCGAAACAGCGGGATGACCGCCCGGCAAAATGAAATACCTCATTTCGGGCAGGTGCTCGTTCATACGGTCAATCTCAGTTTCAAGTAAGGAAATGTTTTCCTGGCTGATCTCCGGTATTTTGATGTTAGCTTTAGTAGGATCAGCTGCCAGCCTTGATCCAATAGTAAAGAGTTGTCGCTGTATCATCAGGAGCATTTTGTCGAATTCACCATCAAGCGTAAAATCTCTTAACTGACCAATAAAGGAGTTTAACTCGTCAACTGTTCCATACGATTCAATCCGGATATGGTGTTTGGGTACGCGGGTTCCTCCCAAAAGGGAAGTCATGCCCTTATCGCCTGTTTTGGTATAAATTTTCATGGTTTTTCGGTTGAGGTGTAAACACGCATATTTGCATTCTGGTAATCCTTTTCAATTATTCCGTCGCGCAATCTGATAATACGATGGGCATGCATGGCGATATCTTCTTCGTGGGTAACGATAATAATGGTGTTTCCATTTTGGTGTATTTCATGCAACAG
>JBIICM010000082.1:0-10614 GCA_044238875.1 Flavobacteriales bacterium | reverse complement strand
CATGAAAAAAATAATCGGAAGCGCAATGCTGTTGCTGTTTACCACAGCCATGTATGCCCAGGTAAATGATTCTGCACAAACACGTCAGCAATCAGAGAAACAAAAACCAACACCAGATCAGCGTGCCCTCAGAAAATACAGGCTGCTCAGATCGGAAATAAGCCTCGACCCTCAACAGGCTGAAAAGGTGAAACAGATTTTTATTGATTTTGAAAATCGGAAAGAGACCCTGATCACAGGCAGTAAAGAAGCACGTGAGGCTGTAAAAAAAGAACTCAAGGATTTACGCAGCAAAACCGACCAGCAACTCAAGGATATTCTTGGAGAGGAAAAATTTGGCATCTGGGAAAAGATTAGAAAAGAAAAGGCTGAGGAACACAAATCCGGAAAACAAAAAGGCAATTAAAAAACGCAGGTCAATAAACATTTTATTGGCCATCGAAGGGCTGAATTCAGATCATTATCGCTTAATTTTGCCTGTAGCATGACAGGTAGGTTAATTTTCTTTTGGGCAGTAATCTTTTCAGGGCATTTATGGGCTCAGCCCGCAAATGATTTGTTCAGGTTTACCAGAGAAAAAACTGCACCCGACGGACAAAATTACATCTACTCCGGCATGAGAAATTCAAACGGAGACGTAATTATACCGGCTCTTTTTGACTATATATGGGATTTCAGAAGCGATACGCTTACCCTTGCCCGTAAACTGAACTGGGATAGCGGCAACCGGGAAATGTTCTACTCCTACCAGATCATTACCAGAAATGGATTTTTGCTGTATGAGCTTCCACCCGCGATTGAACCGGTTGGCGTTTATGATGATCTTATTCTTTGCCTCAACCGGCGAAGCATGTTATATGGATATATTGACAAGCGCGGCAATACGGTAATTAAGTTCAAATATTCAGATGCCGGAGCTTTCAGTGAAGGGCTCGCCTTTGCCGAGCATCCCGGAACCCTGAAAAAAGGATATATTGATAAATCAGGAAAATGGATCATTCAGCCTGTTTATGATAAGGCCTTTAATTTTTCTGAAGGCCATGCCGTTACCATGCAATTCGGGAAATGGTATTTTATTGATAAAATAGGCGGATTTTTAAGCATACCGGGAAAGTATTCAGAAATAGGCGAATTGCATGAAGGTCTTGCCGTTGTTAGCCGCCAGGTGAATGACTCGTTGTTGTTTGGTTGCATTAACAAAAGTGGCACAGAAGTTATACCGCCCACCTTTGAGTTCCTTGATAATTTTCTGGAGGGCACTTCGGTTTTCCTTAAAAAAGGGCGTGCCGGGATGGTTGACAATACCGGTAAAATCCTTATTCCGCCCTATTACGATGAATTGTACCGGTATGATCAGCGTCATTACATTTTTGCTTTAAATGATCTGCAAGGCCTGATCAGGCTGGATGGAAAGGTGATTTTACCGGCAAAATATTCATCCATCGGATTTTTCTCCGAAGGATTATGTCCGGTGAAACGCTCCGGTAACTGGGGGTTTGCAGATACATCAGGCCAGGAATTCATCCCCTGCCAGTTTTCTGAAATTAAAGGAGGTTTTGCGGGCGGTAAAGCAACCGTAAAGCTTGGCGACAAATGGTGGATGGCCACCGGCAAAGATACCCTTGAGCTGCCCGCCTATGATGAAGTTCTCCCCTACTTTGGGCAGGTGGCACCTTTCAGATACAAAGATCTGTGGGGATTCCTGAATATACATGGTGAAGAAAGTACGGGGCCGGTGTTTGATGAATTGATCTTCAATAAAAACGGACTGATTTATGGTCGAAAAACCATGGCTGACAGCACTTTCATCTGGTCTGTCTTTAGCAATACCGGCAAATTGATTGCTGATGGGCTTTACATCGAAGTAATCCGCTCTTCAGAAGGCTATTCAGCTGTTAAGACAAGAAACGGATGGGGTTTTATTGATCCGTCGGGCATACCGGTTTGTTCACCACATTACACCGCAGTTCGTAATTTTTCAGAAAACAGGGCGGCCGTTCAGCTTAATGGAGAATGGGGCTTTATTGATGAGCACGGTACTGAGGTGATCCCTGTTTATGCAGGCAAACCATTGACTGATAAAATGCGTGAAACATTGCAGGCTGATACCGTGCAGGGCATCAGAGAGTCATTTCCGCTTTTCAGCATGGTACCTGAAGGTGACTATAAAAATAATTGCACCTGTGTGCGCGACCTTTTACCTCAGGCCAATAACCGCATGTTTTGTATGAACAGAATCGGCAAAACAAGCGGAGCTGCCGCCTGTGAACCTTACCTTAAGCTGGCCGATCAGCTCAATGCAGATGAATTTGACAACAGATCAATTCAGATAATCAGGCTGGAAGGTTCATGGATTGAGATAAATACTTCGGGAGAAAAAGTTAACTGAACGGATTAACTTTATTTAACCTGACCCATACCGAAAACCAACGACACAGCATTTAGGTTTGAACCGCCTGAATCTTTTATCTTCGCAGCCTCAGCTCGCTTAAAATGTATATTTTAAAAATCAGGGGAACAGCCAAAATTCCGGATTATATCCAGCTAAGGGATGATAACTTTACCCTGAAAGCCTATTTCAGACTTGACAGACCTGAAAAGAATCTGGAAAAACTTGGTCTGGATGATCGCAAGGACGAATTGATGAAACTATTTGCAGAACTGCCATTTGGAAAAATGGTACAAATAAAATAAGCCCACGATGGCCAACGATACTGTAATCCTGCTTAAAAATGCGCAAATTTTTCAACGAGAAAACCTTGTACTTTCCGATATCAACCTGCAGGTTGAAAGGGGTGAATTCGTTTATCTGATTGGTAAAACGGGAAGCGGTAAGAGCAGTTTGCTTCAAACCCTTTATGCTGAGCTACCGCTTCGCGATGGTGAAGGGATGGTAGCCGGATATGACCTTCGTAAAATCCGGAAAAAAGACATCCCCTTTCTGAGAAGAAAAATTGGAATTGTTTTTCAGGATTTCCAGCTGCTATTCGACCGTGATGTTGAACAAAACCTGCGTTTTGTACTGAGGGCCACCGGCTGGACAGATAAGGTTCAAATACAGGCCAGAATTGATGATGTGTTGCAGAAAGTGGGCCTTCAGACAAAAAAACACAAGATGCCTCACCAGCTTTCAGGTGGTGAACAGCAACGACTGGGCATAGCCCGGGCTTTGATGAATGACCCTGATCTATTGCTGGCCGACGAACCCAGCGGAAACCTTGATCCGGAAACAACGGCTGAGATACTAAGGCTGTTACTAGATATTTGCAGTGCAGGTCGCACCGTGATTGTAGCTACACATGACTACACGCTTTTTGAACTGCATCGCTCAAGAACGCTGAAATGCGATCATGGAAAAATCATTGACTCCGACCTGCTCTGATGAAGTTGTCGGTACTGATACCGGTTTTTCAACAGGATGTGCGCGAATTGGTCAAAGAATTACAGCGCCAGCTCCAGCAATCTAATATCAGCTTTGAGATCCGTTGTCTTGACGACTTTTCTGATTTATCCATCAGGATTTTAAACAGGCAGCTATCCCAAAACGGAGATAGTGGTATCATTTACTACGAATTATCTGAAAACATAGGCAGAAGTGCAATCAGAAACCGGCTTTCAGATGATGCACGCGGAGAATTTCTATGGTTTCTTGATTGTGATGCCGATGCACGGGTAAATCCGCACCTGGTTGATGTTTTCCTGCAACAAATGCATAAAGGGGTGTTGCTGAGCGGTGGCCGTATCTATCAGCGCGAGGCGCCTGCTGATCAGGCGCTCATGCTGCACTGGCGATGGGGCAGCCGCCGTGAGTTGATTGATCCGTCGCTGCGTATGAAGGATCCTGTTAATAATTTTTTGAGTAACAACTTTGTAATCCATTCAGCTGACTTTCAAAAAGTGCGTTTCAATACAGCGCTAAAAGGTTACGGTTATGAAGATACCTTTTTTGCCCGTGAACTGAAAGATAAAGGCATTGAGATCATTCATATCCGCAATCCCGTTCAGCATACCGGGCTTGAACCGGTGGATGAATTTCTTAAAAAGATCAGAGAGTCGCTGCATAACCTGTTGAGGCTCGAAAATATTTGTGCCGAACGGGCCATCAGCTTCCCGGTAAAAAGTAAGTTGGTTAGCTTGCACCATTTGCTGAGAAAGTGGCCCTTTAAAATTTTTTCGAAATTGTTGGCCGGCAGCATTATTGCCCCGCTCAGTAAAAGACTGATGGGCAGAAAGCCGGGTTTGTTGTTGTTGGATCTTTACCGGATTTCTTATCTGTTGAAAATTTCCTGAAGCGTGTTTGAACATTATTTTTGCAAAAACTGATACATGAATCTGATCGAAGAATTGCGCTGGAGGGGTATGCTGCATGACATGATGCCCGGAACAGAAGAATTGCTGAACAAAGAGAAATTATGTGCCTATATCGGATTTGACCCAACCGCAGATTCACTGCACATCGGCAGCCTGGTTCAGATTATTTTGCTAATGCATTTGCAAAGGCATGGTCATAAGCCCATCGCTCTTGTTGGCGGGGCCACCGGTATGATTGGCGATCCTTCATTTAAAAATGAAGAGCGGAAAATGCTTTCAGAAGACCTTTTGCAGCAAAATGTCAGGGGTATTGAGAAACAGCTCAGGCATTTTCTTGATTTCGATGCAGGCGCTGAACTTGTAAATAATTACGACTGGTTTAAAGATTTCAGCCTGCTGACTTTTCTCAGGGATGTAGGTAAACATCTCACGGTTAACTACATGGCCGCGAAAGATTCAGTTAAACGACGCATGGAAACGGGCATATCGTTTACTGAATTTACCTACCAGCTCATTCAGGGCTACGATTTTTACTGGCTGTGGAAGCATAGGGGTGTGATGCTGCAACTGGGCGGTACCGACCAATGGGGCAATATTGTTACCGGAACCGAATTGATCAGACGTATCGGGGGCGGTGAAGCTTTCGCCCTTACCTGTCCGCTGATTACTAAATCTGACGGATCAAAATTCGGTAAAACAGAGCAGGGTAACGTTTGGCTGGATGCAGAAAAAACATCGCCTTATCAGTTTTACCAATTTTGGCTCAATGTTTCTGACGAAGATGCTGAAAGGTATATTAAGATTTTTACCTTTCTGACACAAACTGAGGTTGAGTCAACGATTGCCTCACATCGCTCAGCGCCGCACCTAAGGGTTTTGCAAAAACAACTTGCTCGGGAGGTCACAATACTTGTGCATGGTGAAGATGAATTCAACGGAGCCCTTTCAGCGACTGAAATTCTCTTTGGTCAGGGAAGCGCAGCACAACTCTCGGTGATGCCGGAACGCATGTTTCTTCAGGTATTTGAGGGTGTTCCGGTGTTTGAGGTCGCACATAACAAATTGCGCGACGGTATAAATCTGGTTGATTTGCTGGCAGTAGAAACGGCCATTTACCCTTCGAAGGGTGAGGCCCGTAAAAGTATTCAACAGGGTGCTTTCAGTCTAAATAAAAACAAATTAACAGACCCGGCACTCATGGTGCAGGAAAAAGATCTGCTGAATCACCGTTATCTTCTGGTACAGAAAGGCAAGAAGAATTACTTCCTGATCAGGGCTACCTGAAGAATCAGGCGCGTTTCACCGGCAAGCTTATTACACGGGGCTCCCAAACATAATGCGCTATCATTTGGTAAAGTGCTTCCGGAACAAATGGTTTACGCATGTAGTTGTTCATGCCGGCACTTATAAACTGATCCTGAACTTCAACAATTGATGAGGCAGTTAATGCAATGATGGGAATTCTTGAGAAATGATCACCCGGCAATTGCCTTATTTTTCGTGTTGCTTCATACCCATCCATTTCAGGCATTTGCAGATCCATGAGTATCAGGTCATAATTGTTTTCAGTCACCATCCGCAAAGCTTCGAGACCATTAAAGGCGATATCTAATCTTGCGCCCCATTTCTCAATAAAATTTTTCGCAACCAGCTGATTAATCAGATTGTCTTCTGCAAGAAGTATACTACAGTTCAGTGAATGATAATATGGAATTTTATCTGAATCTGCAATGAGTCCGTTCATTTGACTTACAGTTGCAAAAGCTACTGAAAAGCTGAAACAGGTTCCGACACCTAATTGACTTCGCACCTCAAGCCTGCTATTCTGCAAGGCAAGAAGTCTGCTGCAGATAGCAAGGCCCAATCCGGTTCCTCCGTATTTTCGGTTTGAATCTCCATGAACCTGACTGAACCGCTCAAAGATATAATCCAGCTTTTCTTCCGGAATACCAATTCCGGTATCTTCTATAGCGAATAACACCGATTTGTTTTCCAGCATCTTTACGGCTATCGTTACACTTCCTGTCTCGGTAAACTTAATGGCGTTGTTTACCAGATTATTCATTACCTGAATCAGCCTGTTCATATCTCCAAGCACAAGCACCGGCAGGTTTTCATCGCATTGCAATTGTAAAATTATGCCCTTTTCTTTGGCCTGAGGTTCCATACACTTAAAAACATGCTGCATGGTTTCTGTAAGGTGAAAGGGCTTGTTTTCTAGACTTACCTTTCCGGCCTCAAGCTTTGAATAGTCAAGAATATCGTTGATAATATGCAGCAAATTATCGGCTGAAAATTTCAGCACATGCAGACGTTCAAGCTGATCTTTTCGCGGATGCTCTTCCAGCATTAAATTTGTCATCCCAATTACAGCATTCATTGGCGTTCTGATTTCGTGGCTCATATTACTGAGGAACTGGGTTTTTAATTCGGCGATTTCCTCCGCTTTTTCAAGTGCCTCTTTCAAACGGCATTGTGTTTTTTGGTAAGCCTGAACTATAAACTTAACCCCAAACAAAATGGTAACCAATGAAATCATGAAGTTCAGCACTAACAGATAATCCGCATCCGGCGCATACGTTGGATACCTGACATACAATCTCGGAGACCAGCCCTCAACACTTGTGGTGATCAGCACAATGGCTGTTAGTGAGATTCCGCCAAAAGCAAAAAACTTTTCTTTTTGGGAGAAAAGTATATAATTGGCGATCAGAATCGGAAAGAATAAAAAATAAAAGCCATAGCGTCCGCTAAAGCCCTCCGCAAATTCATAAACATTCATGAGGGGTATTAGCACAATCAGAAACGCTGCCCAGTTAAATTTTCTGAAATGGAGACAAGTAAATATTCCCGCAAGCGGTATGAGATTGAGCTGATCAAAAAGAAACAAAGGGTTTAAACCCGGCCAATCCCAAAGCCAGAAAAGGTAGTAGGGCAATAATGCAAAAAGAATCAGGTAGGCTATGCGGGTAAGCAGTTCCTTGCGTTTTTCAAACATAGAGCAGGACTATTGCCTGATCATACGGTTTCAGCACCTTATAGTTTTGTAAAGGCGTTTACTTTTTCTTTCAATTACTTACACGCACGGTTTAATTTGCTGCACGTTCGAGCTGCATCACTGCATCTGGAATTTCATGCAGAGAGCCAACTTCATGCAGGTCGTTGAATGAATGCGAAATACCGGATGTGTTGTAAAGGATACCTCTTATACCTGATTTTTTTGCGCCCTCAATATCTACAAAGGGGTCATCACCAATCATCAGGCTGTTGTGCCGGCCTGCGCCGGTTTGACGTAATGCAAAATCAAACATTTCAGCCGATGGCTTTCGGGCACCTGCCAGATCGCTTGTAATCACATGCCTGAAAAAATCTCGGATGCCGGCACGACTTAGTTTATGTTCCTGCACCTCATCGAACCCATTGGTGAGGATGTGCAGTTCATAGTGTTGCGATAGGGTCATTAATACCTCATGAGCACCCGGAAACAGGGTATTTCTTGCGGGCATTTCCTGCAGAAATGATGCTTCAACCTGCTCCGGAAGCACCTCGTCGTTAAGCCCCAGCTTCAGAAAAGTAAGTTTGAACCGGTCTCTGCGCAACTGCTCCTTGGTAACCCTGTTTGTTGAAAACATGGCCCAGAGCTTATGATTTTCATGCTGAAAGGTATTGTAAAAACTTTCAAATCCACAGGGTAGAACACCCTCAACCTGCAGGGTGTAAATATCTTTCAGAGCTGCCCTGCAATTTGTTTCATAATCCCAAAGGGTGCGATCGAGATCAAAGAAAACATGTTTGATTTTTTTTTCAGGCATGGCAGGGTTCAAAAAGATAAAAACCGGGATAGTTCAAGATATTGTGCAGCATAATTCAACAAGAGCGACCAGCATATCAGCCAGAAACCGCTGTACATGAAAATTTTCATTTTACTGCGATAAAGTCCGGCGGCAATCAATGTTCCGATGGGTATTGAAATAATACAGGGTGTAACGAAGGTAATACCGGCAAGGCCGAACCGGGTTCGAACATATTGAATTATGCGCCCCTCCGGCTTCACTTTTTTTGGCATCTTTCGCTCAATCTGATCTGTTGTTTTTTTTGAAAATACAGACAGAAACAGGGCTTTCAGATGCCTCCATCCGGCAAACAACGCATCTCCTGCAAAGAGAAAAGCTGCAATACCGGTTAATCCGCCCAAAGTGGTGATTACCAGCGACTGCATCATACCAAAGCCTTGACGCTCTGCTTCAAAAGGAGCCAGTAAAAACTTCACGCTTGCTATCAATGCCACTTCCAGACATTTCAACCAAAAAACGGCATCAGCATCAGCCATAGTTATAATTTAGTACCAAAGGCAAGGTCTCCGGCATCACCTAAACCGGGAACGATATATGACTGAGCTGTAAGTTCATCATCAACGGCTCCCAGCCAAATGGTTGTGTTTTTCGGAAAATGCTTTTTAACATGATTCAGCCCTTCATGACTGGCGATCAGGCCAATTAGGTGGATATGACTGGGTTTACCGCGTACAGAAAGGGCTTTGTAGGTGTGCAGCATTGATGATCCTGTTGCCAGCATGGGATCACTGATGATCAACACTTTATTGTTGATGTCAGGACAGCTGAGATATTCAACCTTGATATCGAAAGTGCCGTCCTTGTGATGTTTCCGGTAGGCTGAAACAAAAGCGTTCTCTGCTCGGTCGAAAAAGTTAAGCAATCCATGATGCAGGGGCAATCCGGCTCTTAAAATAGTTGCCATTACAGGCTGTTGTTTCAGTACCGGCATGGTGGCCACGCCCAGCGGGGTGGTTATTTCAGCGTTTTGGTATTCAAGGGTTTTACTGATTTCATAGGCAAATATTTCACCCAGCCGCTCAAGGTTTCTTCTAAACCTCATGCTGTCGGTGTGCACTTCAACATTGCGCAGTTCACCGATAAATTCGTTGAGCAATGAGTTGGTATGGCCAAGGATATGATGCGTCATAATTTATTTTTTTAGCCACTTCATGAAAAGCGGCAAGCGGTTGAGCTTCAAATGTACATAGTTCGCGTGAATTGCCCCAAAGCCACCGTAATATCTTGCAAGCCCTGGATTGTCAGAACCTTCAAAATCAAATATTTTAATTTCCGGCGGAGCCTCCATCATATATTTGTAGAGAAGGGCTGAAAGGGCACCTGTTTCTTTACCCTGTTCTGAATTTCCTGAAAAAATAAATGTAGCCCGGCCCTTCCATTGCAAAACAAATACACCGGCGATCAGTTCACCGCTTGGATTATAAGCACCCAGCGAAATCCCTGATTTACGCATCATGCACATATTGTACAGGCGTTCAAGGGTATTATAGGTATTCATTTTCCAGTGAGGTACGTCAGCTCCTTTATTTTCCATAAAAAGATTGATCATACTCCTGATTGACCCGGTACTGAGACTAATGGCTGATTTTTCGGCCTTCCGGATATTTCTGACGGTGTTTTCATTAAACATTTCCATCAGCCGGCTTTTGTCATCAGGCAATTCAAGTATAAGGTTGTTTCTTTCCTTATTGATAAAACCGGGTAATCCGGCTGGTGCATTCGCATAATTTAAATGATAATCGGTAAGCTTCACATTGGCGGCAATATGTTTACAAAAATGATCTGTTATTGCAGATGTAAAGGGCCCCGGGCCGAATATACCCAATTGCTGAACAAATGGCGGTGTTGGAAGATAGGACATCCCCGCTTTCTTTTTTAGCGGCAAGGGCATTACCCATTGAAAATCATCAGAAATGAGTGCATCCCATTTTTCTTCTGTAACTGCGTCAAGGTACCATCCCAACGCATAAATCAACCCATTTGCGCTTCTTGAAATACACTGATCCCATCTGACCTTGTCGATTGACCTGTGATGATAGTATCTGATACGTGGCAATTCTTCTTCCATAAATTATGCGGCTTCTTTAAGCAGGTATTCAAAAACAGCTCTCCATCCTTTCCAGCGTTCATTCTCAGCAAATGACTCATTGTGCCAGATAGCAATAAATTCTCCATGCACGGCCTTTACCTCGCTTACGAGTTCAGTCATCAGGGCAAAGGTTTCATGGGGTTCAAGTTTCATATAATCTTTCAGCGTTCCGTCCATCAAGCAAAAAGGGTGAACCTTTAAGGATGTTTCAAACTCAAGATCCAGATCATAGAAGAAAAATGGGGTACAAATACTTGCCCTGAAACCAGGCTGATCGGGATAACCCATTGTGTAATCATCTGTAATGTCATATTCAAGCAAGCGCTGGTATGAATGAGGCAGATTGAGCCTTAGAAAATG
>JBIICM010000233.1:0-3016 GCA_044238875.1 Flavobacteriales bacterium | reverse complement strand
GAAAGCTGGCGATTCTGATTGACGAAGGCTCTGCATCGGCATCCGAAATTGTTGCCGGCGCCGTGCAGGATAATGACCGCGGCTGGATCATCGGGAGGCGTTCATTCGGAAAAGGCCTTGTGCAGGAGGAAGTGAAATTCGATGACGGAAGTGCCATGCGACTGACCATTGCACGGTATTATACACCTACCGGCCGTTGCATTCAGCGACCTTACCGGAAAGGAAAAAATGCCTATTACAATGAACCCTCCGAACGTTTGCTTCATGCAAAATATGATTCAACGGCGCAGGACAGCATTCCATTCAAAACGCCTGCCGGACGCATCGTTTACGGAGGTGGCGGCATCATGCCTGATATTATGCTTCCGCCCGATACAAGTGGCTTCTCAAATTTTGTGGCTGAACTGGTTTCCGGAGGGCATTTCAGTTCGTTTGCCTTCAGTTATGCCGATAAAAACAGAAAGTCGCTGCTTGCTTCATTTGCTAATGCAGAGGCCTTTGCGGCCGCTTTTAATCCGGCCGGCATGGTGCGTGATTTTATGAATTATGCAAATGCCCGGGGCATTAAGGAAGACCCCGTTTCACGCCTCAGATCAGGACAGCTGATTGCTGATCAGCTGAAAGCGCTGCTGGCCCGAAATCTCTATGGCTATAACGGTTATTTCAGAGTGTTAAACAGTCACGACAAAACGGTTTTAAAGGCCATTGAGATGCTCAATTCGGGTAAACTTGTTTCACTTGTTCAACCAGGCAGGTAACATGAGAAAAATTATTAGCGCAGTTTTCAGTCTGTTTATCACGGCGGTTAGCCTCCACGCACAGCTATTGAATCCGATTAAATGGTCGTTTGGTCAGGAGCGAAAAAATGACTCAACCACCATTTTAATCTTTACTGCCACGCTCGAGAAAGACTACCATCTCTACTCTCAGTTTACACCCTCCGGAGGTCCGCTGCCAACGCTTTTTAAATTCAATCCTTCGGCATCTTACAAGCTGATCGGTAAAACAAAAGAACCCAAGCCGGTCAGCTCCTTTGACGAATTATTCGGGGTTGATGTGCGTATGTTTAAGGAAGAGGCTGTAACGTTCAGGCAGGAGGTGAAAATACGCTCAGTAGCCGCCTTTGAAATACGGGGGGAAATCGATGGAATGACCTGTAATAACAAAGGTTGCATCCCCTTTGATCAGGTGCCCTTTTTATTCAGGGTGGAAGGGAGAAAGATAAAGGTTGAAGCGCAGGAAAAAGATTCATTGCCTTTGGTGATAAGTGATACCCTGGGTTCAGCTGATAAAACTCCGCCGGAAACAACAGTTAAAAAATCTGCCTGCAGCGATTACCTGATCGAGGGCCTTCATGCAGAAAGCAAGCAGGAAGAGCAAAAATCATACTGGCTGATTTTTCTCTTAGGCATTGGCGGTGGTTTACTCGCATTGCTTACGCCCTGTGTGTTTCCGATGATTCCCCTGACGGTGAGCTTTTTCACAAAAAACGCCGCAAGCAGGCGGCGCGGCTTAATCATGGCCAGCCTTTACGGACTTTCAATTGCCTTAATTTACACCCTGCTGGCAGTGCCTTTTGTTGTGGCAAAAATTCCGCCCGACACCCTTAATGCAGTTGCCACCAATGCCATACTGAACCTTGTATTTTTTGTAATCTTTGTTGTTTTTGCCATTTCGTTTTTTGGATATTTTGAGATTAGCCTTCCTTCTTCGCTGGCCAATAAGGCCGACAAAGCATCAAATGTCGGCGGATTGATCGGTGTGTTCTTCATGGCCATTGTTCTGGCAATTGTGTCATTCAGCTGCACCGGACCGATTCTGGGCACTTTCCTTGCCGGTACGCTGGCCACCAACCCCGACCCCTATAACATCCTCTTTGTAATGCTTGGTTTTGGTGTGGCGCTGGGATTACCATTTGCCCTTTTTGCAGCCTTTCCCGCCTGGCTGAATACCTTGCCCAAAAGCGGCGGATGGCTTAACTCGGTAAAGGTGGTACTTGGATTTCTGGAACTCGCCCTTGCCGTAAAGTTTTTATCCAACGCCGACCTTGTTGAACAATGGGGTTTGCTGAAACGCGAAACGTTTTTGTATGTATGGTCATTGCTTGCCTTTGCCCTCGCCTTATATATACTGGGTGTATTCCGTTTTCCGCATGATAATCCTGTTAAAAAAAGAGGGGTGTTGAGAATTACGCTCAGCGCTTTTTTTATAACCTGCGGCATCTATTTTACGGCGGGTGTATTTGGAGCAAATCTTCAACTGATATCGGGCTTCCCCCCACCGCTTTTCTACAGCTACGAAAGTGAGCGCCATGCCGCTGCATCAGGCAATGCCGGTGATGTGCATTGTCCGCAGGGCATACCCTGTGAAAATGATTTTGAAAAAGCCCGCGAACGGGCTGCAAGGGAACGTAAGCCATTGCTGATTGATTTCACCGGATGGGCCTGTGTTAACTGCCGCCGCATGGAAGAGGGGGTATGGATTGATCCGGAAGTGAAGAAAATTATGAGTCAGGACTACATCCTGGTTTCGCTCTATGTAGATGAGAAAAGAGAGCTGCCTCCGGCTGAAAAGTTTGTTTCCTGCTATTCGGGTAAGCGGGTTGAAACGGTCGGTGCAAAATGGAGCAATCTTCAGCTGGTTAATTTTAAGGCCAATGCCCAGCCATATTATGTTTTATTGTCGCCCGACATGAAAGTTTTAAATGCTCCGGTAGGTTACACAGGCCGCGATGAATTCCTGAAATTTCTGCAGGAAGGCATTGACAATTCAAAGAATCTAAGGAGCCATCGCTGATGCTTGCCGATACGCATACGCATGTTTACCTTCCTGATTTCAGCGCTGATCTGGGTGAAGTAATCAACCGTGCCAAACAGCAAGGTATCAGCAAAATGTATTTGCCCAACATTGATGATACGAGCATCGATGCCCTTCATTCTCTGGCCGAAAGCTACCCTGAAGTGTGTTTTCCGATGATGGGTATTCATCCCTGCTCAATAAAACCAGATACCTGGTC
>JBIICM010000081.1:0-10770 GCA_044238875.1 Flavobacteriales bacterium | reverse complement strand
GCCTCCACTCCGGCTTTCATCTGGCTGATGATTTCATCCGGATCTTCAGAACGGGGATTATCGGATGTCAGGATTACCCTGTCGCTCATCTCAGCTGCAATGCGCGCCATTTCGGGTCTTTTCGCAGCATCGCGGTCACCCCCGCAACCAATCAGGGTAATTACCTGCTCATTGCCGGTACGGATGTCGCGGATGGTGGAAAGTACATTCCGCAAGGCATCGGGGGTATGTGCGTAATCTACAATTGCAGTTACGCCATTATCTGACTGAAGGTGCTGAAATCTGCCTTCTACGCTGCGTAAACTGCTCATTGCGGTGAGTACCTGGATACTTTCCTGACCAAGCAGGATAGCCGCACCGTAAACAGCTGCAAGATTGTAGGCATTGAAATTACCGATTATAGGCGACCAGACTTCCTGACCGTTTATCCGGAGCATCATGCCGTTGAGTTGTTTTTCAAGTATTCTGACATGAAAATCTGCTCCGGCCCGAAGACCATAGGTATGAACCTTTGCCCTGGTTGTTTCAACGAGCTGATCGGCATTCGGATCATCAAGGTTTACCAGCGCATTTGCTCCGGAACCAAGCTGAGTAAAAAATTTCTGCTTGGCGTGCAGGTAATTATCAAATGTTATATGATAGTCAAGGTGATCATGTGTGATGTTCGTAAATACTCCGAGGGCGAAAGTTGCCCCTGCAATTCGCTGCTGATCAGCGGCATGAGAACTTACTTCCATGAATGCATGACTGCATCCGGCTTTAACCATATTATGCAGCAATTGCTGCAGTTGCACTGCATCAGGTGTGGTATGTGTTGAAGGAATTATTTCACCGTCAATCTGATTTTTTACGGTCGAGATCAGCCCGCATTTGAAACCCAGCTTGGTAAATAACTCAAATAGAAGGGTTGCAGTGGTTGTTTTTCCGTTTGTGCCGGTAACACCGGTCAGGATAAGCTGGGTAGAGGGATTGTCGTAAAAGTTTGAAGCAATAATTCCCAAAGCATAGGCACTATCTTTTACGCATACGTAGGTGATACGTGACTGAACTTCGGCGGGCATTTGCTCACAAACAATAGCTATGGCGCCTTTTTCAATTGCTATGTCAATAAATTGGTGACCGTCACTCCTTGCGCCTTTCACTGCCACAAACAATCCATCTTTGAGCACCATCCGCGAATCAGCTGTGACCGCTGTGATGGCCAGATTGGTAGAACCAATGAGTTCAATGGCTCCCGACTTATACAAAAGATCTTTCAGCAGGCGCATACCATCAGGTGAGTTCCAGAATTATTTGAACGTTTCTATGTATCTTGGATCCGGGCGGAAGACTTTGTTTCTTCACTGCACCTCGACCGTAGGCCTTTACCCGCAAACCGGCGTTCTCAAGCAGGTAAATGGCGTCTTTCAAGCCCATACCGGTAACGTCGGGAATGAGTCCGTATTGAATTTTTACCGGTTGCATCTTCACTGTTTTATTGTCCTGCCGCGGATTTACCCAAGTTGCCGTGCTTTCACCCTGAAGCGTTAAGCCCATTCTTGACGCTGCGATGCTTAGTTGCGGGGCAAAACCAGGTCGGATAACAGTTTGCTTTGCATACTCCGGTTCAGGCGTCTGATTAGAAGGCGGCATTTTCTCATGCATTTCCAGACTCTTTGCATACACCTTGTCGGCAACCTCTTTAAAAACGGGTGCTGCCACAGCGGCTGCATAATAATCACCGGCAGTTGGATTGAAAATAACCACGATGCAGCTGTATTTTGGATGATCAGCCGGGAAATAACCGGCAAAACTGGCCTGGTATTTTTGCCCTTTCAGGTACCCTTTTTCTCTATCATACACCTGAGCTGTTCCTGTTTTACCGCCAATACTGTAAAAGGGCGATTTTAATTTCGTAGCGGTGCCGCGTTCAACAACCCCCTCGAGCATTGGTTTTACTTTTTGAATGGTAGCCGGTGAGCAGATAGCCGGATCAATAACCACCGGTTCAAAACGTTTGAGCACCTGCCCTCCCCTTTTGATCTCCTGCACAAACTGAGGTTTCATCATTTTGCCGTTATTGGCAACTGCATTGTAAAAGGTAAGCAGCTGCAATGGGGTGATCATTGTTTCATAACCTACCGACAACCAGGGGACAGAGGTACGGTTCAACCGCATTTTTTCGGGATCAGGCAAAATGGGCGCTTGTTCACCAGGCAGGTCGGTCTGAACCTTTTCGTGCAGATGAAATTTCCTGAGCCTTTCGATCAGTTTGGCCGGATCAGCCTGATAAGCCCGGTTAACGGCCTGGGAAATGGCTGTATTTGATGATTCTTCAAAAGCTTTTACAAGATTTATTTTTCCGTAACCGCCCTTTTTAGAGTCCTCCATTTTTTTACCTCCAAACAGTACCGTGCCGCCGCGGGTATCCCAAATATCTGTGGGTGCGGCCAGACCGTCTTCGAACAAAGCCATCAGGCTGGCCAACTTGAAAGTTGAGCCCGGTTCGGTTCTTGTGCCAAGGGCATAGTTGTATTTTTCTGTATATTTTTTTTCTGAACGGGTGGTGTCGGCAATTTTGCCAAGATTAGCGATAGCTCTGATGTAGCCGGTTTCAACCTCCATGAGCACAACACAGCCATAATCTGCCTTGTGCAGTTCAAGCTGACGCCTAAGTTCAGCCTCTGCCACATCCTGCAGGCTTACATCAATGGTGGCAATGATATCATCACCGTTTCTGGCTTCCACCATATCCTCATCCTCCAACGGACGCCAAACTCCACCTGAAATTTTCCGCATTGCCCGTAGCCCGTCTGATCCGCTCAGGTAATCATTAAATGCCCCCTCGATACCAATAGAGTCTCGTTTATCAACGTAACGACCTAATGTTCTTTCTGCCAGCGAGCGGAAAGGCATTTCCCGTTTACTGTTCAACTCTTCAATTCTTCCGCCCTTATAACGGCCTTCACGAAGAATCGGGAACTTCCTGATCTGCTGAAGGGTTTCATATTTTACATCCTGACCCAATAAAAACCAGGTGCTTTTCTGGTTATAGGCAGCCCTCAGATCTTTTTTCCATTCATGTTCAGTTTTCTCTTTGAAAACGAGTGAGAGACAATAAGCCAGTGAATCAACATTTTTATTGAATAGCTTTCTGACAGAAGCGGCCTTCAGGTCCATTCTGACGGTGTAAATGGGCAGCGATGTCGCCAGTAAACTGCCGTCAGATGAATATACATTTCCTCTGATGGCCTTCACTGCGAATGTTTGGATGGTATTTTTCTCCTTTAGTGCAATCCACTGATCACGTTGAACCACCCCAATTGTAAAAGCCCTCACCAAAATGGCTACTGCAAACAGACAGGTTACCAGGTATAGTATCCGAAGGCGTTTTAATATGTCTTTTGACTGTTCCAATTAGTTTTCCTCCGGTGTTTCAGCGGTTGGGACAAAAAGTTTATGCGGTGGCTGTTTCGATTCGATAAGACCTATGCGTGAACCGGCAATCAAAGCCACTTCACTTTGATTTGACCTGAACATCAGCTCAGATTTAAGGCTAACATGTTCGCTTCTGAACTCTTTAATTTCATCGGCAATACGGGCGGTGCGCCTGATAGTTTTTTCGGCCTGATAGGAGTTGGCGATATACAATATTCCAAGCAGCGCCATAAACAGTGCATAGGCAACCTGACGGAATCCTACCCTTTTGGATAAGAAAGTACCATCGAGGATATGGATAAACAGTCGCATCAATACACCGGGCCTTGAAGCAGTTTTTTGCTGCTGTTCGCCTGATTCGTTGTTTTTGAGTCTGTTCATTTATCTGTTCTTTGGGCAATGCGCAGGATGGCGCTTCTTGCCCGGTTATTTTGTTTTATTTCTTCTTCCGTTGGCCTTATCGGCTTCCGGGTGATTACCTGAAAGGGCACCTGTGTATGTCCGAATAGATCTTTATCGGCCTCACCCTCCAATTTGCCGTTGCGCATGAAGTTTTTAACCAGACGGTCTTCAAGTGAATGATAGCTGAGCATCACCAGTCTGCCGCCGGGCCTAATCAATTCAGCACTTTGCAGCAGCAGTGCGGACAGGGCTTCAAGTTCACGGTTCACTTCTATACGGAGGGCCTGAAAGACCTGCGCTGCCATTTGCATTTCCTGACCTCTTTTTGCCAGCGGAGTGATGATACTGAGCAGATCAGCGGTGCTGCATATTTTGGCTTCAAGCCTCTTTTTACAGATCAGTCTGGCAAGCCGGCCCGCTTCCCTGAGCTCTCCGTAGGTTTTGAAGATGGTTTTCAATTCGTCTTCACCTGAGGTATTGATCAGTTCAAGCGCACTACCCGGCTGAAGCGTATTCATCCGCATGTCGAGTTGCGCATCAAAACGGGTTGAGAAACCCCGTTCGGGCATATCAAACTGATGACTTGAAACACCGAGGTCAGCGAGAATACCATCAACGGGAAGGGCTTTGAAAAGCTTCAGGTAATTTTTCATAAACCTGAAATTTTGCGGCACAAAGGTGAATCTGGGGTCATCGGGCACGTTTGAAGCAGCATCAGGATCCTGGTCAAAGCCAAAAAGGCGACCGGAGGGGCTGAGCCGGCGCAGAATTTCGCGACTGTGTCCGCCGCCGCCGAAAGTTGCATCAACATAAGTTCCGGAAGGCTCCAGCACCAGTGCATCTACACAGGTATGTAAAAGAACGGGGGTGTGATAGCTCATCAGCTCAAGCCGGTGTTACCCAGGTTGCCCATTACTTTCTCGGCAAGCTGCGCAAAACTGTCAGGATCATAAGAACCGGTCACAGCATCATAACTTTCAGCAGACCATATCTCAATTTTATTGAGGTTGGCCACCATGATCAGGTCAGATTTAATGGCAGCATAATCCATTAATCTTTTGGGGAGAAGAATACGGTTGGTGGCGTCAACCTCAATGCCGAAGGCACCATTGGTAAACTGTCTGATAAACGCATCATTCTCTCTGTTGAACCTGTTGAGTTTTGAAAGATCCCTTGACGTCTCGTTCCAGAGATCCATGGGATACAAAACCAGGCAGCGCTGAAAAACGCTACGATTAACGACAAACTTCTCGCGAAGGTCAGCCGGGAACTGCCTTAGCAGACCTGCCGGCATCATCACCCTTCCCTTTGAATCAACCTTGCAGGCGTATTCTCCGATGTAGTTGGTCACGTGGCGTTAATGATTTGTGGGGTAAAAGTATTGAATAAGCATTCCAAATTTACCACTTCTTACCACTTGTTGATAACTTTAAACAATATTTATTAACTAAATTTATTTATATTATTGTTTATCAGATATTTAAACTAGTGGTAAATTGTGGTATTAAAGTACAAACCGAATCATGAGATAAGCTCAGACGTTCAACTTCCGAGGTGTCAATTCAGTCAAGTGGATGGCAGTAAAGGCGACCGGAAGACAGCGATTTTGAAGAAAAACTTTTTAAGTACCGATTTGGCGGAAGCTAATCCGTTAAAAAATGTATTTTTGAGCGCCCGAACCGCATCCGCATGGCATGGAAAAGGAATTGATCAAGGAAGGAGAATTTACTTATATCGCTGAAGGTGAAGGACCTGTTTTACTGATACTTCACGGGCTCTTTGGCGCCCTCAGCAATTTCAAGGACGTTCTTGAACGCTTCAGAAGTGATTATCATGTGGTGATTCCCATGATGCCTGTTTATCAGCTTCCGGTTGAAGAAACCCACGTTCGCAGTCTGGCCGGTTTTATCAATCGCTTTCTTGAATTCAAAGGTTTCAAAACGGTTAACCTTCTGGGTAATTCTTTGGGAGGGCATGTTGCGCTTGTATTTGCGCTGGAACATCCTGAAAAGGTAAAAACCATGATTCTTACCGGAAGTTCAGGGCTTTATGAAAACGCAATGGGTGGATCTTTTCCCCGCCGCGAGGATTACGAATTTATCAAAGCCAAGGTAGCCTATACATTTTATGATCCGGTGAACGCCACCAAAGAGCTGGTGGATGAAGTTTTTGAAATTGTGAACAACAAGGAAAAGCTTATCCGTATTCTGGCGCTTGCCAAGTCGGCCATCCGCCATAATATGGCCAGTGACCTTCACCTACTGCACATGCCGGTATGTCTTATCTGGGGTAAAAATGATCAGATTACACCACCTGAAGTGGCTGAAGAATTTCATGAACTTTTACCAAAGTCAAATCTCTTCTGGATTGACCACTGCGGTCACGCCCCCATGATGGAGCGACCGGAAGCCTTCAATAACATCCTGGAACCCTGGCTGGCATCAGCGTTGAAAGAAAAGGTATGACTATCAATGAAGCACTGATTGATCAGCTGGCCCATCTGGCAAGGCTTGAATTTGAGCCGGCAGCCAAAACGGAAATCACAGATGATCTCAACCGAATTCTTGCATTTGTTGAGCAACTCAATGAGGTAGATACTGATGGGGTTGAACCGCTCATTTATCTTGTGGATGAACCGAACCTGATCAGGGATGATGCACCACGGCTTGACATTAGTCAGGATGATGCCCTGCAAAATGCCCCTAAACATGATTCTGATTATTTCAGGGTACCCAAGGTGATTGAATAATTGCATCTGCCAACGAAATGACCACCCGGGTGCATCAAGCGTCAGGCCTGCCGTTTGGTCGTATTTTGGGCAGGCGAGGACGCAAAATTTTGCGTACCTACTAATCCTTTACAACGCTTGTGATTTTCCGCAAGCCATCTTTGCCATCAATTAAAAGGTGGTATTTTCCGCCAGGCAAGGAGCCCAGATCAATGGTTGAATTGCCGGTCTGAAGCTGACCATGCTGAACCATTCTGCCCGCTAAGTCATACAGGCGATAAGCGGCTGCAGATAGCAGGTTGCGCACAGTTACAATATCGGTAGCAGGATTAGGATACACCCTTACCTGTAAGGCTGAAGCATTATTAATTCCGCTGGTCTCATTGGATGCCCCCGGCGTGGTTGCCCCAGGTATGAAAGTGACAAAGGGAAATTCTCCGTCAGACTGACGACCAAATGAGTGATCTGCCTGTATGGCTGGAAATGAAATGGAGTCAACGGCTAAAATACCGGCTACCTCACTGTACAAACCGAGAAACTCGCCGTTGGCGGATAGCTTGAAGTTCACATGTAACGGGCCCTGGGCAGGCTGCTCATCGGCCCATAACAGGAGGAAGCCTCCCGAAGGAATAATGGTCGCCGGATTGCCGGTTGAAAACTGATGTTTGGTGGGATTGTTTTTATCATCCGTCACATAAAAACCGCCAATATCAACCGGTTGCGCACCCGGATTATAGATCTCGAACCAGTCGTCGAATTCGCCCGGCTGATCTTCAATGGTATTGGTATTTGACGACATAATCTCGTTGATAAATAAGATGGGCAAGTCAACCGGCTGATCGTTGTCAATAATTTTCACAACAGCCGACGGTGTGGTTGAGCCCTTTGTGAAACCTGCAGAAACATTTTGAATGGTGAAGGTGATCGATTCGTCAGTTTCAAAGAAATTATCATCATTGGCATCAAATGTAAAGCTGATGCTATCGGCGCCCTGGGTGATACCTAGGTTCAAAAGGCCGGCTGCAATTGCCGGCTCGGTGCTGAAATCAGCCGCTTCGATGCCGCTGCCGGTTTGAACACCCAATGTAACATTGCCCGGCTGTGCAGCTGCCGGTAAAATTTTCAGGCTTACTTTCACCTGGCCTCCTTCGGTCACAGCAACAGCAGCCTGTTTAAAATCAATCGTTGAAGAAATAATACTTAAATCAGCAAATTGAATCTGAGTCTCCGTCGGATTTGTGTAAATCAGTTCCGGTGAAGCGGATACAACACCGATAACCATTCCTTCTCCTGTTTCAGTAAGACCATCATCTGCAAGGTTTATTGTAAATGATGCATTTGTTTGTCCGACTGCGAAACTTAGTTGAAACTTCAGGTCAACTGCCTGCGGATTGAGGGTATAATCTGACTCGGCAGCGCCACCATTTAGTGTGATACCCAACGTAACTGATGTAGCCACTGCGAGCGGACTAGAGAGGCTCATTGAAATGGTTTGCGGCCCGGTTCCTTCGATCAGTGTTCTTGCAGCATTACCCACAAATTGCAAATTCGCAGTATTGGGATCTGAGAAATTGAATTGCCAGTCGGGCCAGTTGCTCTTACCGCCCGTTGTGGTATCATCACTCCCGAACCAGTTGAGCGCATTTCCGCTGATTTGGGTCAGAATTGATTGAGGTGTTCCGCTCACCGTTGTTATATTCAGGAAGATATTTTCTGTATCGGTTGTATTGGTTGAGAAAGCAAATGCATTTACGCCATTGGTAAGGGCAGATGGCAAACAGGTTGCGTTGGTATTGCCTGTTCCAACGGTATTGCAATCTGTTAACCAGTTACGCGTGCTGATGCCGGCCAGATGAATGTATCCTCCTCCATTTGCGATGCGGTAGGCGACGATCTGTTCCCCTGCCGTAGATAAATTGTTAAGTTTTCCCAAGGCCATTCCGGGTCCGATGATCAAAGCATTGGGGCTGGTATTATTGGGATCAACCACTTTAACAACTGTTCCTTTGCTCACAGGCTGACTGCTATACCAACGCATGGTTTGCTCATTGGTGAAAAATGCAGAACCGCTCCAGCCATTATCAGTAAAATAAATGGTATCGTTAGCCGCAATATCCTGCAGGGCGGCGAAAGCAAATGCATCCGGAGCATCAGTTTGTAATGCCAGAAAAACAATGGAGCCTGGGCCAAGCGGTTGCTGGGCTTTCAGACTGCCAAAGGCAGCAAAAAGGAGAAGTGTAAGAATGCGAAAGATTTTCATAGTGATCTGTTGATTTTAAAGGGTGAAAGGTAAGGTTTTAATTTAAAACAGGTATTGCCATCCGAGTCTCCACTGCGATTGCCAGTCGAGCGGGTCAAGCGGGTCTTCCTGATCAATGTAAAGGTATTGCAGACGAATCATGGAATAAAAGCCGTCAATCTGGTAGCAGAGGGCGCCTGAGAACCGGCTGGCAAATCCCGCTTCAAGATCATTGATGTTATAGTTTTCCATTCGCACTGAAAAGATGGTTTTCAACCGCTTACTGAAGTAGGCCAGCTGACCCGACCAAGCGCCGGCAAATACATGGCCTCCCGAAAGTGAAAGTGGTATTTTTCTGAGCAGGATGCTGCTTGTGTCGGCAGGTGTCAGCTGAGCCTTGTGGATCTCAAATTGAGCAGAAAGCCCCATAAACTGGGCTGAAACATCCAGTCCATATATACTTTTCTCACCATCAACAACCTTAACACCCCAATCTCCGGTTGAACCTGACGGAAAGAATGAGCCGACCGGTAATCGTTTGTTACTGTATCTTCCGTTGAGCCCCAGACTAAACATTGGTATAGGCGTATGCCGTGTATCTATGTCATGATGTCTGTAATATGAAGGCCAGCAGAGCTCCAGCCTGGCAGCATATTCGGGCTGACCGCTGTCGTCGTTTTCACCTGCCCGTAAGGTATTCTCGCCCAGCCCTGTGTATATACCAGCATAAATGTTCAACCTGCGCTGAAAGGAGCTGTGTGAAAAAGTGATGCCAGCGTCGCGCCGGCTGAAAAGATTTCCTCTTGCCATCTCGGCGCGTTGCCACCAGGCCGAATAACTAAAGGGCACCAATGAGCTTCTTGAGTAGGGTATCTTTCCATAGCCCACCTTAATTTCCAGCCACGGTATTTTCCTGTAGGCCACCCAGGCATCCATCAAACCCGGGTTTTCAGCGTCATTACTGTTCTGGCTTAAATCAGCAAAATCTATCTGAAATTTGTATTCCCAATCATTCCCTTTGCGCCCTTCAATGTTTAATTGAGCATCGCGCAACCCAAAGCGGTTTTTATCAAACTTTTTTTCTCCGGCCTTTAAAATGCGCAGGTTATAATAGGTTGAAACGGAGCCCCCGATCTCCATCAGATGACTTCCGTTGCTGATTACAAACTGTGCCGCAAGGTTGTTGGAAAAGAAAACGCCCGCAAAAAAGAAATATAAAAGTTCGGTTCTCATTCTTTCAGCGTTTCCTGATAAACATAGAGTTGCTGGCGGTCGTCACTGACAACTAACAATTTCCCGTCATTCAGCCAGGCGAGGCCTTCCGGATTGATCACTGATAGCCGGAACCTGGCCTGAGCCTCATTTTGAGCCGGGTTGAAAAGGTAAACCATTGCAGCCTCATCACTGAGTAGCCATAAATTTACACCATGAAAACAAGCCGCCGAAATGTCGGTTTTGAGGTTTAATTCGATTCTGTTTTTTACACGAAGCGCTTCATCGAGTGTTAACATAAGTAGCGGCCGGCTCTCCGTGAAAAGGTAAAATTCTTTTTTTACCGGATTATAGGTCAATGCTTCATAACCCCGGTTTCTGGCACCCGTATGCGCAACCGGAACCTCATACATGAATTTCCAGTCTGAAACAGAGAACACATGTATGCTGCGGGTAAACTCATCGGCAACGTAGATCTTATCATTTACCGCACAAACGCCTTCTGCATCCACAAGGTTTGCCCTTAACTTCCGCAAAACATTGCCGTTAAAATCTGTTTCAGCCAGCTCGCCATTGTCGCTCACCATAAACAGGCTTTTACCTGAAGCACTCAAACAAACGTCAGAAGGTTCTTTTAACTTCAGTTTAATTTTAACGGAAGGGGTTATTTTGTGCTGCGCAATGGCTGCAAAAACCGATAACAAAAAAATGGCATTCGCAATGAGGGGCTTATTCATTTCCTTTTCCGGGACTGGGGTTCACAGGGTAATTC
>JBIICM010000080.1:0-10786 GCA_044238875.1 Flavobacteriales bacterium | reverse complement strand
CGGAAAAAGGACAGGCCACGGAACTGTCAGTTGAATATTCGTTCAGCAAGGACCTATTCCTGTTCAGCTGGAGCGCCGGTGCCTTCCACAACCGGATTGACGACCGAATTTTATGGGAACCAGGAACATACTATTGGACACCCTCGAACATAGGCCGTGTGAACTGCATGGGCCTGGAGTCAAGGCTGGAAATGAATCTCCGCCAAAACAAGCATCTGTTCAGGTTGCAGCTCAACCTCCAGCAGGTTAGGACAGGTGTTGTAAACGACGGAGCAGGGGTATTTACATTTCCTGAAAATCAGCTTGTTTATACCCCGCAATGGCTGGGAGCAGGTTTGATTGAATTCAAGCGGAAACTGATCGGTTTTTTCCTGCAGGGTTCGTACACCGGCGCCAGATATTTCAGCAGCGACAACAGCCATCGCCTCCCCGGCTTCATCCTTGCCGACGCCGGGGTGAGCATCGGCCTTCCAACGGGGATACAGCAGTCAAATCTTTTTTTCTCCGTCCGCAACCTTTTCAATACTGCATACGAGGTGGTGGCATGGAGACCTATGCCATTGCGTTCATGGCATGCCGGCATTCAATTCAACTTTCATAAACAATAAAATCAACACGATGAGACACCTTTACCAATTCTGCCTGAGCCTTTTAAGTTTCAATGCCATTCAGGCGCAAACCACTTCCGGTTTTGAAGAAATGTCATTACCCTTGTCCGCCTACTGGAATGGTTCTGACGGATCTGCCTCCGGCATCAATACCGGCAATGCATGGTTCCCCACCGTATGGGATACTTCCTTTGGCGGATACTGGTCATCAGGTTTCGCTGTCAGCACAATGGGCGATACAATCACAGGTGATTACAGCAATCCATACAGTGTGATTTCCGGCTCCGGAGCGGAAGGATCTCCCGCTTACGGGGTAAACTATGGCAGTGGTTATTTCCTGCTGAAAGGAAACGCCAGAGGAAAACAATTGCAGGGAGCATGGCTCAACAACAACACCTATGCCTTCAAAAGCATGCTGAACGGGGATGCATTCTCAAAGAAATTCGGGGGTCCCGCTGGAGATGAGCCAGACTTTTTCAGAATTACCTTCAGGGGTTATCTTGACGGGAGCCTAAAAAACGACAGTGTTGTCTTCTATCTGGCCGATTTCCGCTCGCCCCTCAACCAGGAAGATTATATCATAAAGCAATGGACCTGGGTTGATTTTACGCCCTTCGGCAATGTTGACAGTGTAGCATTTTATTTCGAATCAAGTGACGTGGGGCAATTCGGGATCAATACGCCCCTCTATTTCTGCATTGACAACATGATCACCGCCGACAGTCCGGCCGGCATCGCGCAGGTCATGGATCAAAGCAGGCCTGAAGTTTATCCCAATCCAACCGAAGGAATCCTTTATCTCAGGACATCATACAAGGGCACCGCAGAAATCCTGAATCTAAGCGGCCAGCTGCTGATCCGTCAGCCGATCAGTGGAATGGACAACAGCATTGACCTTTCAATGCTTCCGGCGGGAATTTATATACTCCGCACGGGTTCAGTATCCCAAAAAGTGGTCGTCAGCAAGCCATGAGGTTTCTGTCTGTTACCATACCCCTGCTTTTTGCCTGCTCAGGGCTTCAGGCGCAGTATGCTCCCGGTCCGGGAAAGCCCGGCACTACGGCCATGCATAAGGACAGCAGTGCTTTTGTCGCATGGGCCGTTTCAGCAGAAATTGAGCGGGGCTGGTTACAAAAAGGCATTGATAGCCTCGGTTTGGTTACTGCCGGTGAAGCGCCGATGGCCATCGGAAAGGCAGGCTACAACGGAGTGGTCAGCCTGGGCGACGGAGGCAGAGCTACCGTTCAGTTCCAGGCCCCGGTGGTCAACGAACCCGGCTGGGATTTTGCCGTCTTTGAAAACAGTTTTGACGGGCATTTTCTGGAGCTCGCCTTTGTTGACGTGAGTTCTGACGGAAATCGTTTCGTGCGTTTCCCGGCTGCCTCACTGACGGATACGGCAAAGATCTTTACCGGATTCGACACCCTTTATCCGGAGCAGATCAATAACCTGGCAGGTAAATATCCGGCCATGTACGGTACCCCCTTCGATCTTGATGAGCTGAAAGATTCAGCCGGACTGGATGTAAACAACATCACCCATATACGCATAGTGGATGTAGTTGGGACGTCAAATCCTGCTTATTGCAGCCGTGATGCTGCGGGCCGGATGATAAGGGATCCCTGGCCAACCCCTTTCGCGTCGGGTGGTTTCGATCTGGATGCAGTGGGAGTAATTCACCGGCAACCTGCTGCTGTATCAGACCTGTTAAGCATGGGCAGACTTCATATTTGGCCCCAGCCTGCTGTTGATGCGATCTCTTTTACCCTGCCTTCAAACCTGCCCGGTCAACTGCAGATTTTCTCTTTATCCGGCACACTTCTGAAAGAAACCTTCATTCAGGGAAGAGAAGAAACCCCCATTAATATCGGTAATCTGAACCTTAATGCCGGTATATACCTGCTCAGCCTAAGATTTTCTGACGAACAAGTTTACCACGCAAAATTCATCGTTAGCCACACCACTCGCTGAGTTAGCAATCATTGCATGGCATTTAGGTCAGATTAACATTCAAGTGCAAATTTGTATCTTTGAAGAAATCCACGAGAAACTGATGACAATTCTTGAACTAAAGAAACTACTGATTCACAGGATAACCGAAATAAACGACATTTCATTTCTCAAAGCTGTCAAGACCATACTCGAGTCTAAGACAGATACGGAAGTGCTTCTACTTTCGCCTGATCAAAGGAATGAAATTATGGAATCCAAAAAAGAAATTGAGAAAGGACTTTATATTGAGCAGAAAAATCTTGATAAAAAGATTTCGAGATGGGCAAACGTAAGATAATTTGGACCAGCAAAGCAAATAGAAAACTCCTTGAAATTCTTGAATATTATGCCCATAGGAATAGGAACAAAACATATTCAATTAAATTATACAATACATTCAGGAAAGAATTACTTACACTTGTCTAACAGCCTGAAATTGAAATAAAAACAGAGATCGAATCTGTTAGAGGTCTAATTGTTGCAGATTACATTCTATTCTATGAATTTGATGACGAAAGAATTATTGTCCATACTCTTTGGAACTGTAGTCAAAATCCTGACGACTTAAAAATAAAATAACAACTATTGCTAACTGCGCGCAAGCGTATGCCCTGCTTCCCGATTGGTTCTGAATTTTCGGTAGTTTTGAACTGTTTTGATATATTTTGGTCACCAAACAGGCCTGACACCTCTGTGCAAAATGTTGAAAAACCTTAACAGCTGCAAAGAGGGTGATAATTCACCATTACCCCTATCTTTGAAGCCATTTTCATAAAAATATGGCATTAAAATGCGGTATCGTGGGGCTCCCTAATGTGGGCAAGTCAACCCTTTTCAATTGTCTGAGCAACGCTAAAGCTCAGGCAGCTAATTTTCCGTTTTGCACCATCGAACCCAACGTGGGTATAATTACAGTGCCTGACGAACGCCTTACCGGGCTGGCAAAGCTGATCAATCCTAAGCAAATTATACCAACCACCGTTGAGATTGTTGATATAGCCGGTCTGGTGAAAGGCGCCAGTAAGGGTGAAGGTTTGGGCAATCAGTTTCTGGGCAATATACGCGAGTGTGATGCAATTTTACACGTGCTGCGATGTTTTGACGACCCCAATGTGGTTCATGTTGACGGTCAGGTGAATCCGGTGCGCGACAAGGAGGTGATTGACCTTGAATTGCAGCTTAAAGATCTTGAAACAGTTGATAAACGCATTCAGAAAGTTGAAAAGCAGGCAAGAACCGGCGACAAAGATGCCAAACGGGCCTACGATTTACTGATACGTTACAAGCAGGCACTTGAGCAAGGTAAGTCGGCACGTACCATTATGCTTGAAAAACCTGAGGATATTGATTTTGCAAAGGATTTGTATCTGCTCACCAATAAGCCGGTGATGTATATCTGCAATGTGGATGAAGCATCCGCAAAAAGTGGAAATGCCCATACCGAGGCAGTAAAGGCGGCCGTTAAAGAAGAGCAGGCCGGCATACTGATTATTACTGCTGCCATGGAAGCCGAGATTGCCCAGCTTGAATCGTATGATGATAAAGTTTCATTTCTGGCAGAAATCGGGCTTGAAGAACCGGGCGTAAACAAACTGATCAAGGCTGCCTATAAATTACTCAACCTGCAAACATATTTTACCGCCGGAGAGAAAGAAGTGCGCGCCTGGACCATAACCATGGGAATGAAAGCGCCGCAGGCCGCAGGCGTTATACACACTGATTTTGAGAAAGGTTTTATCAGGGCGGAGGTAATTAAGTATGATGAATTTTTGAAATACGGAACCGAAGCAGCCTGCAAGGAAAACGGAAAACTATCGGTAGAAGGCAAAGAATATATTGTTCAGGATGGCGATATCATGCATTTCAGGTTCAATGTCTGACGAATATTATTCTCAACTGTAAATATGAACAGTATTTGCAATCTGTTTGGTATTAGGTATCCGCTCATTCAGGCAGGTATGATCTGGTGCAGCGGATGGGAGCTGGCATCTGCCGTTAGTAATGCCGGTGCACTCGGACTCATCGGTGCCGGTTCTATGTATCCCGAAATTCTCCGTGAGCAAATCAGGAAGTGCAGGGTTGCCACTGACAAACCATTTGGTGTGAATGTTCCGCTTTTGTACCCCGACATTGAAAAGCACATGCAGATCATTGTTGAAGAAGGGGTGAAAATTGTTTTTACATCAGCCGGTAATCCCGCAACATGGACCACCTGGCTGAAAGAGAGGGGTATTATCGTTGTTCATGTAATTGCTAACACAAAGTTTGCTTTGAAAGCGCAGGCTGCAGGAGTTGATGCAATTGTAGCCGAAGGTTTCGAAGCCGGCGGGCACAATGGCAGGGAGGAAACAACTACAATGGTATTAACCCCCCTTATTAGAAACACTGTAAGCATTCCGCTTATTGCAGCCGGAGGCATTGGAACGGGCCGTCAGATGGCCGCCTGTCTGATGCTTGGTGCAGATGGGGTGCAGATCGGTAGTCGTTTTGTGGCAACACCCGAATCGTCAGCCCATCAGGCATTTAAAGAGCGCCTGATCAAATCAGCCGAGGGCGACACAAGGTTATCACTCAAACAACTCACACCGGTGCGATTGTTACAGAATGCTTTTTCCACAAGGGTTCAGGCGGCAGAAGAGCGCGGCGCGGATAAAGGTGAACTGGCTGAATTGCTCGGCAGAGGCCGGGCAAAACTGGGTATGTTCGAGGGCAATATGGAAGAAGGCGAACTTGAAATAGGGCAGGTAAGTTGTATGCTCAAAGAAATAAAGCCGGCAGGGCAGATTGTAGGTGAAATAATTGCCGAATGCAATGAATTACTTGACAATGTGCATCAACTCAAATTCTGAAGCGCAGAACATTTCTGCGTTAATCAGGTTCAACAATTAAAATTATTACATGTACAGGGAAGATGATGCTGAAATTATCACCATTGGTGATGAGATACTGATAGGTCAGGTTGTTGATACTAATTCAGCCTGGATGGCTCAGGAACTTAACCTGCGGGGCATCAATGTCAGGCAGATCAGTTCGGTGCCCGATGATGCCGTCGCCATAGTGAAAGCTTTGCTGGAGGCAGAGCAGCGGGCCAGTATAATTTTAATCACCGGCGGATTAGGGCCTACCAAAGACGATATCACAAAAAATACGCTTTGCAATTTTTTCAATGGCAGGCTTGTGACCCATCAGGGACAGCTTGAGCAGATAGAAAAAATATTTGCTTCATTCGGCAGACCGGTAACCGAGGTAAACCGCAGGCAGGCCGACGTGCCTGATACCTGCACCTGTATTGTTAATACACGAGGAACAGCACCCGGTATGTGGTTTGAAAAAGGCAACCATATTTTTGTTTCCATGCCGGGTGTGCCTTACGAAATGAAGGCCATGATGGAGAAAAGCATCTTACCGATGCTGCAGGAGCGATTTAAATTCCCGCCGCTGGTACACCGTACGTTTCTCACCCAGGGCGTTGGCGAAAGTATGCTTGCCGGATGGATTGAAGAATGGGAGAATTCATTGCCTGACTACATGAAGCTCGCTTATTTGCCCAGTCCGGGTCAGGTGCGGCTGCGGCTCAGCTCCCGCAGTGTGGAACCAGGAAGAGCAAAAGCTGAAATGCAGGAATTGGCGGAGCGGCTTTATGCGCTGATTGGCCGACATATCTTTGGTGAGGGTGAAACTACACTCCCGGAAGTGATCCATCATCTGATGCTTGAGAAGCAAAAAAGTCTATCACTGGCAGAAAGCTGCACCGGAGGCATGATCGCACACGCACTGACCCTAATTCCGGGAAGTTCAACCTATTTCAAGGGAGGCATTGTGGCCTACAGCAATGAATTAAAAGTTTCGGTGCTGGATGTTTCAGAAAAAACCATCAGCACTTATGGTGCGGTGAGCTCCGAAACAGCCATTGAAATGGCTCAGGGGGCACTGAAAAAATTCAGAACCGACTTTGCCCTCGCCGTAACCGGTATTGCAGGTCCTGACGGAGGTTCAGCCGAAAAGCCGGTTGGAACAGTATGGTTGGCTGTGGCAGGGCATCAGTTTACAGAAACCCAGTTACTAAGGTTGGGGCAGGACCGCAGCCGTAACATTACCATGGCTTCATTATCGGCCTTGCATCTGTTGAAGAGAATGGTGGAGAACCGCTAAGGTAGTTTTTCTCCGGTCCCCCTCAGCTCAATCTCATTGCCCAGCTGATCAGATAGGATGTACGACAGTCTGATTTTTTTCACCGGATCTTTGTCATAAAACATATATATGATGTTACCCCTGAAAAGTCGGGTGCCGAATTTTTGCTGAGGTATTGATATCGCGAGTGGCACCATTTTTCCTTGCAGTGTATCGGCCGTTTGCCCTGATGAAAATTTCCATATTAACTTGATCTCAGACTGATCAGCTTCATCAGAAATGATCGTAAGGATTTTTTCATCCTCAGCTTTTAAGGCATCATCTTTTATAATGGTATCCCTTACCCTCCAGCGCCCGTTGAACAATTGATTATCGTAGCGGCAGGATCCGTCATCGTTCTCTGCTTCCTCCACAAAATTATTGGCCGCAGGATCGGTACAACCATTGCGCTGACGGCATGATTGAATCATCAAAAGCAGGATAGGAACTATGATCAGCTTTTTCAGCATCCGGAGAAATTGTTTTTACAATTACGAAATTAACAATCCTTTATTGTGGTGTATAAAAAAAGCCGCCCGGAGGCGGCTTTTATCAATAGCATTTAGGATTAAAGCTTGGTTGCTGTTGCTGTAAAGGTTTCTGTTGAACCATTTGCAGTAACGGAGTAGGTAATAGTAAGTACTTTACCACTTATGGCGCCATTACCGCTGATGGTAGCACCAGCGGCAGTTTGTGCAGCAATGGTCAGATCGGATTGTGAAACGGTCGCAGAAAGGTTGAACGGATCAACGTCTGGGAAACCCCAGTTTGAACTCAGGATAATTGTTCTATCATCTGAAGAAGAATTGCTGATTGTGAGCTGATATGTAACGTCGTCTGGCTCAGAAACATTATACGACCCGACAAATTTCGGACGTGGATCCTCGCAGCTGTCATCATCTTCTTCGGCTTCAGCATCGTAATTGTCTGATGTAGGATCCGTACAACCCTTTTTTGAACAAGAAGTCATTGCAGAAGTTCCGACAATGAAAAAAGCGGCAAGCAGACCTGCTTTAAAAATTGAAAAAATTGGCTTGATCATGTTTAGAAGTTTTAAAATTCGGAGGCAAAAATAATATTATTTTTAGAAGCACGATCCTTATTAAATTTGCAACGAAACTAAAACCAAACTAAATCATGAAAAAAACCTTTTTAATTGCCCTTGCAGCAGGTTTAACTGTGTTAACATCCTGCGGAGGTTCCGACGGCGATAAAGAAAAAAACAATCAGGATTCACTTGCAAAAGCTGCCCGTGAACAAGCAATTCAGGATTCAATTGCAGCAGCCAATGCTCCTAAAGACATATTAACAACGGCCGGTAATGCAGGAAATTTCTCTACGTTATTAAAAGCAATTGAGGCCGCAGGTCTGAACACCACCCTTGCAGGTGAGGGGCCGTTTACGGTATTCGCACCAACAGATGCAGCGTTCAGCGCCCTTCCAAAAGGCACGCTTGATAATCTTTTAAAGCCGGAAAACGCCTCTAAATTAGCAGATGTCTTATCATTCCATGTGGTAAGTGGTTCACTGAAAGCCGCTGATATAAGTTCCCAAAGCGAACTGACAACCGTCCAGGGTTCAGCAGCAAAAATTACTGCCTCAAATGGCACAGTTAAGTATGATAAAGCCACTGTAAGTCAGGCTGATATTGCCTGCTCAAATGGTGTAATTCATATTATTGACGCTGTAGTATTGCCACCCGCAGGTAAATCAGGCGCTAAATCAGTACCAAAAGCGAAAAAAGAGGAACCAAAAAAAGACGAGAACACTGGCAATATTGATCTTACCAAAGGTAAAAAAGAACAAACGATTGATCTTTCAAAGGGCAAATCTTCAAATGGTAAGTCAGGTGGTGGCCAAATTGATCTGTCAAAAAAGAAAGGCGGCAATTAATTAACAGTATTCCCGAGTATTTTCAAAGGCTTCCATTTACGGAAGCCTTTTTTGTTAACAAATTTTAACATTTTTTTGTCTTCCTATTTTCTTTTTTTTACATTTGCACCGTTCAAACAATAACAAACCAAAAAAAAATGAAAAAAGTATCTTTCGCAATTCTGTCAGTAAGCATCGCGCTGCTGGCTTCTTGTGGTGGCGGTAACGCTGATGCCGAAAAAGCTAAAGCTGATTCAATTGCTGCTGCTGCTAAAGCTGATTCAATTGCTGCTGCTGCTGCTGCTGATTCTGCTGCTGCTGCTCAGGCTGCTCAGGCTGCTGCTGATTCAGCTGCTGCAAAAGCAACTGCTGACTCTATTGCTGCTGCTGCCGCTAAAGGTGGTAAGAAGAAGTAATTGGTCTTTTTGCACCAATGCGAAAGTCCCGCCTTGTGCGGGATTTTTTTTTGCCCTATGGGCAACCATCACAATTTTTACCGCTGCGCGGGCTGGGCTTCAACTTTCGAAAAATCACAAAAAGCGCCAAAAAAAAAGCAAGTCCGGTCAATATCTCCTGCATACAATGCAAAGTTAACGTTTTACGTTATTTTTGACCCGCCCCATATATTGTGATGCACTTTGATCCCAAAAACCATCCCCCCGAATTGCTGATCAGGCTCTACCGGGAGCTACTTTTTCCGCGGATGATTGAAGAGAAAATGCTTAATCTGCTGCGTCAGGGCAGGATCTCCAAATGGTTTTCAGGAATCGGTCAGGAAGCAATTTCTGTCGGTACAGTGCTTGCCCTCGACAAAAATGATTACCTACTTCCGATGCACCGCAATCTTGGGGTGTTTACCGGAAGAGACATCCCATTTGAACGGCTGTTTGCACAATGGCAGGGCAAGGCCAGCGGATTTACAAAAGGCAGGGAACGCTCATTTCACTTCGGTACCCAGGAATTCAAAATTATAGGCATGATCTCTCATCTGGGTCCGCAGATGGGAGTAGCTGATGGCATTGCCCTGGCGCATAAACTAAACAATGAGAAGCAGATAACCGCCGTATTTACAGGTGATGGAGGGAGCAGCGAGGGCGATTTTCATGAATCAGTGAATGTAGCCGCCGTATGGGATTTGCCGGTAATCTTTATTATTGAAAACAATGGTTACGGCCTATCTACCCCATCAAGTGAGCAGTTCAGATTCAGGTCATTTACTGATAAAGCAATCGGATATGGTATCAGCGCACGCAATGTTGATGGTAACAATATCCTGGAAGTGTACGATGCGGTTACTGAGATAAGGGAAGAAATTATCAGGAAGCCCGGCCCATGGCTGCTCGAGTGCAATACCTTCAGAATGCGCGGACATGAAGAAGCTTCGGGAACAAAATATGTACCGGATGAATTGCTGGAAGCATGGGCAAAGAAAGATCCCATCACAAATTACAGGGAGTTTCTGATCAGGCAGGGTTTACTCACCGAAGCATCAGAGCAGGCTATACGTAGCGAATTTAAAGCGCTGATTGAAACATCGGTGGCAAATGTGCTGAACGAACCTGCTCCAGAGGTTGACGCAGAAAAAGAATACGCCGATGTTTATTTGCCATTTCAATTCGCCTCAACCCCTGCTATTGAAGAGCCGGAAAGGGTACTGCGCTTTGTTGATGGCATCGCCGAAGCGCTGGATCTTGCCATGGACAAGCATCCCGAACTGGTTTTAATGGGGCAGGACATCGCCGAATACGGCGGAGTATTTAAAGTAACTGAAGGCCTTTGTGAAAAATATGGTAAACACCGCGTTAGAAACACTCCCCTCTGCGAATCGGCCATTTTGGGTGCCGGGCTGGGCTTGTCAATCGCCGGCAGGAAGGCCATGGTTGAAATGCAGTTTGCAGATTTTGTCAGCGAGGGAATGACCCAGATTGTGAACAATCTGGCGAAAAGCCATTATCGCTGGGGGCAAAATGCAGATGTGGTGGTAAGGATGCCAACCGGTGCAGGTGTGGCTGCAGGACCCTTTCACAGCCAGAGCAATGAAGCCTGGTTTACGCACACCCCGGGATTGAAGGTGGTTTATCCCGCTTTTCCTTATGACGCAAAAGGGCTGCTGCTTGCAGCTTTTGAAGATCCCAACCCGGTTA
>JBIICM010000232.1:0-3053 GCA_044238875.1 Flavobacteriales bacterium | reverse complement strand
TTCTTCAAAAACGCAATCCATTGATCATCATCATTCAGGCTGGGAACAAGCTGCACCTTTTCTCCTCCGGCCTGCTCAAAAAGATGCTGGTTCTCTACACTCATTTCATGTATGGTCTCAAGGCAATCGGCGGTGAACGACATGGAGAAAACAAGCATCCGCTTTACACCTTCAGCAGCAAGTTTCTCCAGGGTGTGGTCTGTGTAAGGGGTTAGCCAGGGGTCTTTACCGAGCCTTGACTGAAAGGTGATGACCGTTTTATTTTCAGGAATTTGCAGCCCCTCGATCACCTTGCGCGCATTGGTAAAACATTGCGCCCTGTAACAGGTATGATTGCGTGCATCAATCGGCGGACAGGCAGCAGGGCCACGCTGGCAGGTATAACCGCAGCCCGATTTGCGGATATGTCGCCAGGGTACTCCATGAAACGTAAACATTACACGGTCGTATTTTTCAGGTTCAAACGCCCGCCCCTTTTCAATCCAAAGCTTAATGTAATCGGGATTGTCAAAATAATTGGTAATTACATGCATGTGCGGAATTACCTCCCATTTCGACACATGTTCAAGCGCCTCCTGAACCGCTGAGCCCGTACTCGATGAGGCGTATTGAGGAAAAAGCGGTAAAATCACCATACTTGACGGTTGTAGCTTTTCAAGCTTTTCAAGCGCACTTTTTATTGACGGATGTTGATAGCGCATCCCCAGTATTACTTCATATTCAGCTCCCAGTGCGGCCTGAAGCTTGTTCTGCACAGTGAGCCCGTATGTCAATAACGGAGATCCCGCTGTTGTCCAGATTTGCCGGTAAAGTTTGGCTGATTTTGGCGCCCTTAACGGAGCAATCACCCCATTCACCAGCAGTTGTCTGGGCAACCATGGTATGTCAATAACCCGCCTGTCGGTCAGAAACTGCCGCAGGTATTTCCGAACATCTCCGGTTGCCGGACTGTCAGGTGTGCCTAATTGTAAAAGTAGAACGGCTTTTTTCATAAAATACTGAATCTGTTAACCCGACGAACCGGTGAAAGGTTGAGAACCTGCCTGCGAAAATACTAATGTTGGCCATAGATATTTCATAACGCAGCGCTGAAATCATTTAATGTCAAATGAAACTCATTCGAATAGCTGAACCTTTTATTTACTTTGCAACAAAAATTATCTGGCCTTGAAAGCCCCCCAACGATATACTGTTACCGCCGCGCTGCCCTACGCCAATGGCCCTGTTCACATCGGGCATCTGGCCGGCTGCTACCTTCCCGCAGATACCTATGTGCGCTTTTTAAGGCTCATCGGCAAGGATGTTCTTTTTGTTTGCGGATCTGATGAACATGGCGTGCCCATTACACTCAAAGCGCGCGATGAAGGCATTAGTCCGCAACAGGTAGTTGACAAATACCACAAACTGATGGGCGATGCCTTCAAAGGCTTTGGAATCAGTTTCGATGTGTATTCAAGAACTTCAGCAGCAATACATCACGAAACTGCGCAGGAATTCTTTGCCACACTGTATGCAAAGGGTGAATTTACCGAGCAGGTTACCGAACAGTATTATGATGAGCAGGAAAAAACATTTCTTGCCGACAGATACATCATCGGCACTTGTCCGAACTGCAACAATGAAAACGCCTACGGCGATCAGTGTGAAAAGTGTGGCAAATCACTCAGCCCTTCCGACCTGATCAATCCGCGCTCAAAGCTTTCAGGAAACCCTCCCGTTAAAAAGCAGACACGCCACTGGTTTCTCCCGCTTGACCGTTATCAGGAAAGCTGGATCAGTGACTGGATCGAGGCACACCGCCACGACTGGAAACCAAATGTTTACGGGCAGTGCAAGTCATGGCTTGATCAGGGTTTGCAGCCGCGCGCCATTACCCGTGATCTCGAATGGGGTGTAAAGGTTCCGCTGGAGGATGCGGAGGGCAAAGTGTTATATGTTTGGTTTGATGCGCCCATCGGGTACATCTCAGCAAGCAGAGAATGGGCAGCCTCCACCGGTAAAGACTGGAAACCCTACTGGCAGGATGTTCATACACAGCTGGTACATTTCATCGGAAAAGATAACATCGTTTTTCATTGCATTATTTTTCCGGCGATACTTAAAGCCCACGGTGATTATATTTTACCGGATCAGGTGCCTGCCAATGAGTTTCTCAACCTTGAAGGAGAGAAAATATCGACTTCCCGCAACTGGGCGGTATGGCTGCATGAATACCTTGATGATTTCCCTGACCGGCGCGATGAACTGCGCTATGTGTTAACCTCCATTGCCCCTGAAACCAAAGACAGCGATTTTTCCTGGAAAGATTACCAGGCAAGGGTAAACAATGAATTGGCTGATATCCTCGGTAACTTCGTTAACAGGGTAATGGTATTGACCCATAAATATTTCGGCGGAAAAAATCCGGCCTCCTCTTTTGAGCCGGCAGCCGAAGTTGAAGATGTAGCCGTTCGGATATTTGAAGCGGTGCCCCAAATGCTTCAACGGTATGAATTCAGGCAGGCACTCGCTGAGGTAATGAACCTGGCCCGGGCCGGTAACAAATACCTTGCTGATCGGCAACCATGGAAACTCAATCTGGAGCTCCAAAAGGATGAGGTGGCGTCAATTATCTCCTACAGTATTGATATCACCGCCAAATTATCAGTTTGCCTTGCACCCTTTCTGCCGGATACCTCAAAACGGATCAGAAAAATGCTGAACCTGCGCGAAACATTCTCATGGGAGGATCTTCTCACGGCCCATATTGCTGCCGATCAACCGCTGGGTTTGCCCGAAATCCTCTTCAAAAAGGTGGAGGATGCCCAGGTTGAAAAACAGCTTGTGAAACTGGAAGCCAGCAAAAAAAGTGCGGCACAACCTGAAACGGCCGGCCCTGCCCCTGCCAAACCAGCAGTGACCTATGATGCGTTCAGCGCTATGGATATCCGCACCGGAACCATCCTTGCCGCTGAAAAAGTAAAAGATGCCGACAAACTATTGAAGCTTCAAATTGATACAGGCCTGGATATCCGTACGGTTGTATCCGGTATTGCCGAATATTTTAAGCCGGA
>JBIICM010000231.1:0-3072 GCA_044238875.1 Flavobacteriales bacterium | reverse complement strand
AGGAAAACATGGTTAATGTGGGCTTTATCCGCAGTCAGGTTGACCGCATCACCAACTTTTTTACACCCGGTGAGATTGCCGCTATCTGGGTAACCTTTCCCGATCCCAAGCCCAAAAAAGGCAATGCCAGAAAACGACTCACCGCTGCTGAAATAGTAAACAGGTACCGCCTGGTACTTAAACCGGAAGGAACTATCCAGCTGAAAACAGACAGCGCCTTCACCTACGATTTCACCCTGGAGACCATCCGAGCAAATGGCTATAGACTTTTAAGATCGAGCGATGATATTGACAGGGACTTCCCCGGCGATGAATTATTGCTGATCCGCACCTATTATGAAATGAAATTCAGGGAAAAGGGGCTGCCAATCCGTTTTGTTAGTTTTATGCCCTGATGCATGAAAGATCAGAGAGAAAAGGCAGATTTTTTTGAGCAGGTTTATCAGGTGGTCAGACTGATTCCACGGGGACGTGTCACGACCTATGGAGCCATTGCTGCCTTCCTCGGAGCTGGTGGCGCGGCCCGCACGGTCGGCTGGGCGATGAATGGTTCACACGGCGCAAAAAATCCAGTTCCGGCGCACAGGGTTGTAAACCGAAGCGGCATGTTAACCGGGAAACACCATTTTCCGGGCCCTGATGTCATGAGGGAGGCACTTGAGTCGGAGGGAATAGCGGTAAGTTCCGACAGGATTGTAAATTTCGGCCGCCTTTTCTGGGATCCGTGTAAAGAACTGACTTTTTGACCTATGGCTCTTTTATCAAAACTATTGAAGCCTTTCAGGCGTTTTTCTGCTCTTTGTCTGTTATTAGTTTTTGTAAGCCTTGCCTTTCAAAGGCTTGGAAAAATTGAGGAGCGGGAAATAGCATGGGATGTATTGGGGTATTACCTGTATTTGCCCGCAGGCTTTATTTACAACGACCCTGCTTTGGAGGATCCCTCCTGGCTTGAAAAAATCAACCGTGAAAAAGAACTAAGCGGTACGTTATATCAGGTTTCATCAAATGACCAGGGCAAACCGATTTACTTTTTTCTAATGGGAATGTCGTGGCTCTACCTGCCATTCTTCCTGATTGCTCATTACCTGGCTCCGGTTTTTGGTTTTCCTGCCGACGGTTTCAGTGCTCCCTATCAGCTTCTGCTGGTGATTGGTGGTTTAATTTATACACTTGCCGGCATGATTTTCTTCAGGAAAATCATGCTTAGGTATCTATCAGACCCAATTACAGGTGTAATCCTTTTAATCATTTACCTCGGCACCAATGCCATTCATCATTTTAATCAGAAAAATCTTGAAACGGTGAACATGCTTTTCAGCCTGGCCTGCCTCCTTACCTGGCTCACCATCCGCTGGTATGAAAACCCAAGGATAAGGTACATGGCTGGTATTGCTATCTGCGCTGCCCTAATGGTGCTCGTAAAACCGAGTGAGGTTTTTATACTTCTGATACCGCTGCTCTGGAATTTCAATGGCTGGAAAAACCGCTACAAACTATTCGGGCAATATCGTCTGCATTTACTTGTGGCTGGTATGGCCGGCCTGATCATGGTGCTCCCGCAGATTTCTTACTGGTACTTCCGTACTGGGCATTTTATTTATGACAGTTATAAAAATGCCGGTATTGGGCTTGACCTGATGCGTCCGCATATCTCCGAGGTATTATTCAGCTTCAGAAAGGGCTGGCTATTGTATACACCGGTAATGATCGCAGGTCTGGCGGGATGGTATTTTCTGTGGAAGCGTAACCGCGCCCTGTTTATCCCCTCGTTCACCTATTTCCTGGTTTCATTTTACATCATTTCAAGCTGGTCAGAATGGTGGTACGGGGCAAGCTTCTCAACCAGGCCGCTGATCGTTACCTATCCTTTTCTCGGTTTAAGCCTTGGCTATCTAATCAGAGAATTTCTGGAGAAGCGGTTCATATGGAGGGCCATTGTATCAGTATTTATTGGCCTGGCAGTGACGCTCAATATTATCTATTACGTACAGTTCAGGAAAAGTATTCTTGATCCCTACCGAACAACACCGGCCTACTTTAAAGCTGTTTTTCTTAAAGGGAGTGTTCCTCCCGGAGCCGAAAAACTTTTATTGGTCAACCGAGGTTTCGGTGGTAAGGATTATTTCAGTAATCCTGAAGATTATAATGGTTTATCATGGTTCAAAAGAGACTTTGACAATGAAACTGAAAGCAATATCGTGCGTGACGCTGACGGTCGAAAATTTTACAGAATCAGGGAGGATGAAGAATTCGCATTATTAAAGGCGAGCACCTACGCTGAGATCAGCCAAAAAGACCATGTATGGTTCCGCATTGAATTTGACGCGAGGTTTCCTGATTCAACCGCTGCACCGGAGCCTTGCCTTGTTACGACAATGGAACGCCGTGAAGGGGTTTATGGATATAAAACGCTCACTATTGGCAAAGACAGCACCGAATCAGCATGGAAACATTTTTCAGTTGACTATTTAAGCCCTGAGATTCGCAGTACTGCTGATGAATTTAAATGTTATTTCTGGAAACGCTCTAAAATGTTAATTGATATTGACAACCTTAGTATAACGGTATTTGAGCCCAAGAGAGAATAAGAGAAAACCCTTTGCTGAGAAATTAGGTATCAAATAGAGATCTAAATCGGTTCAGATACCCTTTATTTAAACTGAAACAATACTCCTGCAGCCCAATGAGAGGCTGCTTTTGTTTCCTGCTGTTTAGCCTGCAGTTCGAGTAGCTTGATCTTGTTGGCAGCCAGCATACTTTCACGGGTATTGATCAGGAAGATAGAACTTTCACCGGCATCAAAAGCTGCCACCTCGGCATTCAGCAATTGCTGACTTCCCTGTACAACATCCAAGGCCAGTCTGATCTGCCGGTTCAGGTTACTGATCCATCCGGTGTATAGGCGAATGTTGTTACGCACATCAAGCGTTCGCTGCTGTCTGAACAGTTCTGATTCTCTGAGTTGTATCCGGCTCAGTTGATGTCGTGCGCGTTCTCTTCTGAGAAACAGCGGCATGGCAAATTCCAGCCCCCAGCGGTAATTGTTGGTGTTGAACTGTTGGTAAAAGGCAT
>JBIICM010000230.1:0-3090 GCA_044238875.1 Flavobacteriales bacterium | reverse complement strand
TCAAACTGTTTGCTTGCGGTATTTCTTGGCTTATCGCTGCCATCGCGTTTAACAGTGACCAATTTTTGTTCCTGTTGAAACAGATAATCCTGATTGATAATATACCCGTCTTCGTTCACCCTTCGCATGAAAAAATGAGGTGTCAGGGTATTTTCATCCACATAGGAATCATACCTGTCGCGTACTTTGTAAAACCAATCGAATGAACCCGTTGAACGGCCTTGGCCAACCAGGTGATAAGTTGGGCCGGTCGCAAAATTTTTATTTTCGGTTGTTACTTCAATAATAACTTCTCCGGCATCAATCACGCCATAGTGAACACGATAGGAGAGTTGTTCTCCCCGTTTAAATGCCGGATAAGGATTCAGTTTGGGAGCTTGCGCCGCAATGAATAAAGGCAACATTGATAATAGCCCTGCAGATAGAATTTTCATATGAAGTTTTAAAGTATCACTGGCAGACAAACGCTATGCCATCCGGAAAATTTTAAATCGTCAGGTAATTCCCCGTTGTTTTGATTTTTCATACATTTGCAGCACAAAGGGGCATTAGCTCAGCTGGCTAGAGCGCTTGCATGGCATGCAAGAGGTCATCGGTTCGACTCCGATATGCTCCACAATACCGAGGCCTATCGGGATTTTTTATTTTATGGGGAGAGGTCATCGGTTCCCTGACTGCATTCAAGGCAGGCAGGGAACCGCTAGTTATCGGGACGATATGTTCCACGATCCCATAGAACCAGCGGGCTCATGGTATTCAAAACGCGTAGTATATTGTTACCAGCTGATCAGTTGCGCATGGCAGCGTCTATGAAATTTCCGGGTTCACCGGAGCCATAGGTTTTGATTACATTGTACAGGGTATCTCTTTCAACCGGTATTTTTCCGGCCTGTTTGATTAGTTCAACCAATTCAGTGGTAGTGAGTGAGGGGTTCTGTTCCTCTGATCCGGCCATCGAATAAATCTTTGTTGAATCGTCAATGGTTCCATCAATATCATCCACGCCAAATGAAAGGGAGAGTTGCGCAGTACTCCGTCCGATCATAGGCCAGTAGGCTTTCAGGTGCGCAAAGTTATCCATGAAAATGCGCGAAACAGCGTAGTTCTTTAGGTCTTCGATTACTGATACTTCAGCAACGTGCGACATCTGATTGTCTTTGTTGCGGAATTTGAGCGGAATGAATGTATTAAAGCCTCCGGTTTTATCCTGCAGTTTGCGCAATCGTTCCATGTGATCGATGCGATGCTGGTAATTCTCAATATGGCCGTAAAGCATGGTTGCGTTCGAGGGCATACCAAGCCGATGGGCGGTTTCATGAATTTCGAGCCATTCTTTTGCGGTGCATTTATCTCCGGCGATCTGGCTGCGCAATTCCTCATCAAAAATCTCCGCGCCTCCGCCCGGAAGAGAGTCTTGTCCATGTGCCTTAAGCAGACTAAGCCCTTCTTCATAGCTTACTTTGGCTTTTCTGCACATATAATCCAATTCAACCGCGGTAAATGCCTTTACATGTATCTCAGGTCTGATTTCTTTGATCTTTTTTATGAGTCCGGCAAAATAGTGCAGCCCCATTTTTGGGTGCACCCCACCAACAATATGTACTTCAGTAACAGGTATTCCTTCGTAGGAGCGTACCTTTTCAAGAATTTCAGATTCACTCAGTTCCCAGCCTTCCTGACGGTGTTTCAACAGTCGGGAATAGGAGCAGAACTTACAGTCAAACACACAGATATTGGTGGGTTCAATATGGAAATTGCGGTTAAAATAGGTGAGTTTTCCATGCAGACGTTCGCGTATTGTATTGGCCAGCAAGCCCACAAAACCAAGGTCAGCCTGCTCGTAGAGCAACAGCGCATCCCGGGCATCTATCCGCTCACCGGCATCCACTTTATCGGCAACGCTAAGCAGCGCAAGGTTTTTAACAGTATTATTTAAAATTTCCATCATATCTCAAGCATCCATAACAATTCAGCAGGCATAAGGTTGACTCAGTATATGAGTCCGTTAATCAGTCGGTTATCTACCAGCGATGGCATACTAATCTGAAGCGCCGGTTCATCCTTCATCGCTCGCCCGGCGGCTTTGAGTGCGGAGGGATTTCTGGCCCAGGCCCTTCTGGCAATTCCGTTGTTTACATCCCAGAAAAGCATTTGTTTCAGTTGACGGGCGCTTTTTTCCGAGCCATCCAGCAACAGGCCAAATCCGCCGTTGATGGCTTCGCCCCATCCGGTTCCGCCGCCATTGTGGAGCGAGACCCATGTGGCACCGCGAAAGGCATCACCGGCAAAGTTTTGCACAGCCATATCGGCGGTAAGGTTTGAACCATCATAAATATTTGATGTTTCGCGCCATGGGGCATCCGTTCCTGAAACGTCATGGTGATCGCGGCCAAGAACTACCGGGCCTTTCAGCAGACCTGTCGCAATGGCCTTGTTAAATGCTTCAGCGATACAGATACGAGCCCTGCTGTCGGCATAAAGGATGCGGGCCTGCGAACCGACCACAAGGTTGTTAGCTGCCGCATTCCTGATCCAGTGAAAGTTATCTTTCAGCTGTGACTTTATTTCATCGGGAGCGGCAGCGTAGAGTTGCTCAAGCTCATTAGCTGCAATATTGTCGGTAATAGCAAGGTCTTCAGGGTTGCCTGAACAACAAATCCACCTGAATGGCCCGAAGCCATAATCAAAATACAAGGGTCCCATGATATCCTGGATATACGACGGATATCTGAATTCTCCTGGTTGACCTATTTCTGCGCCCGCTCTATAAGCCTCAAGCAGAAAGGCATTTCCATAATCAAAAAAATACATCCCTCTTCCGGTTAGTTTGTTTAGCGCATTCACCTGTCTTTGAAGACTCTCTTTGACAAGCTGCCTGAACCTTTCCGGTTCCCTGTGCATCATCACCAGCGATTCGTCAAAAGAATATCCGACTGGGAAATAACCGCCCGCAAAGGGATTATGAAGTGAGGTTTGGTCAGAACCCAAATCAGGGACGATTCCTGTTTCAGCGAGTTTTTCCCAAAGATCAACTATGTTTCCAAGATAGGCGATAGAAGTTGGCTTTGCCCTTGTGGAGGCTTCCAAAGC
>JBIICM010000229.1:0-3108 GCA_044238875.1 Flavobacteriales bacterium | reverse complement strand
TTGTAATCAGTAAGGTGAGAATCAGGTTGCGCATGTTGTTTACCTGAAGGGTATAACGCAAAATGATTAACGGAATTTTGGCAGTACAGAACGACCTGACTTTAATCTGTATGTTAGGGTTATGATTCCAAACATATAGGCATCACGGTCGGTGGGATCTCCCCTTTGCTGGCCGGTAACTGCAGAGCCTGGAACCTCTGAGGGCTCAAGACCACGATTTGAAAGCTTGGCGGCCACCTGACCGTATTTATTCTGAATGAGCGTTGGTGAAAAATAGGTGGTACTTACATCATCCATATAATCAGTAGTGGTGATCCGCATGCCATATTCAAAACCCATGGTCCAGTTTTTATCTCGCAACGGAATCCTGAATCCAAAACCGATGGGGAAACAAGCCTGCACCCGGCTGTATTTTTTTCTTGAAGCAGCGATGCCCTGACCTTCTGTACCGAATGGCTGCAAAGCCCACCAGCGCCCACCGTAATAAGCCTTGGGATTGAAGTAAAAACCTCCTACACCGGCAAACATGTATACATTAATATCAATCCCGCTTTTACCGCGAACACCCTGCAGTTTATAGCGGCTTCGTGTTGATTTCACCTGAAGAATAGAAATTTCAAACTGCAATGAAGACTCAATAACAGGCGATCTGAAACTTAAATTTCTGTTATTTCTGAAAGTTTCCCGAGTAAGCGAATCTCTTCCGGAGACAAGGCCGTAGGTGAGGTTGAACTTATAGGATATTACGGGACTTTTTCTGTAACGGAAACCCAAATGAACTGCCGGTCGGGTGAGGATAATTTCGAGATCTTTCAGCCCATTGGTACCAAACTGGTCTGCACCACCCAATTCACCCAGAAAGTTGGTTACACCAAGGCCATAGATGGATTCGCAACGATCCAGAAAGCGGCTTTTCCTTCGCTGGGCATTGAGCTGACCGCCGAAAACAACGAGCAGCAATATCAGGATAATTGGTTTACGCATGCCTAACAAGCAGTCAGGCAAATATATAAAGAATCACCTTGCAAATTGAAATGATTTAATTTACAGTGACTCCCAATCAAATTCAGGAGGTCTTAAGGTGATTCAGTTCGCTGCGATGGCTGATTTCTCGGAGGTTTTTTTATCTTTTGGCGGAACTGTAATGCTGACCGGGTTGTTTACCTCTTCGTTGGTTAACGCCAATCGCAGCACTTCCTGCATGGTAGAAACATAATGAAAAGTAAGCCCTTTCAGAAAATCCTGATTGATCTCGTCAACATCTTTTTGGTTCTCTATTGAAAGAATAATTTCGCGAATATCCGCCCGTCGTGCAGCCAGTATTTTTTCCTTGATACCACCAACAGGTAAAACAACCCCGCGGAGCGTGATTTCGCCTGTCATGGCCAGCTTACTTTTTACTTTACGCTGGGTAAAAAGTGATGCCAGTGCTGTAAGCATGGCGATACCTGCTGAGGGCCCGTCTTTAGGTGTAGCGCCCTCCGGAACGTGTACGTGCACATTGTAGTGGCTGAACACCTCTGAATTGATGCCCAACAGCCGCTCGGCATGCGATTTCAGAAACTCAAGGGCAATCATGGCCGACTCCTTCATCACTTCACCAAGGTTACCTGTAAGTGAGAGTCTTCCGCTTCCTTTACTGATAAGTGTTTCAATAAAGAGAATTTCACCACCTGTTTGGGTCCAGGCAAGTCCGGTTACGACCCCGGCGTTCTCATTACTTTCATATTTCTCACGATGGTAGCGGGCTGCACCCAGTATTTCGCGCACCCTGATCTCATCAATCTTAGGGCTGGTATTTTCCTCCAGAGCAATTGATTTGGCAATTGACCTGATTACTTTGGCAATGCGCTTTTCAAGAGAGCGCACACCTGATTCACGGGTATAATCTTCGATGATCGCCTCAATTCCTTTTTTTGAAAAGTTTACCTGATTTTTCTTCAGGCCATGTTCGGCAATCTGCTTGGGAATCAGATGTCGTTTGGCAATTTCAACTTTTTCTTCCCTTGTATAACCGGTCACTTCAATCAGTTCCATCCGGTCGAGCAGCGCAGGCTGAATTGTGTTAAGATCATTGGCTGTAGCGATGAACATAGCACGGCTCAGGTCAAAATCCTGTTCTATGTAGTTATCGTAAAATGTGCTGTTCTGTTCGGGATCAAGCACCTCTAATAAAGCTGAAGAGGGATCTCCGCGGAAATCCGTACCAACCTTGTCAATTTCATCAAGCACAAAAACCGGATTGGCTGATTTTACTTTCCGGAGATTTTGCATGATGCGGCCGGGCATGGCGCCAATGTAAGTTTTGCGATGCCCCCTTATTTCAGCCTCATCGCGCAGGCCCCCCAGCGACATGCGTATGTATTCTCTGCCGATGGCCTTTGCAATTGATTTACCCAGTGAAGTTTTACCTACTCCCGGCGGGCCGTAAAAGCAAAGGATGGGTGATCGCATATCGCCCTTCAGCTTTAGAACGGCCAGAAATTCAAGTATCCGCTCTTTCACCTTTTCAAGGCCATAATGATCATCGTTCAGGATCTTCTCAGCTTTTTTCAGGTCAATATGGTCAACGGTGTATTCATTCCATGGCAATTCAAGGAGTATATCCAGGTAATTACGCTGTACAGAATATTCAGCTGCGTTCGGGTTGATCCGCTGAAGTTTGTCGAGTTCCTTGCTGAAATGTTTTTTTACATGTTCAGCCCATTTTTTGGTTTCAGCCAGCTTGCGCAGTTCTTCAATCTCTTCGGCCAATGAATTGCCACCCAATTCTTCCTGAATTGTTTTGAGCTGCTGATGCAGAAAATATTCTCTCTGTTGCTGATCAATGTCAATTTTAACCTTGCTCTGAATCTGATTTTTCAGTTCAAGCATCTGAAGTTCGCGCGTAAGAAATTTAAGGACCTGCTCGGCACGCAATTTAAGATCAGCGATCTCAAGCAGTTGCTGCTTTTCTCCTACCTCAGAATTCATATTGGAGGAGATAAAATTTACCAGGAATGAAGGGCTTTCAATATTTTTGATGGCAAAGGCCGCTTCTGAAGGAATGTTGGGAGATTGCTGTATGATTTGCAGCGAAATATCTTTCAATGAAGAAACCAGTGCGCG
>JBIICM010000079.1:0-10995 GCA_044238875.1 Flavobacteriales bacterium | reverse complement strand
CCGCCGGATTCGTTTTGGCTGTCAGAAAACGCTTTGATGTCGAATGAGACAGAATCCTGTCCGGGAGCAAATGTTACCGACCTTGGAAATGCTGTATAATCGTCGCCATAAGTGGCAGATCCTTCGTTTTCAAGAAAAATGGTAAAGGGCTCGTTTGTTTCCCCGGTTCTGGTGAGAATTATTCTGTTGATTCCGCAGTCTTCATACAGCAACTGATTACTGCCAATGTAACTGATCTGCTGTCTGATATTTACTTCCGGACTGGTAAAACTCTGTGCTTCAAGAAAAACCCCGGAATCGTACAAACCATCGCTCACATCGGCTATGGCCATGATAATGGTATATTGTTCGCAGGGTTTTACAGAGGCCTCAGCGGTAAAAACCCTTGTAAATCCATCGAACTGCACGGTTGCGCCCCCCCCGGTGATACCGTTTCCATTGTTTACAAAATAGGCTGGGAAACTTCCCTGATTAACATTGTTAATGGCTACCGGAACGTTGCTTGTTCCAGGAATACGAGCAATGTTCTGAGTTCCGCTGATCCCTGGCCCCTGAATAAAAAAACCGAAAACGTCATTGTATTCAGAACCTACATATTCAGGGTATTCTTCCGAGGCAAAAACATATTTAAACTGCACCTTATCACCTTCGCAAATGAAATTAAAACTCAAGATCGCGGCATCCTGTGTTTTGGCATCGGGGCCAAGCAGATTCTGAAGAAGTGTATAGCCTCCTACGCTAAGGTCTTCGCCGATAGAAGCCGAATTATTAGGCCCTATTGCATCGAATATTCTACCCGTGCTCAAAATAATGCCGCTCTGCAGACCAATATTTGAATTGCTGCCATTAAACCGACCGAGCATCACTGATCTGCCTGAAAACGAAATATTATTTACGGTAACACCTGAGCCAATCAGTACATTTTGCACCAGCGATTGAGCATCCTGCTGGGCTACACTTAGCTGCCCATAAGCATTTTGCTGCAATAAAAAAATGAATAACCCGGCCAGCAGCCTTAAAAAAAACTTATGTGCGGGGCGGATCATGAAAATATATAACGCTCTAAAAAATTTTTTGGTTCTTTGTAAACCAAAAGATTTTTGTCAGCACCAATAATGTGCCACATTTCCTTCAAATTTAATCCTTTTTTCAATACCATCCAATAAAAACCTAAATGATGATGACTTTTCGCGAACAGGTTGAACAGAACAAAGACAGATTTATAAGTGAACTATTTGACCTGCTGAGGATTCCCTCTGTAAGTGCTGATCCGCGTTACAAGGACGACGTGCTGAAAATGGCGGGAGCAGTGGCTGAAAGCCTCAGAAAGGCGGGCGCCGAAAATGTGGAAGTATGTCCGACAGCAGGCTATCCGATTGTTTACGGAGAGAAGATAACCGACCCTTCGCTGCCAACGGTGCTTGTTTACGGGCATTATGACGTGCAGCCGCCTGATCCGCTCGATTTGTGGAATTCTCCGCCGTTTGAACCGGTAATAAAAGATGAGAAAATTTATGCACGGGGCGCCTGTGACGACAAAGGCCAGATGTTCATGCACATCAAGGCATTTGAACTGATGCAGGCTTCAGGTTCCCTGCCTTGTAATGTTAAGTTCATGATAGAAGGGGAAGAAGAGGTTGGTTCTTCAAACCTAGATAAGTTTCTGACTGATAACCGTGAGCGGTTACGGGCTGATTGCGTGCTGGTGTCAGATACATCCATGATTGCCAATGATATTCCTTCTATCACAACCGGATTAAGAGGGTTGAGTTATGTGGAAGTGGAGGTTACCGGACCGAACCGTGATCTGCACTCCGGAGTTTATGGGGGAGGTGTGGCCAATCCGGTCAATGTTTTATGTGAAATGATCGCCTCCCTGAAAGATGCAGATAAACGCATCACCATTCCCGGATTTTATGAGGATGTAATCGAACTCAGTGCAGGTGAAAGATCTTTAATAGCTGCCGCTCCGTTTGATGTACAGGCTTATATGAGCGAATTGAAAATAGGCGCTGTTGAGGGCGAAACAGGCTACACTACTGTTGAGCGTACTTCTGTAAGGCCCACCCTTGATGTGAATGGAATTTGGGGCGGATATACCGGAGAAGGAGCGAAAACCGTACTGCCTTCAAAGGCTTATGCAAAAATTTCAATGCGTTTGGTACCCAATCAGGATCCCGATAAGATTACAGACCTATTTAAGCAGCATTTTGAGCAGATTGCACCACCTTCCGTGAAAGTCGAAGTAAGGCCCCATCATGGCGGCCGCCCTGCTGTAACCCCTGTTGATTCTGTTGAGTATCAGGCTGCGGCGCTTGCCATGGAAGCCACTTTTGGCAAGAAACCAGTTCCGGCCCGAGGCGGTGGAAGCATCCCCATCGTTGCATCCTTTGAGCGCATACTTGGCTTAAAAACTGTACTAATGGGCTTCGGGCTTGATACCGATGATATCCATTCCCCTAATGAACATTTTGGCGTTTTCAATTACCTGAAAGGTATCGAAACAATTCCTTACTTTTACTTCAAATATGCAGAATTGAAAAGGCGTTGACCATGAATAGGCTGGTTGTTGCGATTAGAGAATCATTTAGAGCGGGTTTTATCCTGCTTTTTTTTCTGAGTTGGACTGCCTGCACGAAAGAAGATCAGGAAATTATATCCGGCAATACGGCCCCGCCCGACAAGACGCTTCCGGCCAGCGTGAGGATAAATTTTATCAATAAACTTTATATTGGTGTATTGGGCAGGGAGCCGGATAATGCTGAAAGTACAGCCGCTCTTCAGCATCTCGGGCAGCAGGGTTTTAAGGTGGAATCCCGCCGGCAGCTGGTGGAAACTGTATTGGCGGATCCTGCTTTTTTTGATCGTGAATTTGAATTGTGGCGTGCTGATTTACTCAACAATACAGATACATTGCAGATCAATCAAACAATCGGAGCGTTGCAGCTATTGATTGATAATCCGGCCAATGCCTACATGCGGGATAGGCTGCTGATTGAACTGAACCGCCTCAATAAACTTACCGCCTGTCCGGCACAACTAAAATCCGGCGCCATTGGTATCAGGGAAATGCAACGCCGCTGCATTGATAATCTGTTTTACGATCAGATCAATATGGGGTCGCTGAACTTTGTAATCTCATCCATACAACATTTTTTTCAGCGAAGCCCAACCGCTTACGAGCAGCAGGAAGGCGTGAAAATGGTAGATGGATTCAGCGGGGTAATGCTTTTGCAGGTCGGCGCTTCCAAAGATGATTACATGAATATCCTTTTCGGTTCAACAGATTATGCTGAGGGACAGGTGAAAATACTTTTTAACCGTTTTCTGCTTAGGACTCCCGGTACCGAAGAACTTGTGTATTTCACCAACCGTTTTAAAAAGTCCGGCGATTACAAATCGCTAATTCAAGATCTGCTTGAAACAGATGAGTATGCCGGTATAAAACCATGAAGATGCGCCTGATAAATATGCTGATGATAACCGGGCTGGTTTTTGTATCCTGTAAAAGAGAAACAGCCTACATCTATGAGGTGGATCCCGTGAAGGTGAAAAAAGACCAGACCGGAAAAAATGTCCCCAAATCAACGGTTGAATTCATTTCAATAGCCTATTCTGATTTAACGGGGAAAACCATCACACAGACCATGCTCAGTCAGCTGTCGCTGATTTATTTGTCATTTGGTGATAAAAGGCTGGTGGAAGATATGCTGATAAAAAATCTTCTGAATGCACCTGAAGTGAAGGAGCGGATGGAGTCAAACCAGCAGATGCGTGGAGATATACCTGCTTTTGTTAGGGCCTTGTATCTGAAGCTGTTTAACCGCGAACCCAATGAGCTGGAACTGTGGACAACCGGTCAAAAAATCACATCAAATACAGCGCTTGAGCCTGTGATGGTTTATTACGCGATGATGACCTCTGATGAATACCGTTATTACTGACCCCGACTTATGAGCAGCTACATTCCAAGACGAAATTTCATCAAGAAGGCCGCGATGGCAGCTGGTGCAACCATTGCGGCCCCCTATATCCTGCCTTCTGGCCGTTTGTTTGCCGCTTCGGGTAACCGGCTCGCCAACCATGTTGTATTTTGTTTGTTTGCGGGAGGGATCAGGAATATTGAATCAGTAAAGAAAGAGCGCGGCAATCTGTTGCCGGGTTTGCTGGGAGGGGCACCTTCGGTAGACCCTGTAATTGCTGGCGGGATGGATCCGCTGCCTGCTTTTTCTGGTCAGTCGTTGCTCTCATCAGGTACACTTTTCAGGGAGTTCAGATACAAGCAGGGACCTACCGGCCATTTCAACGGACACACAACGGCCATTACCGGTAATTACACCCTTTATGATCTCAATATCAAGGAGCCGCCCAAAACCCCAACTATTTTCGAATATTACCGCAAACACAACAGTCCTTCGCAAACCGCCCTCAATGCCTGGTGGGTTTCCAACACCCTCGGGCCTTATCCATCGCTGAATTACAGCTCTTATGCCGGTTACGGTGCTTTATATGGTGCAAATTATATTCAGCCTTCCAGCATCATATCACAAAACGGCTACAATGCGCTGGCCAAACCGCTCGATTTTACCGGAAACGACAAGGATGCCATCAACAATCTGCGAAACTTTTTTAATGCCACATTCTCAAAGTCTTACACAGAGGACAATGCCGGCGTGTATAATCCGGGCAGTGATGGGCCTGCCTTGCAGAATTTTCTCAAGACAGAACTGGCTGACGCTGCTTCCGGGCAGTATGGAAATATCTGGGGTGTAGGCAATGCTTTGAACGGTGATATTTTCAATATGTATTTTGCCCAGCAAATCATTGCGTCCTATAAACCTGAATTGCTTGTGGTGAACATGCAGGGTGTTGATATTTGTCACACAAACTTTACGGAGTATTGCAACAACCTGCGCAAGGCCGATTATGCTGTTTCGAAACTTTGGCAAGCCATTCAGAATACACCCGGAATGGCCAATGATACCATACTGATTGTAGCGCCTGAACATGGCCGCAACCTTCAGGGCAACACGCTCACGGATGCTTTCGGACAGGTTGCATTTGACCATACAAGTGACGCCACTTCACGCGAAATTTTCTGTCTTATTGCAGGGCCTCCCGGAAAAGTTCGCCAGAATCAGGTAATCAGTCAGTTAGTTGGAGAAAGTATTGACATTGTGCCCACTATTGCCCATATTCTAGGTTTTGCAGGCGATATACCGGGAGGCATGTTGCCCGGAAGGGCATTAACTGAAGCATTTATATGAGGCGCTTAATTTTTATTTTCATGTTGGTTGCCGGCTTGCAGTTTGTTTCCTGCAAGAAAGACAAAGTGTTGCCGGATAACCCTTATGATAAGGTAGATTATGGCAATACACAGCCAAGGCCTGATACGCTCGATCCTGCCTCGCTTGCAGGGTTGCATCGCAATGTTTTTGTTACCAAATGTGCGGTTCCGGGTTGCCATGACGGAAACTTTGAACCTGATTTCCGCTCTGTGCAAAGTACGTTTTCTACACTTGTTTACGCTCCTGTGGTAAAGAACAATGCACAGGAAAGTTTTACCTTCCGTGTAATTCCTGGAGATACGGCCGGCTCTGTGCTCTATGAGCGCATTACTAATTGCTGCTTTGTGAATACCAATGACCGGATGCCTCAGGACAATATCGGCACACCTCTGCCGGCGAAAGACATCAGCAACATTGCCCGCTGGATCATGAACGGTGCAAGAGACATCAATGGCAATTCACCAGCACGCCCTGATGCTGAACCAACATTTCCGTTCTATGGAGTTGCCAACAGCACATTTAACGTTGAGTATTCTGCTGTTTCCAATAGGGAAGACAGCCTGATTACCAACCCTTTCAGACTGCCTTCGGCAATTTCAAACTTCTATTTCATTGCGTTCATTGAGGATGATTATACGCCTGTAGCTGAAATGAAAGTGAACAAGTTGAAGCTGAGTAAAAAAATGAATGATTTCAACAATGCTGTTTCCCTGAATGCCACATTCTATAATGTGCCGGGGCGCGGTGCTGTCTGGCTTGTAAATTTACCAGCTGCCTCTTTTAATGCTGGAGAAATCTGGTACATGCGCTATTATGTGAACGATGGTTACCATCAACAGGATACCGAGTTTCCGAAAAATACTTCTCCGGATTATTATAAAACTTACTGGAGTTTTATTGTTCAGCCATGAGAAATTTCAAGTCCTTTATTATTTTGGTGGTTTTAATTGCTCAGTTTCTGAGCTGCTCAAAAAAAGATATAATCGATACTGGGCCTGTGCCGGTAATCTCTTTCAGAAGCATCAGTCCTGCTGTTGTAAAACAGTACAGTGATTCATTACTGATAACCCTTGAATATACCGACGGCGACGGCGATCTTGGAGAGAATGCCACAGGGGTAACCAATGCCTTTGTTACTGACTCACGCAATAACCTTACTTATGGTTTCAGAATCAGACAACTCGCCCCCGACAACAATCCCATATCGCTAAAAGGTACGTTAATAATTGAAGTGCCGGCCACCGCGCTGATTAATACTTCAGCCACAGAAGAAAATTTAACTTTCAGCGTTTTTGTAAAAGACAGAGCCGGCCATGCAAGCAACACCATCAGCACTTCGCAAATCAGGGTGGTTCCCTGAAGCTAACATTTTCTTATTCGCACCATTACTGCTTCTTCTTTTGGCAGGATCCTGCACCTCATTAAAAAGGGCTCAGGCACCCTCAGTTGAAAAGATCAGTTCATTTGAGGTAGAAGGATTACGCGACGGAGCGTTGCATCTGCGTTTTAAAACAAGGCTGAACAATCCCGACCGCCTGCGTTTTACCATCAGAAGGGCTGAACTTGATTTAATGTTCAACGGAGTGAGGGTGGCACAGATCAGCACCAGAAAACAAATGAGAATTCGTGGAGTACAGCATCCTGAGCAGGAATGGAAGGTGGCAGCAGGTCTGAAACCTTTGATAAGCAACCCATTAAAGTTGGCCGGCAGCCTGATCAGCGGCAATGTTGATTTTGATCTTGAAGGCAGGATCACTATTTCAAAATGGGGCTTCAGAAAAACCCTGCCGGTAAAATTGCAGCTGCCTGTTACAATTCCATTGAGGTAGAAAACAGTTGAAAACCTGCGCCATCCCTTTAAATCGTGGCTGCAAAAGGCGGATACAGTTAAAGGATTTCAGCGCTTTGCTGCCTGACTTAGCTGTTTGATCAGGTTTTCATCAATTCTGATGTACTCCAGCATGCGGTTCGATTTCTGATTCAACAGCTCGAAACGGGAAAACAATTGTGACATTTTCTGGTCTGCCTGCCTTGCCGATGAACTCATCTGTACGGCCAGTACTTTATAGAAAATCAAAGCGTTTTCGTAACCCATATCGTCATTCAGTTCCCTGATTTTGCGGGTTACGCTGCGCAGGAGACTTGTGGCAGGGTCATATTTATTGATTAACACATAATTCAACGCCAGCAGCAGTTTGATTTCGATTTCAGCATGCGGATAGTTTTTAAAACTGATGGCATTAATGAGGCTGTTGAGGTGTTGTACTGATTCCTGGTAACGTTTTGCATGAAATGCACCCGCTGCAATATATTTTGCAAAATTTATAAAATTGGGTACATCATTCTTGTCGGGCTCATAGTTGGCGAACAGCAGTTTGTTTTGTTCGTAGAGTTCCTGCTCGGCATTGTTCTCAATATGATGGTTAATTCTTGAAATCAGGAATCTTGTGGTATAGGTACAATGGTTGAAAAGCAGAAATGAAGGAAGCTTTTTGTTTACTTCATCATAAAACCGGATGGCTTTTTTCGGAAGATTTAGTTTTTGGTAATACTCAAAAGCGAGGAAATAATATACCAGCTGAATGTGCTGATATACATTGTCCTGTTTGTAGGTGGTGAAGATTTTTTCAAGGTTTGAAAGCATATCCTCCACCGGTTCATCATCCTTCACAGCTTCTGCGTCTGGCACATACAACGCATAGGAAATATCAACAAAGCTTTTATAAACCTGAAGGTGATGCGAACTGTAAAGTGCACATACGTTTTTTATTTCCTGTTTGATCAGTGTCAGGTATGGAATATGGGTTTTAAGCCTTGAAACATCATACTCACCCAAAGTACGCATGAAGTTGTTGAGGAGGTCTTCAGCCTTATCGAGCGCGACTGTATAGGCCAGATGCCGGTTAAACGCCTGGGTATATTCGAAATACTTGGGCGAGTGGAGGTGCAGCTTTTTTAATGCGCTGTAAACATTCGACAGCTCGTAAGGCATGTCATAGCTCTGCAATTCAGACTCAAGCCGGGTGAGAATCGCTACTGCGGTATCACGGTGGGTATCATAAATCAAGGTTGGAATATTGGCTACCTTAACAAGCAGGTCAATTACAGGTGTTGACATGTTATTGGTCAGGAAATCCTGAATCTTGTCGAACAACCTTGATTTTAATGTGTAGTAGGCGCTGGTATTAACGCTTAGCAATTCCTGAATCTCCTCGTCAGAATATACATTCTCACGGTATAGTTTCAGGAGTCTAAGATATTTGTCCGCCTTGGTTTCAATGAATTGCTTGCACAAGTTATTGTACTCGTCTTCCTTGAGTTGCTGGACAACGCTCTTAAACTTGATCATGTGATATATTTTGCCCCGAATATAGGGCAATTTTCAGAAACACTTCTGATAATTGACTTAATTTTCATCAACAGCTGAACTCACCTGGCCGGGTACCTGTTTGATAATCTCCCAGGATCCGTCTTCTTTCTGACGTTCGATCACATAAAATCCAACACCGTGGTCGCCCCAGCCTGAATAAGGCGTCCAGTTGAGCTGCAACCTGTAATCTTCGGTAGGTGCTACCCTGAGTACGATATTATCACTGTAACCTCCGTTAACACCGCGAAGTCCGCAATCATTTCCGGCCATAATCCGGTAATAGTACTTGACATTTTGCACATTAACGGCTTCGTCAACATACGAAAACTGGTAGGCAGGCACCTCGGCTATCTCATCAAAATTGATGTTGTCAACTGACCGGTAAATGGTGTAGAAAGTGACTTTATGGCCCATTATCTCCGGCTTTTTCCATTCTGTAAGCACGTATTTATTGTCAACCACTGTTGACCGGCTTGCATCAACGCGCTGATCGGCAAAAAGATTTTTAATCGGAGCAGAAATATCGTAATCACTTTTTGAAAACACGTGCCAGATTCCGTTCAAACCTTCAGCCTTGATGCTATATTTGTATTTCACCGGGCAAAAAATACTGCTGTCGTTGTAAGTGAGAATATCGCCTTTAACCACGGCCAGTTCAGCAATGGTATTGCTATTTTCCTCCTGCCTGAAAATCCGGTATTGACTTACCGTTTTTCCCACGTAGGGTGTCCACTGTATGTCAACGGTATTGTTTGCCCGTGTTTCAACCTCCACATTGATGGTACAGTGTTCAATCAGACTGTCGGTTTCAACGTAGTAACCACAGCGGTCAGAAGTTTCCAGTTTATAGCAATACACATTCAACTGCGTATTCAAGCCATGATCTGTATAAGAAGCTGTGGCTGCATCCTGAATAACAGTTACAGGTTCAAACACTCCGTTCAGGTTGTTTTTTCTGTAAAGGGTGTATTTCCCGAAATCAGGCGCAAACGATTGTTCCCATTCAACAACAACTGAACTTTCATCTTCAACACTTACCCTTATAATGGGTGATACAGGAGCGGCAAGGGTATCAAATACCTGTACGATGGAAGGAAGTAAAATCGTATCAGCACAGCCATTGTTATTTCTCACCAGCAGTTGAACATCATAATAACCCGGATTAAAATAAACCTGTACTGGATTTTCTTCAGTGGAGGTATTTCCGTTGCCGAAATCCCAGGCATAAACCGGTTGTTCGGTCTGGTAGGAATTATTATTAAAAGTCACATGCAACGGTGTGCAGCCCTCAACCTGACTGGTAGTAAATCCGGCTTTTGGAACCGTTAACACCTGAATGTTGTTGATTTTGAACGTATCTCTGCATCCGAAATCAGTTTCAGCAATCAGTTCGGTAAAGTAATTTCCCGGCTGACCAAAAGTAAAGATGCCGTTGGCACTGTTGCTTTGCGCAAGGTTACTGAAATTCCAGTAATATTTTGTGGCTCCGGATGATTGATTGCCGGCGGTTATTTGCAGCGGGGCGCAACCTTTCAATCGTTCAAGACTGAACCTGGCTTCCGGATAGTGGTGAATCACAACAGGCAGTTGATGGGTATAAAATGCACTACAGCCAAAGGTGTCTTTTGAAAACAGACTAATTGTATAATGCCCGTCACGATCATAGGTAAAAACCGGATGTTGCTCTTTGGAGGTGCGTCCTTCGCCAAAATTCCAGCTCCATTCAACGGCGCCATTCGACAAGTCCTTAAAATGTACTGTTGTTTTTTCACACTCTTCCACCATTTCGGTACTGAAGGTTGTAGCAGGACCAAGTACGGTAACATATTCCTTGTACAAAGTTGTGTCAGAACAGCCATTTTGAGCCGTTATTATGAGTTTGATGTCATATTTTCCGGGGCGTTCATATAATTTTGACGGATGTTGGATACTGGATGTTGACCCATCGCCAAAATCCCATTTCCAGCTTGCTGCATCAGCCGATAGATCTTTAAATTCAACCACCGATGGGGCGCATCCTGCAGGGGTTGGCGAAGTGAAAACGGCATCAGGACTTGCCACGATAACCGGATTACTGCTCCTCACGGTATCAATACAGTTTTGATCAGTCCGGCCAATTGCGTAAACGCTATAATTGCCATTCAGTGCATATGTATGGGTAACTTCATCTCCGTTTGCCTGATTTCCGTCACCAAAGAACCATTGCCAGGTAACATTTTCCTGAGGTTCGGCCTTAAACTTTACCGGCAGCGGACTACACTGGCTGGTGTAATCAGCGCTCAACTTACCGCGAAACAAATTCAATCCGGGTTTCTTTACCAAACTTCTGCAACCTTC
>JBIICM010000078.1:0-11087 GCA_044238875.1 Flavobacteriales bacterium | reverse complement strand
CATAAGGCAAGCCCTCCGTCGGAGGTGGCGGTAAGTGAAAAAGCCTGATCAAGACTGCCTGCTGTTCCAAAACGTTTGTCCCAGATCAGATTGCCCGCTGCATCCAGTTTCACCACGTACATATCATCATTGGAGCTTCCGAACGAATTGGTTTGTCCGGCCATGGCGTAGCCACCATCGTTTGTTTGTACCACCCCCTGCCCCCTGTCTGCCCCTGCACCACCTACTACTTTTGTCCACTGGATATTTCCGCCGGCATCCAATTTTATGAAATACATGTCTTCACCGCCGGCGCCATAAGAAGAGGTAGTTCCGCCGAGAATATACCCCCCGTCGCTTGTCACATCCATTGAATATACATAGTCAACACCGGCCCCACCGATGGTTTTTGTCCATACAATATTGCCCTGGGTATTGATCTTTACCACATAAACATCAATACCACCGGCTCCGAATGAATTGGTCTGGCCGGCCATTACATATCCGCCATCGCTTGCTTCAACCAGTGCATAACACTTTTCATCGCCGGGCCCGCCATAGGTGCGGCAAAGCTGAGATTGCGCCCTGAGCATTAATGCATCCGCAAAAAAGAAATACAGGGTGATCGCCAAAAAAACTGATCGCATAGTAAAAGGCCAATATTAGCAAATGTAAATTTTTTCGATCTGCAACCTTCCGCTGAACTAGTTGCAAACCCGATTTAATTTATCATACAATCAATCAGATTTATCCAATCACAGCTTTTTCTTTTTCAATACCTGAGCTGCAGCCATTCTTTTCTTTTCAAAAAATGGTGCATAACAGCATAAATTACCGGTGTTGTATTTCCGGCGGCTGAACAGGGCTTACGCAGGTAAAAACAAAACGGGTCACAGGCCTAACGTTATTACCACTATTGGTTCCTGAGGGTTCGGAGGCGCAATCGGAGGCTCTCCTTAAGGAGGAGATTGGATTTAGCCCTCTGATTTGCGGTGCAGTGCCTGTTGAATAACAAACTTCCAGCAGCAAATCACAGTTGCCATCCCAGTTAAAAGGTGTATCAAGGGTTATCAGATCATAGTCACTCACTGTTGTAACAGATGGACTATAAGAAAACGGATTTTTCACTGTAGTAAACACCCCTGGATGAAAACCGGCTACCGTATTAATGATATTTTGAAAAATGGTTGTGCTACCCGCACCTGTTTGAGCATACGCCAGGGTATAGGTACCGGATCCGCCGGATCCGCTGCCATCAGCAACGATATAATTATAGGGGCAACAAGGGCTGGTGATCTGGCCCAAACCAAACAAGACCTGCCCAACATCAATTTTAAATGACGCCGGTGTAATGCTGTTTACTGTAAGCACATTTCCGGTAATACTGTAGTCAACCACAGGCACCAATGGGTTAAATACGCCCGTAGCCGGAAAATAATTCACCAGCCCATTGCGCGCATTGTGTAATTTTAAGGTATAGTTGTTCAAACTGCCCGAAACAGCTGAAATACTAAACCCTATTTCGGTAATCAGTCCTCCGCCGGCAGGGGCTCCTTTTGAAAGCAGCTCCTGTTTTGGAAACAATATCTGTGTTTTCTTATTGCTGGCATAGTTATAAGTGCCAGGGGAGCCATAGGTAATATCAACACTTTGACCCACAACCTCAGCTGAGGAAAAAATACATGAAAAAGCAATTATCGCTAGTATTCTGTGCATATTGAAAGGGTTAAAATTCTTCGCCATAACATTATAAAAGCAAACATTTTGAAAAATACCGATACAAATCCGCAGTAATATAATCAAAAACAGTAGTTGTTTTCTGAACTTGACAGATGCTATTCATAGCCTTGGGGATTCATGTATCTTTGCCCGAAATTTTTATCCGTTAATGGACCCATTTACCTATCTGTCGAATGCAGATCCGGCGGTACTCGACAATCTTTACCAACAATACCGGAATGACCCTTCATCTGTTGATGCTTCATGGGGTAAATTCTTCGAAGGCGTTGATTTTGCAGGAAGGAACTACCCCACAAAACCTGGCAGCAACGGACAAGCTATAAATAGCGGACTGGCCAATGAGTTCAATGTAATCAACCTGATTAACGGATATCGCTCCCGCGGCCACCTGTTTACCCGTACCAACCCGGTGCGTGAACGCAGAACCTATACCCCCAACCTGTCTATCGAAAACTTTGGCCTTTCAGCTACCGACCTTGAGACCGTGTTTCAGGCAGGTTCGCTGGTGGGTATCGGGCCGGCTAAGCTTTCTGCCATTATTCGCCACCTCGAAGACACCTATTGCCAAAGCATTGGGGTAGAATACATGTACATCAGGAACACTGAAGTTGTGGAATGGATCCGTGAAAAAATGGAGGGTTCAAGAGGCCGGAAGGAATATAATCAGAACGAGAAAAAACAGATATTTTCAAAGCTCAGTGAGGCGGTTGGTTTTGAGAATTTTCTGGATAAAAAATTTGTCGGACAGAAACGTTTCTCGCTCGAAGGCTGTGAAGCTTTGATACCGGCGCTTGATCAGGTAATCAGTCATGGTGCACAATTAGGCATTCGTGAATTTGTAATGGGTATGGCCCACCGGGGGCGCATCAATGTGCTGGCCAATATTTTCAGGAAAGATGCACGGAGTATTTTCACTGAATTTGAGGGCAAGGAGTACGAAGACGAGGGTGAATTCAGCGGCGATGTGAAATACCATCTCGGATATTCCGGAATGGTTGAAGCAGGTGGACAGGAGGTTAAGATCACATTAGCCCCCAACCCCTCTCACCTTGAAGCTGTTGGTCCGGTGGTGGAGGGCCTGGCACGTGCCTTTGCCGAATCTGAGCACAATGAAGATTACAACCGGATTACGCCGATTATTATACACGGCGATGCGGCTATTGCCGGACAGGGGGTGGTTTACGAGGTGGTTCAAATGTCGAAACTGGATGGCTATAAAACAGGAGGCACCATACATATCGTGGTCAATAACCAGGTAGGCTTTACCACCAATTATACTGATGCCCGTTCATCTATCTATTGCACCGATGTTGGTAAGGTTACTTTAAGTCCGGTGTTCCATGTAAATGCCGATGATGTTGAAGCCGTTGTTTTTGCGGTGCAGATGGCGATGGAATTCCGGCAGAAATTTCATGGTGATGTGTTCATTGATCTGCTCGGATACCGCAAATACGGGCACAACGAAGGCGACGAACCGCGTTTCACCCAACCCATTCTTTACAAGGCCATCGCCAAACATAAAAATCCGGCACTGATTTATCTTGAGCGATTACAAGAAGAGGGCAACCTCAGCAAAGAGGAAGCAGACCAGATGGAAAGAGCCCTGCGCGATCGTTTGCAGGCCGCACTGGATGAAGCAAAAACAAGAGACAAAACAGTAATTCGGGGGTTTCTTGATGAGCGCTGGAAGCATATCAAACAGGCTGAGCCAACTGATTTTTCTCATTCGCCTGAAACCGGCGTTCCGGAAAAAAAACTGAAAGAAATCGCCAAAGTGCTTTACACCATTCCGCAAGGCATGAAATTCTTCAGCAAGATGGAAAAGTTACTGCTTGCAAGAAAAGAAATGACAGAGGTGAATGGCAAACTTGACTGGGGTATGGCCGAGTTACTGGCCTATGGCAGTTTGCTCAGTGAGGGGCATCCGATACGTTTTTCAGGGCAGGATGTTGAGCGCGGTACGTTTTCGCATCGTCACGCTGTTTTGAAAATCGAAGATTCAGAAGAGGAATACATACCCCTGGCTAATCTCAGTAAAAAACAGGGAGCCTTTAAAATTTACAATTCACTGTTGAGCGAATATGCTGTGCTCGGTTTTGATTATGGCTACTCGCTTGCACTGCCCGATGCGCTGACCATCTGGGAGGCGCAGTTCGGAGACTTCTTTAATGGCGCACAAATCATTGTTGATCAATTCATTAGCTCGGGAGAGGACAAATGGCACAGCACGAGCGGCTTGGTTATGTTTCTGCCACATGGCTACGAAGGCCAGGGAGCAGAGCACAGCTCGGCCCGGATCGAAAGATTTCTCATACTGAGTGCCGAAAACAATATGGTAGTTGTGAATCCTACAACTCCGTCCAATCTCTTCCACCTGCTGCGCCGGCAGCTGAAGCAGACCTTCCGCAAACCCCTTATTGTGTTTACGCCAAAAAGCCTGCTGAGACATCCCCGCTGCACCAGTTCGCTTGATGAACTTGCGAAGGGTCGGTTCAACGAAATAATTGATGATGCAGTTGCTGATCCGAAAAAGGTAAAGAAGCTGGTTGTATGCAGTGGCAAATTATATTACGATCTGCTGGAAGAAAAAGAAACAGGCAAACATAGCCATGTTGCCCTTGTAAGGTTAGAGCAGCTGTATCCGTTTCCGCAGGCTCAGTTTGACGATATTGTAAGAAAATACAAAGGAGCCCGGCTGATCTGGGTGCAGGAAGAGCCTGAAAATATGGGCGCAGTTGCTTATCTGATGCGCACGCAACGTAAACATGCTTTCGAATTTATTTCGCGTTCAGAAACAGGGTCACCTGCCACCGGGTCATCAAAGCGGCATGCCATTGAACAAAAGAACCTGATTGGTAAAGTGTTTGCATGAAATTGTTCTGCAAGAGTTATAGCTGATTACTGCTGAACTGCAAGCTCACGGTAGTGTTTCAGTAAATCCATGCCATGCAAAAGGCCTGAACCATACCATGAGAAGGCCTCACCGTTTACCAGCATTACTTTTGCTGCCGGAGCCATCTGATGAAATTCGGCCCTGTGCTTTTCGCTAAACGGAAAAGGTTCGGAAGAAAGTAAAATCACCTCTGGCTGGTAAGCCCTGATGGCAGCATCAGTCAGCACCGGATAACGGTCGGGAAGATCAGCGGCCAGATTCAGAAATCCAGCCCTTTGCATCATATCATGGATAAATGTATCGCCGTTAATGGTCATCAAGGGGTTTTTCCAGATAATATACAATGCTTTCAGCGGAGGAGAATGCTGTATAAACTGTTTGTATTGCCCGACGATTTGATCCGCCATTTTTTCGGCAAGGGTTAATTTATCAGTAACAGCTCCAATCCCAACGATCATCTGAAGTGCCTGATCAAGATTGCGCACATCAGAGATCCAGACCGGAAACTCATGGGCAAGCGCTTCCAGATGCGCCTTTGTATTTTCTTCTTTGTTGCCTATGATCAGATCGGGCTGCAACAACTTTATTTTTTCAAGTTGTAGATCTTTAGTCCCCCCTACCCTGCTCTTACTCCTGAACCATTCATAGGGATGCATACAAAATCGGGTGATACCTACCACCCTGTCAGCCAGTGCTAAATCAGCCAGCAGCTGGGTTTGCGAGGGCACCAGCGATACAATGCGCTCAGGAAAACCGTTCAGAATTATTTCACGTCCCAGCTGATCGGTAAATTGCATATGAATTTGAAAGCTTATATTTGTTTGATAAACCTGCCCTGATTATTGAATACAAATGTATAGCGAACCGGATAAAACGACTTTTTTCACCGACCTCAAAAATCTGGTTGTAGAATATATCCGCGTCAGACTTGAACTGATTCGCCTTTCGGCCTATGAGAAAATTGCAAGAATCATTACTTATTTGGTTCTCGCAATTGTTGCCGTTTTATTTTTTATCCTGGCAGTTTTCTTTCTGAGCCTTACACTCGCCAGCTACCTGGGCGAGCTGCTGCAGAGCCGCATTGCAGGTTATGCCATTGTCGCAGGACTTTATTTTCTGTTGTTTATCATTGTATCCCGGTCAGGCAACCGCTGGCTTGGAAAAAAAATTACCAATGGCGTGCTTCACATCCTTTTTGAACAAAAAGCAGCAACCGAAGAACATGAAAACGGTGAAAATAGATAATATCGAGGCATTAAGGGCCAGAAAGGCTGAACTGCGCAATGAAATCAAACACATGGAAACTGATTTCTCGTTCCGCGTTTATTTTCTTAAAAAGAACATTCCTTCCATTCTGTTTCATCAACTATTTCCTTCAAATAAGCCGCTCAATGAACGGCTGGTTCAACTGTTCAACCTTGGTTTTGAATTAATCGTTTCAAAAGTAATGGGTGAAAAAACCGGCACCGGAGAAAATAAACTTGAGCGCTTTTTCAGCTGGCTCAGCGATAAGTTCCAGCGCCGTTTCGGCAAACGCAAAGAGGATGCTTCTAAAGCCTGAACATCTTAAATAAAATGGCTTTCAACTAAGCCATCGCATCGTTTGTGAGGCATTGCCTTGGGTCGGCGAATGGCGAAGACGCACAATTTACGTCTCCAGACGCTACGGCATATATATGAATTTGCTTTAAGCCGGTAAGTTTTGCAACTGCAAGCGACGAACGAAATAATGTTTATTTATAATAGACATTATTGTTCATTTATAATGAACACTTATAATTGTATTGAAATTTAAGCTGATAACAGGATCTAATGCTTCGTTGTTGAGCAGAGAACTGGGCACCAAATAAACCGGTAGGCATATCACTAAAGAATTGTTTCCTTTTTCATTTAAGGAATTCAATTTGTTTAATGGGAGCCTTGCAACAGCCTCGTCTTTTCTTGCCTATTTAACAGAAGGTGGTTTCCCTGGTTTTCTGAAGAGGCCGGATGCCGAAATACATTCGGCGCTCGTTGATGATATTATTCACAGAGATATTGCTGTTCGTTACAATATCCGAGATGTTAAATCACTTAAACATCTGCTGATTTTTTTGGCTTCAAATGTTTCAAACCTTATTTCGGCAACCAGACTCAAACAGTATCTTGGTGTAAAGAGTACTGCCACAATAATGGAATACCTGAACTTCTTTGAAGAGGCGTATCTGATACACTTGATGCCTAAGTTTTCGTATTCTGATAAAGTACAATTGGTGAATCCGCGAAAAATATATTTTATTGACAATGGCCTGCAACAGTCTATAACACCGGGTTTCAGCAACGATCAGGGGAGAAAACTTGAGAATGCGGTATTCTGGGAGTTCAGAAGAAGGAAAAAAACCTTGTACTATTATAATGAAAAGGGCGTGGAATGCGATTTTATAGTGTGCTCCAACGGCGCTGTGCATGAAGTAATTCAAGTTTGTTACGCATTGAATTCTGATAATCAGAAGCGTGAAACGGAAGGCTTATTGGATGCAATGAATCACTTTAACCTAAATAGCGGCACCATCGTTTCTATGAATCAGGAAGATGTAATCCAGATCGAAGGAAAAAGAATTAATGTAGTTCCTGCTTTCAAATATTTTAAAGATTAAATGGCAGAAGTCAGGAAAACTATGGAGCCTGAAAAAGGACTTCGGCTTGTCCGCTGAAGGCGGAGGTCCGGGGTGGAAAACCCCGGGCTAAATGCAATTTTTTTCGCCGAAGATTCCGAAATGTCTATTCGGCGCTGGTACTACCTCATCTTTTAAACGACAGGCGCATGCCCGGTTCAGTGGTTGTAATTTCACCCTGGTTATAAACCAGATTGCCGTTCACGAAGGTTTTCACCACCCGTGTTCCGAAAGTCTGGCCTTCGAATGGTGACCAACCTGATTTGTAAAACAACTGATCCCTGTTTACGGTGTAAGCTAACTTTGGATCAAGCAGCACCAGATCGGCAAAATATCCGGTGCGGATATAACCCCTTTTTTCAATGCCAAACATATCGGCCGGTGCATGGCAATAACGCCTTACGATAAGCTCTGGAGTGAAAACACCTTTTGCAGAAAGCTCAAAAAGAGCCGGGAGGGCATCCTGTACTAAAGGCCCGCCTGAAGGGCACTCAAAATAGGGTTTGGCTTTTTCTTCAAGTGTGTGTGGCGCATGATCTGTTGCCAGCACATCAATCCTTCCGTCAATCAATGCCTGCCGAATGGCTGCGCGGTCTTCAGCTGTTTTTATGGCCGGATTCCATTTGATCAGATTGCCTTTTCCGGCATAATCGGCATCAGAAAACCAAAGGTGATGCACGCAGGCTTCGGCAGTGATGCGCTTTTCTGCCAGCGGTATATCATTGCTGAACAGTTCAAGCTCGCGTGCAGTTGAAATATGTAGCACGTGTATGCGCGTACCCAGCTCCCTTGCAAGTGAAACGGCAAAAGATGACGAGGCATAACAAGCATCAGCATCTCGTATCACAGGGTGTTGTGCAATTGGCACATTTTCACCGTACTGAAGTCTGGCCGCAGCAGCATTTTGCGCAATCATCGGATCGTCTTCACAATGCAGTGCAATCAGCATTTTACAATGTTTAAACAACTCGCGCAATGCCTTTTTATCGTCGACCAGCAAATCGCCGGTACTTGAGCCCATAAACACCTTTACACCGCAAACACTGGCCGGGTCTGTCTTTAAAATTTCGCCGAGGTTATTATTACCTGCGCCGATATAAAAGCTGTAGTTGGCAATTGATTTCTCTGAAGCGATCCGGTATTTGTCTTCAAGTAAAGTCTGGGTAAGGGCGCCCGGCTTTGTATTGGGCATTTCCATATAACTGGTGATGCCCCCGGCCACAGCAGCCCTTGGCTCTGTGAACAGATCGCCCTTATGGGTGAGGCCCGGTTCCCTGAAATGCACCTGGTCATCAATGGCGCCGGGAATGAGCCAAAGTCCACCGGCTTCAATCGTTTCAATACCATGCAGGTCGAAATTCGCAGGCGGATCACCCTGGCCTGTCCAAACAATTTGCGATCCGTTCACCAGCACATTTTCACTGTATTGCCGGTCTTCATTGATAATGTTCGCGTTTCTGATAAGATAACCCTTTGGCATTTTGCAGGATTTAATGATTGATAATTCTTTTTACAACCCTGAGGTTGTGGGTGTATTTGCCGGCATCGAGGTTAAAGATACCCTGGTGGTCGAGTTTGTCAATACGCACCTTGCCTGAAGCATGAATGATATGGTTTTCGCCGAGAAGAATGCCCACGTGTACAATTTTACCCTCCTGATTATCGAAGAAAGCAAGATCACCGGCAATGGCTTCCTCAACGAAGCCGAGCGTTTGACCGACCTCAGCCTGCTGGTAGGCATCGCGTGGCAGCTTTATGCCCGCAGCCTTGAAAACAACCTGAGTGAAACCTGAGCAATCAATTCCGGATGGAGAGCGGCCACCCCAAAGATAAGGTGCATTCAGATAAAGTGTTGCTGTTTCTGTTACAAACTGGTTCAAACGGCCATGTTTAACAGAATTGGTTTGTCCGTCGAAAATATATTCGAAGCCCTCCAGATTACATACCGAACCATCGAAGTAAGGCAAGGTGCAGCCGATGGTTACCGGCAGGTATTGACCCTGCAGCTGGTCTTCGAGTATATAGTACAGCTCCATGCAGGTTGTAACCTCTTTCGATTCCAGCTCAAGAAACGTTTCGGGTGAGATTTCCTGAAACTGCTTAATATCTATCCAGCATTCATAATTATCGTATGCACAGCGGATGTAAACCCAGCTATCCTGTCTGCGTAAAATGGTGAAATGCTCTCCGAACAACAGTTGGGTGATCATTTCACTTTTGTCGGATGGTTCCAGTCGTCCAGGAACTATGCTGAGGTTGCAGATGCCGTGTTCCAAGCCTTAAACTGATTAAATTTTTTCGATCACTATGGCAGAGGCGCCGCCGCCGCCGTTACAAAGTGAGGCTGCTCCGTATTTACCGTTATTCTGGTCAAGCACATTAAGCAGGGTGGCAATGATTCGGGCACCTGAATTTCCGAGTGGATGTCCGAGCGCAACTGCACCTCCGTTTACATTCACCTTTGCGGGATCAAGGTCAAGAATTCTGTTATTGGCAATGGCAACCACCGAAAAAGCCTCATTGATTTCATAAAATGAGATGTCCTGTTTGGTGAGCCCGGCTGCGGCGATGGCTTTTGGAATTGCCAGCGACGGACTGGTAGTAAACCATTCGGGTGCCTGTTGCGCATCTGCAAAGCCTCTGATCACAGCAAGCGGCTTAAGTGCGAGTTCTTGGGCTTTGGCGGCACTCATCAGTACCAGCGCAGTTGCGCCATCGTTAAGGGTTGAGGCATTGGCAGCCGTTACGGTACCATCTTTCTCAAATGTCGGATTCAGTGAAGGTATCTTGTCAAACTTAACGTTCCTGTATTCTTCATCCTCTGAGACTACAACGGGGTCACCCTTACGCTGGGGAATTTCAACAGCAATGATTTCTTTGCCAAACCTGCCATTCTTAACGGCATTTCCTGCCCTGGTGTATGATTCAATGGCGTATGCATCCTGCTCTTCGCGACTGATTTTGTATTCACGAGCGCACAACTCAGCCGCATTTCCCATGTGGTAGTTTTTGTAAACATCCCAAAGGCCATCCTTGATCAACCCATCAATCAGCTGTCCATTCCCGAGTCGGTAACCATTTCTGGCCTTGTCGAGATAGTAGGGTATGTTTGACATGCTCTCCATACCGCCGGCAACAACCACCTCGTTTTGTCCGGTCATGATTGACTGCGCCCCCAGCATTACCGCCTTCATTGCTGATGCGCATACCTTGTTCACGGTGGTTGAGGGAATATTTTTAGGTAATCCGGCAAATACTGCCGCCTGTGTAGCCGGAGCCTGTCCGAGATTGGCTGATATTACATTACCCATAAACACTTCCTGAATGAGTTCAGGACTGATACCTGCGACATCTACTGCGCCCTTAATGGCTGCTGCGCCAAGGGCGGTAGCTGAAAGCGATGCGAGTGATCCGCTGAAACTTCCTATGGGTGTTCTTTTGGCTGAAACAATTACAACTTCGTTCATAGTGGGGATTATGAAAATTTTTAGGGTACAAACCTACATAAAACGTGGCATTAACTCTTTAGTATTACTTCACAACCGCACCATTTATTAAAGCAGAACCAGGCTGCACAAAATGCAATACGCCGTCAGGCGATTCCGCCATCAGAATCATACCCTGAGATTCAATGCCCCTGATTTTACGGGGTTGCAGGTTGATCAAAATACAAACTTGTTTTCCGGTAATTTCTTCCGGCTTAAAATATTCGGCAATACCGGATACAACCGTACGGATATCCAGGCCTGTATCAATTTGAAGCTTCAATAGTTTGTCGGCATCTTTTACTTTTTCAGCGGCAAGGATGGTTCCGGTGCGGA
>JBIICM010000228.1:0-3163 GCA_044238875.1 Flavobacteriales bacterium | reverse complement strand
TTATCTGCATCAAATTTCATGATCGCGGTTTTATCAGCAACTGTCTGCATCATCAATGAAGTGTTTCAATTTTATCACTCAGCCATTGGCGTAATTTATCATGGCTGATCTGATCAAGAATTTCACCCGCATATGCTTTTAACAGCAGTGCGCGGGCTTTTTCGAGACTAATACCGCGGCTGCGCAGGTAAAACAATTGTTCAGGATCAAGGTAACCGGTAGAAGAGCCATGTGAACATTTAACATCATCAGCATAAATTTCAAGCTGGGGTTTGGTATTCACTGTAGCATCATCGCTGAGCAGGATATTTCTGTTACTCTGAAAGGCATTGGTTTTTTGGGCATCCTTACGCACAAACACCTTGCCGTTGAAAACAGCATGGCCGCCTGCCCCTGCAACGCCCTTGTAAAGTTCATTGCTGTTGCAGTGGGGAAAACGATGATCAACCAGTGTATGGTTGTCGAATGTTTGGTCGCCGAGCGGATGGTAGTAACCGTAAAGATGAGCTTCACAATCGGGGCTGTCAAGAACCACGTTGAGGTTATTACGAACGAGTCGCCCGCCTATGGTTACCGTAACTGTATGCAGCACCGTATTTTTTCTGATATGAATTTCGGTACTGTTTACCTGCGACTGTTCCCATCCTTCGGCCTGAATGCAACAGAGGTTGAGTCGCACATTTTCACCTGTTTGTATTTCACAGAGTGAATTGGTAAAAGAAGCGGGCAAATCATGGCTTGTGAATGATTGAATGATATCGGCTGAGGCATTGTTACCTGCCAGTATGAGTATGCGCGGTTGTGTAAACAGGTTTACCGTTCCGCTATTCATGATGCAAAGGTGCAGGGGTTTTTCCAGTACTTTGCCTTCGGGAATATTGATAAAAACACCGTTGCTGAACAGGGCTGAATTCAGCGCCATGAAAGGATCTTCATCATTTCTGGCCAGTGTGCCGATTGATGCAAGTGCCATTACGTCCTTTCCGGCAAGGGCTTCCTGCAGGCTGCAAATACCAACACCTTCGGGCAGGCCATTCAACTCAGACCAATCAGGTAAAAAGTTGCCATTAACGATAGCTACCCTGTAACAATCCTTGTCCCATGCGGGTTGCTCAGGCAGCCGACCAGCTAATGCCATTGGTTGCAACTCTGGCAAAGAGGCAAACAGCGGATCGAAATTAAGATAGCGGTAATCTTCCTGCTTTTTTCCGGGAAAACCTTTTTTTCTAAAGGTTTCCAATGCAGAATTCCTGAAGCCTGCCAGTCCTATTGACTCATCCCGACCTGCCGGATTCTGTTTTTCGAATTCAGCAAGCAGTTTCTCTTTTAACGTTTGTTCCTGTACCATTTCTATCAAGCATGAACCTCGCGGCGTATCCAGTCGTAACCCTTTTCTTCGAGTTCGAGAGCAAGTTCCTTACCTCCTGACTTTACGATTCTGCCTTCAACCATTACGTGCACGAAATCCGGTACTATGTAATCGAGCAACCGCTGGTAGTGCGTAATAACGATGCAGGCATTTTTCGGCGATTTAAGCCGGTTCACGCCATTGGCTACAACGCGCAGGGCGTCGATATCCAACCCGGAATCAGTTTCATCGAGAATGGAAAGTTTGGGTTCGAGCATCGCCATCTGGAAAATTTCATTGCGTTTTTTTTCTCCGCCCGAAAAACCCTCATTCACCGAGCGATTGGTAAGATTGCTGTCTATTTCAACCAAGGCTTTCTTATCTTTCATCAGTTGCAGGAACTCCTTTGGCTCAAGTTCAGGTAATCCGCGGTATTTGCGTTGTTCGCTGAGGGCTGTTTTCAGAAAATTGGTAATACTTACCCCCGGAATTTCAACCGGATACTGAAAGGCCAGAAAGATGCCTTCCCTTGCGCGATCTTCGGGCGAAAGCTCCAATAAGTCTTTGCCTTCAAACAGCACCGCTCCGGCAGTAACTTCATAATCTTCTCTTCCGGCCAGAACCGAAGCCAGCGTACTTTTTCCAGAGCCATTAGGCCCCATGATGGCATGCACCTCTCCGGGTTTTACTTCAAGGCTAAACCCTTTAAGGATTTCCTTTTCTTCAACCCTTGCGTGCAGATTGTTGATTTTAAGCATCGTAAAAGAATCTTTTATTCAGATTCATTCTGAATAAGTGCGCAAATGTAACGCAATTGCGCTGAAAATGTTGAAATAGGGAAGATGTATTTGCCGGATGGTTAACTCTAATAGCTACTTGCCGAATTATGTTTTAAGAGCGCGTAAACTAATTGCTTTGTGCTTTATCGGATTAAAAAAACCTGCACGATAAAAGCGCTATATCATCCACAAAGGGTTTTACGCCTTTGAAAGCTGACAAGTATTTCACAAGATGACTGTTGAATTCAGCGGCTGAAAGTGCCTGTTCAGTCTCAAGAAATTTCGTCAGCTGCTCCAGTCCAAAATCTTTCCCGCCTTCGTTCTCCTGCTCAACCAGGCCATCCGTATAGCAAAGTAAGAAAGAACCGGGTTCCACCTGAACACTTCCGGTTGTTACTGATGATAATTTATCGAGAATACCTAAGCCAGGGCAGCCTTTTTGCAACACTTCAATGCCATTTTTGCTGGTTAAGAGGGGTGGGTTATGACCTGCATTTATATAATCAAGGTTTCGGTTTTTTGTATTGTATCGGGCTACAAAAAATGTGATGAATTTTTCTCCTTTGGCGCTTTGTAAAACTTTCAGATTAAGTTCACCGACCAGTGCAGACAAAGTTTTTTCGGCAGAAGCCAGCGCGCGAAGATTAGCCTGAAAATTCGACATCAGCAGGGCCGCCGAAACACCTTTGCCCGAAACATCGGCCACACAAAAAAGAACTTCCTCATTGTTGAGCCTGATAAAATCATAATAATCACCACCAACCTGATGATGTGGCTGATAATAGGCGGCAAATTCAAGTTGATGATCATTGGGTAGCCCGGCGGGAAAAAGCATGGCCTGCATCTCCCTCGCCAGGTCAAGTTCACGCCTGATCAGCTCCTGCTGAACATTTTCCTTGAACAGTCTTTTATTTTCAATGGCTACTGCGATGATATTGGCGATGGTCTGAATAAACTCAAGATCATTCTCCCTTACCTCTTCCAGCGTATCCTCGTCCATACCGCCAATCAGTAAATAGGCGAGGGCATTTTTTTT
>JBIICM010000227.1:0-3191 GCA_044238875.1 Flavobacteriales bacterium | reverse complement strand
GGCATGCAGGCATCCGGAATTAACATCGCCTGCCTAATAAGTACAATATAAACAGGTTTAACGGAAAGGTTAAAATTAATAGGTTTGAGGCCTCTCATGGAAAAGTTTTTTAACGGTATCGGAGCTTACTTTTTATTCCTGAGGCGGGCTTTGAAAAAACCGCAGAAATGGAGCCATTTCCCGCAACAGTTTTTTCATGAAGTGAATTCACTCGGATTAGGATCTCTGCCGATTATTACCATTATTTCAATTTTCATGGGGGCGGTAATCACCATACAAACCGCCTACAATATTGAAAGTCCTTTCATTCCCCTTTATGCAGTGGGGGTGGCAGCGCGCGATTCAATTATTCTGGAGTTTTCGCCGACCATCATCAGCCTTATTCTGGCCGGAAAAGTTGGTTCAAGCATCGCTTCTGAAATCGGCACCATGCGCGTTACCGAACAAATTGATGCACTTGAGGTAATGGGGATTAATCCTGAATCATACCTGGTACTGCCTAAAATTATGGCCGCTCTTTTCATAAACCCTTTCCTTATTGTAATCAGCATTTTTGAAGGTATTTTGGGCGGATACGTGTTCGGGGTGCTGTCAGGTGTTGTAACAACCACTGAGTTTGTTTATGGCTTACAGTATGCATTTCATCCGTTTTATGTTACCTACGCGCTAATAAAAACAGTGTTTTTCGCCTTCATAGTCACCTCTGTGCCTGCATTCTTCGGCTACACCACCAACGGCGGAGCGCTTGAAGTTGGCGCATCCAGCACCAAAGCGGTAGTAAACAGCAGTATCTGTATTCTGATCGTGAATTACATTTTAACCCAGCTGTTGTTGTCATGATTGAGGTTGTTGGCCTTTGCAAATCCTTTGATAACCGGCAGGTACTTGATCATGTCAGTGTAATTTTTGATAAAGGTAAAACCAATCTGGTGATCGGGGGAAGCGGTTCGGGTAAAACGGTATTTGTGAAATGCCTTGTAGGGCTTTTTAAGGCGGATGCAGGCCACATTATTTTTGACGGAAGGGACGTCTCCGGCATGAATGACACTGAATACAGAGCGCTGCGCCAGGAAATGGGAATGGTTTTTCAGGCAGGAGCTTTGTTTGATTCGATGACCGTTGAAGAAAATGTGGCTTTTCCGCTAAAGATGTTTTCAGTTGGAAGCCCTTCGGAGTTAGCCGACAGGGTAAATTTTTGTCTCAAAAGGGTGAACCTTCCCAATGCGCATAAACTTTTTCCGGCCCAGCTGAGCGGAGGGATGAAGAAAAGGGTGGCCATAGCAAGGGCTATTGCCTTGAACCCTAGTTATCTTTTTTGTGATGAACCTAATTCAGGCCTAGACCCCAAAACATCAATTGTAATTGACAATCTGATCAGGGAAATTACCCAGGAATTCGATATTACCACCGTAATAAATACCCATGATATGAATTCTGTGCTCGAGATCGGTGATAAAATTCTTTACCTCTATCAGGGCAAAAAATGGTGGGAGGGATCCAGCACTGACCTGCTGAATACTGATAATCCTGAAATCAACGATTTTGTATATGCTTCCGAATTATTCAAACGAATCAGAAAAGGATCGTAAACCAGCGTTAGAAGCAGAGGGACGGCTGCTTAAGATTGGCGCTTATACCTATGCGCTACCTGATGAGCGAATTGCCCTTCACCCGCTTGAAAACCGCGATGACTCAAAATTACTGGTGCTGGAAAATGATCAGATTGCTGACAGAAATTTCAAAGACTTACCTGAACTCCTGTCGAAGGGCGACCTGCTGGTGTTCAACCGTTCGAGGGTTATCCTTGCCCGACTTTTCTTTCAGACCGCTGCCGGCAGTAACATTGAGATTTTTTGCATCAGTGAGGCCGAAAAAGCTGACCACCAAATTACCGGAAAATCTTCGGCCGAATGGTTTTGTATGGTTGGCAGGGCTGCCAAATGGAAAGAAGGTGAAATACTCAGGCTCAGCAACAGTGATGGCCTTGAATTAACAGCCTCAAACACGGGGCGAAAGGACGATTTATTCAGGATTCGCTTTGAATGGAATGCTCCGGAAATTGATTTTATTCAGCTACTGGATGCATTTGGTAATTTGCCTTTACCGCCCTATCTGCACCGTGAGCCTGATGCGTCAGACCTGCGCCGTTATCAGACCGTATATGCCAGCGAGGCAGGGTCTGTGGCTGCACCAACGGCAGGTTTGCATTTTACTGATGATCTGCTGAATCGTTTGTCGCAAAAGGGAGTTGATTTTGCTTACATAACACTGCATGTTGGATCAGGTACATTCAGACCTGTTAAGTCGGATACACTTGCCGGGCATGACATGCACAGGGAAGAATATTTTATCCCAATTGAAACGCTTGAGCAGCTTGCAGCCTGCAAGGGGAAAATCATAGCAGTTGGAACCACCACCCTGCGAACGCTTGAGAGCGTATTTATCGGCACCCATTTGCACCCTGATACTGTTCCTCAGGAAGTTGGTCAATGGGAAGGTATTGATTACCATTCAGACTTCTCAAAACCTGCCCGTACTTTGTTTAAGGAAGCAGCTGAAAGCTTACATCATAATAACCAGGCGGTACTGCACGGATTCACCAGTCTCCTCGTTTGCCCGCCTTACAGCATCAAGACGATCGAAGGATTGATTACTAATTTCCATCAGCCTGAAAGCACGCTGCTGGTGCTAATCGCGGCGGCTATCGGTGAAAAATGGAAAGCCATCTATGCGCATGCGCTGAAAAATGGTTATCGCTTCCTGAGTTATGGCGACGCCTCCCTGCTGATGCTTGGGTGATGGCCTAAAATCGTAGAAAAGATAAAGGCCTGAAAACGGAAAGCTATTCCGGTTTCAGGCCTTTATTATTTAAGAAGAATTCTTATCGAACCACGGTAAACTTGCGGGCCACAGAAGGCGCTCCGTTTGCCAATACACGATACATATAAGCACCCGGTGCGAGGGCTGCAGATTCGATTGTGATCTTGTTTTCACCATTCATCAGTCTTCCCTGTGGTTGAGCAGAAACTAATTTTCCGGCAAGGTCATAAATTTCAACACTTACCTGAGATGGCTGATCAAGTGAAACATATAATCCTGCAGTCTCATTCATTGGATTCGGGAAAATATTTCCGAGACGAACACCATTTACACCATTCTCCTCGATACCCTGCACTTCTCTAACAGTTCCC
>JBIICM010000226.1:0-3208 GCA_044238875.1 Flavobacteriales bacterium | reverse complement strand
TATGTAGATGATTTCATAATCATACATCCCGACAAAGATTACCTGAAGTCTCTCATTCCAAAACTTTCAGCCTTTCTGCTTTCAACTTTACAACTCACATTGCATCCAAAGAAAATTTATCTACAGCATTATTCAAAAGGCGTTAAGTTTTTAGGCACAGTAATTAAGCCAAATAGGATTTATATCGCTAACAGGACAAAAGGTAATTTTTACAATGCCATTGAAAAACAAAATAAAATAGCCCGAGCCCATAAGCCTAACAAACAAGAAAAAGAGCATTTCCTTGCCAGCATGAATTCGTATTTAGGAATAATGGTACATTATAAAACATACAAACTCAGAAAGCGAATAATTTTTGAAAAACTCTCTAATTATTGGTTTAATCACGTTTATCTTTCGGGTGGTATTGCAAAGTTTGTTATGAAGGTAAGAAAGGTGAAGAAAAACCAACGAAACGCTAACCGCAGCTTTGCGTCAGGCGGTATGTGTGGGAAACGAAATAATAAAAGGCTCAGAAAATTTAGCCTTTTATTATTTCGTAGATTTTCTTTCTTTTTTCATTGGATTTCAATGTATGGCATCATCGTCTCATCGTCCGCCCGAACGCAAAGCCGCCGACCGTATAACCTTTGTAACGTGATAGACCGCATTTTCCTTCATCCGGGTAACAAACCATACCTTTTGGGTTGTCCATTTATCAAACTGAACATACAGGTTGTATGCTTTATCGAAAACAATCCAGCTATTGGGTGGTAGCTTAAGATGATAGAGAAATTTCCGGTCATGGACTTTTGCAGCAGTCATCCGAACAAATTCGGTTACTCCGCTGAATGCATCCATAAGGGCATGAACCTTAATACCGCCTTTCTTGCGTGATCCGTCAACAGGATTTCTTCCTACACCCCGAAGTATATCGCTGAATAACCTTATTGTAGTGCTATCAATGATTCTAAGGTTTCTAATACTTAATCCTTTCAACCGGCTGTCCGAGATAAAACTGTGGTATTTCTTCAATAAATCGAAGTATAAAGTCTCAAACACCAGGTAGCTTCTGTTGGTATTGGCATCGGAAAGGGTGCTTCGTGCCGGGGCTTTATCCAATCCAAGATGGGTTAGTTTGCCTTCACAGGCCAGCATGCCCTCGCATAATTCCCGTAATCCATTGCAATAGCTGAAAACACCATATAATAAACTTACCAAATGTACACGAACCGGAATCCGCTTATAATAACGGTTTCCATTGTGCTTGCGAACAACTGTAGTAATTAAAGAAGTAGGTATACATGAAAGTATCTGGGATAGGATCGGCTGTCCGACAAATTTTTTACCTTCGTTCATAGTTATTTTTGATGTCTGGAAACTCAAACATAACTAAAAAAGGGTGGCTGTTAAATCAGCTCACCCTTTGATTTTTTGTCGGACAATTATGAAATAATATATAACCGTATTGGTATCCCAAAGATATTTTAATCCCATTCTTCCCTAAGCTGATTAAGCTGACGATCGATTTCATTTAAGTTTGCTTTAGACATTGTACCTTTCATCTTTTTTATTTTAATACGAGCATCAGAAGTAGCGGTTAGGTTGTTATGAAGGCGGATAAGTTTTAAACTTTCTAATTCTCTCAAAATGTTTATAACCTTATCGCTAAGAATGTCAATTTGAACGCTGTTCACAATCATCATGTTTTGAATAACAAAATTAAGCAAAAAAATTTGTCAGTTCAAAGTCCCAAGCTCAAAGTTCATAGGCTTATGAGGTATAAGTTGAACTTTTAACTTTTTTCACTTTTCACTTTACCTCACACTGCCTGCAACACCTTACTCCACGAACAGAAAGGAAGCCCAGAAATAAGGATAAAGTCAAATCGGGCTTTGTTAAACAAAGGTTTTTATAGACACAAAAAAAAAGCACGCCTTAAATGGCGTGCTTTTCAGTAGTGTGGTACCTGCTGGAATCGAACCAGCGACACAAGGATTTTCAGTCCTTTGCTCTACCAACTGAGCTAAGGTACCCGACCGATTGGGTTGCAAAAGTAATGCGTTTTTTAAGTAATCAAAAAAAAAAATCATCTTAGTGATAAGTATCTTATTCAATGGGTGGTCAAATCCTATATTTGCTGCGTCATGGTTAAGATCATCGCTGATATCGGAAACACCTCGCTGAAGCTGGCTTGCTTCAGAAACAGGGATCTGCTGAAAGCACTGCGGGTAGCCCCAGATCAGCATACTGCCATTGAAGAAGCCCTTCTGAAACTTTTGGTTTACAATCCTGAAAAGGCCCTTTGGGCATCAGTAAATGGCAGGAATTCTGATTTGGAAAAATGCCTTAAGCGCGCTGAAATACCTTCAGAACAGATCACCAGAAATTGGCATACCGGCCTAAAGAATAAATACCTGAGTCCTGAAACCCTTGGTATTGACAGAATTGCCAATGCTGTTGCAGCAGCAACCATATACCCCGCAGAACCAGTTGTGATTGTTGATGCAGGCACATGTATCAAGTTCGATTTTATCAACAAACAGCATGAATATTTCGGCGGTTCTATTTCACCCGGCATTGATATGCGTTTCAGGGCGCTGCATACTTTCACAGGTGCTTTGCCCCTGCTGGAGCGATCTGAGGAGATTTTTCTGATTGGCAGGAATACCAAAGAGTCAATAGTATCAGGGGTTATTAATGGTGCGTTGGCAGAAGTAAACGGAATTCTAGAACAATACCTTATGACGCATAAAAATCTCCGGATCATTCTTACCGGCGGCGATCAGTCTGTTTTTGAAAGGAGCATTAAATTTAGTTTTTTGTCTGAACCATGGCTTACACTCAAAGGCCTTAATGAAATACATACTATCCATGAAGGACTTTAGGGCTGTAGGGCTGATACTGTTTTTCTTTCTGATCCAGACCATTGCGGCCTCCGCTCAGGCAAGTGTTTCACCTTATGGCCGTTATGGCCCCGGTGATTTAAGCATTAATAATCAGCCGGTTATTGAAAGCATGGGAGGCAGTTCAGCAGCCTTCAGCGATTCAGGCGTGATCAACCTCCAGCAGCCGGCTTCACTTACCTCACTTGGATCCGGACTTGTAATTTTGGAAGCAGGTTTTTTTTCCGCCCTGGGCAACTACCAGCTGGGAAATCAGCAAAATCGCGGAACAAACGCAGGATTCGGCTATCTGGCGCTGGCTATTCCAATGGTAAAAAACAGAT
>JBIICM010000006.1:0-38297 GCA_044238875.1 Flavobacteriales bacterium | reverse complement strand
ACAATGGAGACCGTGATTCAACAAACGACATAATTATAGGATCGATTGCCGGAGGTGACCTAAGTGGTACCTATCCCAATCCCAAGGTTGCAAAAATCCAGGGCGTTCCGGTGGCAGATAGCCAACCAACTGATGGCCAGGTTTTACAGTTCAAAGCTTCTGCTGGCCGCTATGAGCCTGTAACAGCCGCTACCGGTAATTCTGTGAGCCTTAATGGTAACCAGGTTTTTTCAACTACTGCCCTAACCCTCACGGACATTTATCAGGTGATTCCTGGTTTACAAACCACCTTTAATGTACCGCAGGGAGCTATGGTTTATATTTCAACCACCGGCGGTATCTACTCAAATTTCACAGGCAACGCCGGGGTTGTCGCACGCGTTAAGCTGGTGCTTGATAATCAGGAATATCTGCCGGATAATATCGGTTCAGCATTTGAAATGTACACCATGTATCATTCACTGGGTGGGGCTAGGGAAAACTATACCAATTGGTCACTGAATCATTTGTTTACTAATTTATCTGCCGGAAACCATACCATTGAGGTGCAAAGCAGCAAACAAAATCTGTTGGGCACTCCAGCAGTTACTTCAGGCGGGGGGGCCAATGATATCAATCAGGGTTTGCTTAATGTAATCATCCTAAAGCCATAATCATACCTTTTCAAATAAAATCAGCAAAAAAACAATTCCAAACCTTCACCCATGAGAAAAACCCTCAGTATTTCTTTCTTCTTTGTGCTGCTGATCAGCGCAATTAAAGCTCAAACTCCTGTACCCGACGGAATAAATTACCAGGCGATTGCCCGCAATGCCAGCGGGGGAGTTTATGTAAACAAGGCCATCTCTGTGCGCGTTTCTGTTTTGCAGGGATCTGCAACAGGTTCGGTTCAATATTCAGAAACGCATACCGCCACCACCAACGGCTTTGGCTTGTTTAACCTTAAAATCGGTGGTGGTACACCGGTTAGCGGCACCTTTAATGCCATTACCTGGAGCACAGCCAATCAATATGTTAAAATCGAGGTAGATGTCGCAGGTGGTAATAACTTCGTTGATATCGGAACCAGTGAGCTGCTTTCGGTACCCTATGCCTTGTATGCCGAATCAGCAGGCACCTCTGGTCCACAGGGACCCGCAGGGCCACAGGGACCGGCAGGGCCTCAGGGACCCTCAGGGTCAGAAGGACCACAGGGTCCGGCGGGAGCAACAGGACCAGCGGGAGCACCGGGAGCAACAGGACCGGCGGGACCTCAGGGACCAGTAGGACCGGCAGGAGCAACAGGACCAGCGGGACCGGCAGGAGCAACAGGAGCAACAGGACCTAACGGAGCTGATGGAAAGTCGGTTTTAAATGGTACATCCAATCCAACCTCCGGCACCGGAACAGTTGGTGATTTCTACATCAATACGACAACCAATCAGATTTTTGGGCCAAAAACAGCCGGTGGCTGGGGCAGCGGAACCTCGTTGGTTGGTCCGCAGGGTCCTCCCGGTACAGGTGGAGGTTCAACCAATACTGTATTGAACGGCACAGGTAGCCCTAATTCAGGTACGGGTAATGTTGGTGATTTTTATATCAATACAACAACCAATCAGATTTTTGGGCCAAAAACAGCCGGAGGCTGGGGAAGCGGAACTTCATTGGTTGGTCCGCAGGGAACTACCGGGGCAACGGGGCCTGCAGGACCTCAGGGACCTCAGGGACCACAGGGGCCTCAGGGACAGACCGGGCCGCAGGGATCGGCAGGTGCTCAGGGAGTAGCCGGACCAGCAGGAGCTACAGGGGCTACAGGGGCGCAGGGTCCGGCAGGTGCTACCGGAGCTGCAGGGCCCGCAGGACCAGCAGGGCCGCAGGGAGCAACAGGACCCGCAGGTCCGGTAGGTCCGGCAGGTGCTACCGGAGCTGCAGGGCCCGCAGGACCAGCAGGGCCGCAGGGAGCAACAGGACCCGCAGGTCCGGCAGGTCCGGCAGGTGGTGGCACACTTGATCAGGCTTACGATTTCGGTGGTCCTGGTCTTGGTCGCCAGATTACAACAGATGCAAGTCCGGTAGAGATTACTGTTCCGGGTACATCAACTGCTTCAAATACAGGCCTTAATATTAGGGTAAATGGAAATGGTAACGGCTCTGTAGTACCGCCAATCGGGGCTATTTTTTCAGTAAATTCAACCAGAGGCCTTGGCGTTACGTCATATAGCACTATTGCCTCTAATGGATTTGCTGCAATAGAGGCAGGAACAAACAGTACTTCGCCTAACTCTGCTGCCATATTGGGAATTTCAACTGCTGCAGCATATGCGATAGCTGGTGAGATTGATCCGGCAGGAACATCATTTGCAGGAGTATGGGGTAATAATCGCAGAACATCTGGTGGCGGAGGGGTTTACGGTTTCGGAGCTCAGGGAGTTATTGGGGAGAATAACAACAATCAATTAGCAGCGATTTTTGCCCAAAATAACGCAGCAGCTACAGGAACGGCTGTGAACCGCGCACCTGGTGTGGTTGGGTCCGGTTTCTATGGCGTAATAGGTCAAACAACACGCCAAAATGGAATTGGCGTTTTTGGGAACAATACAGCTACGGGTACAGCAAATGATAACCCAGGTGTAGCAGGTATTGGATATACGGGTGTTTTAGGAAGATCCAGCCTACCCGGAGTTGGATTTGGTGTTTTATCGGCCGATGATATGGGTGCGGTGGGTGATCTGGTAATTGGAGGTGGAAAATCGTTCAGAATAGATCATCCTTTTGAACCTGAAAATAAATACCTGTTCCATTTTTGTCTCGAATCTAACGAGGTATTGAATATTTATCGTGGCAATGTGGTGTTAGATTCAGAAGGTGAAGCTAGTATACAATTACCGGAATACTTTCAGGCCATCAACATCGATTATTCTTACCAATTAACTGCTATAGGTGCATCTGCTTCCGGCTTGTATGTCTCTCGTGAAATTGAGAACAATCGTTTTTCAATTGCCGGTGGTAAGCCTGGTCTAAAGGTATCATGGCAGGTAACAGGTGTGAGAAATGACGCCTATTTTAGAACACACCCCGAAAAACGTCAGGTTGAGAGGGAGAAATTGCCTCAGCACAAAGGTCTTTATCTGCATCCGGAAAGCTTTGGTAAAGACAAAAGCAAAGCCATTCATAAAGGACCAGAAAACAACAATATCATTGAACTGGAAAAAGCTCCCAAGGGAGATGTCATTAAATCAGGCTTTAATGAAAGCAAAAATCAATAAAAACTTAATCATTAAAATTAAAGCACAATAAAAACTGTCTGATTCTACAAAGGCGCCCTTATGACCTTCATGTTATAAGGGCGCCTTCTTATTTTGCGCAACCCGAATATTTTTTTTCGGAAGCTAGTGATTAAAAAGGGCGAAGAGATTTCAAAAATGCAATCAGACTTGACGTGCGAAAAGAATGCCCCTCAACTGAAGCTCCCAACAACCATTAGGAGTCTCGTCAATGAATTTGGCCGGAGTAGAAAAATACTCAGCGAATTATTTTTTTAGAAAAGGTTGCCTGGTTGAAACTAAACCTATAATAAATTTTCCTTCATTCGATAAAAATACACCTGAAGATTGATGTATTGTAAATTTTATACACTGAATTTCAATGAATTATGTATTTGATATAGAAATTTTGATAATAAAATTTGGAAAACAAAAAAGTGTTTATAATATTTACTTATTGTTTTGCAGATTATTAAAAGAAATTACCAAAAGGTTATTAACATTATCAAGTTTATTAAAGGCATTTAGCTTGTTAAGCCGATTGAAGCTATCCAGGTGATAATTTCAACCGGCTTTTCAATGCAATCGGGTGCCGATCAGGTTGATAAATTCGGTTCGTGTTCTATCTTCAAGAAATTGACCGGTAAAGGCAGAAGTTGTGGTAATGGAATTTTGTTTCTGAATACCACGCATTTGCATACAGAGATGCTGTGCCTCAATCACTACAGCTACACCTAGCGGTTGCAATGTTTCCTGAATGCAATCTCTGATTTCAGTAGTTAAACGTTCCTGAACCTGAAGCCTGCGTGCGAAAGCGTCAACAACACGTGGAATTTTACTGAGTCCTACTATTTTTCCGTCTGGTATATAGGCAACATGTGCTTTTCCCAAAAAGGGCAACATGTGGTGCTCACATAATGAATAAAGTTCTATATCCTTCACGATAACCATCTGACGGTAATCTTCACTGAACATAGCCGACTTGAGTATTTCAGCAGGATCAAGTTCGTACCCATGGGTGAGAAACTGTAGCGCTTTGGCTACGCGTTCTGGCGTTTTAAGCAATCCCTCCCGTTCCGGATTTTCACCCAATTGAGAAAGAATTGTTTTGTAATTTTCAGCAATTGAGTTCACGGATTTCAAGTTAAAATGATCAATTTTTTTGTATCCTGCATCAAATAGATCGTCTTCATTCAAGTCAGGTTGCGTGGGGGCCAAAATATTCAACATAATTATTTTCTGTTTCGAAGAGTCGTATGCAATGAAGACTACAACACTCAGAACGAACAGAAGGTTCAAGAATCTCCCATATTTTAATGGCGAGGTTCTCGGTTGATGGCATGATATTTTTCATGAAATCAACGTCCAGATTGAGGTTCTTATGATCAAGCCGGTCTATTATTTTCTCTCTGATTATTATACTCAGGTCTTTCAGATCAATCACAAAGCCGGTAAGTGCATCAGGTTCGCCCTTTACCGTAACAAACAGGTCAAAATTATGCCCATGCCAGTTGGCATTTGCACATTTTCCGAAAACCGCTATATTTTTTTCTTCAGTCCATTCGGACCTTGCCAGTTTATGGGCTGCGTTGAAATGCTCCTTTCTGGTGAGGTAGATCATAGGTCGACAAATATACAGGCAAACTTATTCAGAAGGTAAAGGCCTCTTCAGAAAGGTAAAACCATTTTTCCGGCCGATGCATTGAAGTCCGTAGGGTTTTAAATACTCCTGCTCATGAATGGTTTTCACAACGAAATAAACAGGTTTATCTGTTTTGCCTTCCAGCAACCATTTGCGCAACACATCAATGTTATAGCGGCCGTTCTGATCCAGGCTGTGTGTTTTTTCTGCCGGCGAAACACCCATTTTTTTTGAATAAAAATATTGCGCATAGCTTTTATACCCTAAGGTTTCAATGTAAACGTTATGCTTACCAATCGCTTTAAAAAAATCAACCGGTGCCCCCTGCGTGTAAGCTGCGATGCGCGAAGGAAAAAGCAGCAGGAACAAAGGAACAGCGATCAGAACACCGCCTAACAAGGAGTATATACTTTGCCTTGTTTGTTTCTTTAAGATAAACAGGGCTGTTAATAATAGGCCGCTAAACCATGCCATACCGGGCAACAATGTGTACCATGGCCATGCAACTGATGCCTGCAGATTTTGCCTTGCAAAGGGATCTTTAATCAAGTCCATAACCCATTCGGGATGCCGGCCGATCAGGGGAATCAACAGCAATGATAGTCCGATTACGGAGCCGGTGGTTAAAATTACGGTAAGGTGGCGCCCGCTGAAATACCTGTCACCGCTGAACCATCTTTGCAGATCGGTGGCAGCCACGTAGGCCAGGGGCAGATAACTCAGCGAGCTGTAATGAACAATTTTTGTAGTAACCAGCGAGAATAAAATCATTACCACCCAGAAAAGAATTTTCATGAACTTTCTGAACGGATCGGAAATGGCCGAGGATGAAAAAAAATGCAGCAGGCCAAAGGCCGACATCGGAAAACAACCCAGCAATACCACCACAAAGTGATAATAAAACGGCTGACCATGTCCGGCATCAGGGGTTGAAAACAAGCGCAACTGATACCTGATAAATTCTTCAAGAAACCAGGGGCCATTTTTTATAGTTTCGGGTCCAAACCAGGCCAGACTTACCAGCAAAACACATGAAAGCCAGATAAGGATAGATTTTGGTGCAGGCCTGAAGGTAAATCTGCTACTGATTATGTAAACTATCATTACCAGCAGAGGTATAAGTAAACCTACCGGTCCTTTTGTAAGGACCGCCAGCCCGGCAAATAATCCCGACCATAGGATACAGGATTGTTTGGCAGGCTTAACGGTTGATTTATACATGAACCAGACAGAGAGAAAAATGAAATAATTGAAGACCGGATCAATAATGCCTGATTTGAAATAAACATGCGGTAAAAAACTGCCTGCCAGGCAAGCCGCCCATAAAATGCCAAATTGTTGATTACGGGTTCGCCGACCGATTTCAAAAACGCTGATAAGCGTTAATATTCCTGCAATAGCGTTGGGCAACCGTGCCGAATACTCATTGATACCAAAAAGGTGCATGCATGCTGCCTGCATCCAGAAGAACAGCGGTGGTTTTTCCCAAAAGGGCTGAAAATTAATCTGAACCCTGGAGTAGTTTCCGGTAATGATCATTTCACGCGCTGACTCCGCAAAATTTATTTCATCCCAGTCAAACAGCGGCGCATGTCCTAAAAAAGGAAGAAACAAAACAGATCCAATCAACAGGATCAGCCATCTGACTGGGGCGGTGCTTAGTTTTTCCATTTAAGCAGTGGCTTATTCATCCAGGAAATCGTTGTCTGATCCAGAAAGCGTTTCCAATAAAACCAGGCCGGTACGATGGCCAGCATGCCTATTGTCAAACCCATCAAAACATCCTCCGGAAAATGCATGTAAAGGTATATCCTGGAATATCCGGCAATAATTGCTACCATACCGACAAAAAACCTCAAGCCCGCTGACTGAACCTGTGTGGCAATAAAGAAGCACAAGGTAGCGGCAGTAGTTGAATGACCGGATGGAAAGCTATTCCACAAATGGGGATCAATTCCGGCCGGTATTTCATGTATGATATTATTCATTGAAAGCCATTTAACAGGTCTTGGCGCCTCGTTAAAAACAACATGCTTTAAAAACTGCACAACGGCTGATCCGCCAAGATAGGCAGAAAGTAAGCAAAAGCCTTTTCCTGCAGATACAAACAGGAGGAATAAAAGCACGATAAGGACACAGGTTAAACCGTCGCCCAACCAGGTGATAATCGAAAACATAACATTCAGCCATTCGGAATGCGGTATCTGAATACCTAAAAAACCATCTTTCTTAGGCAGGAACAAAATCAACAGCAATAAGGCTGCATATCCGGCCAGAAATGGGATCCAGAATGCACGAAAGCCCTTAAACCAAATCCATTGCATCGCGGCCGCTAATATGATGAATTGTCAGAAAAAAGAAAAGACGCACGGGGCGTCTTCATGAGTAGCGGGGACGGGAATTGAACCCGTGACCTCAGGGTTATGAATCCTGCGCTCTAACCATCTGAGCTACCCCGCCGGTTTGGTCGGCAAAGATATGCTTTTTGGAAATAGTTCGCAGTTCAAAAATTGATTTCAATTTCATTGCGATTTATACCTGAAATCAGGTCTTTATATTTTAACGTTTGCGTGCAACTATTTGCATGGCCTCGCCAAGGGTGATGCGCGTGCCATTTTTGTAGGCAATTACAAACGGAATGTATCGCTGAAAGCTGAGTGTGTTTTTAAAATCTCTTGCCTGCTTGTAGGTTTTGAAGGATCCTACGGTGTATTTATAGAGACCGTTGAAGTTCTCTTCATTTACCTTTTCCTTGATGTTATAGCTGGTGCAAATCGAATCCTTATTCAATTTGACAGTGGAACTGAGAATCTGGATGCTGAAATTAAGCTGTTCAACTTCATTATTTACAAATTCAGGTCTCCTGGCGGGATCATCGCTAATCATTCCCATCAGGTTAAGTTCAGCTTCAGTGTCGCTGGCACTTATATGTTCAACAACTTCAATACCTGCTTTCGGCAGATTAAAAAATTGTTTCTCTTCATCAATAATGTAATAATAACTACCCTTCAATTCCTGACGCCCTCTGATTTCGGAAGAGACCTTAACTTTAAACATTACCTGAATTTCTTCCTCTTTGGGCAATCTGAGCCAGGTATATTTAACACGACCTTCCTCAAACTCAAACTCCGCGCCCTGACTTTCCAGTCCAAATGCTTCCATTCCGGAAGGTAATTCCTGTTCAATCAAAAAGAAACTATCGAGGTTTCTTCTTTCGATTCTTATTTTAACGTTAAAATATCCGCCTGCATATGCTTTCACCTGTGAAAGCGATTGGGAGACCCTTACCAGACTTTCTTCTGCTTTAACGCAGGTGCCGGCTGTAAGTATAATGGCGGAGAATAAGACAGATTTGAGCATCATGGCTTGCAAATTTCGTGATGGTTAAACATTGTTTTTTGTTGGCCACACCCTTTTATCAACATTTGCGGGTGAAACACAACTCCTTTACACCATTTGGAAGTTTGAAGTTGCCGGTAATTTTCTTTAAATCTTACATCAAGTGTTGATGTTAAAAACAACGTAAATGTAGTGAAGAAATTTTTCTGCCAGAAGGAAAAAACAGGATTTAAGGCCATTAACGCCCAACATGCTATCTCTTATCTCACTTTATACCTGAAACCTCCGCCATCACCTATATTAAACCTTACAAATATTTCGCTGGCGCCAAGCGGATTTGAATTATTGGTAAGCGGGGAAACGGTGAAATCATAGGCGTACCCTAACGAAAACTGATCCCAGTCGAGCATTAGCCTGGCAATTAGGGCATCCCTCAGTCTGGTGTAAACACCCAATGAGACAGAAAACGGTCGTTCATAACCGGTATAATTTGAACCGGTGTTGAACCTGTACCGATACATAGTACCGAGCATAAGCTGTGAAAAATTGCCCTGTCGCTGGTAAAAAATTCCGGGCATCACATCGCCATCAGTGCCATCAATTGAAATTGACGCATTGGCGAAAGCAGTGTAGCGCACTGACAGTCTTTCATTACTGGCTTCTACAAAGGAGTTATCGGGGCGATTCAAATGAAAGGCAGCCACGCCAACGTTTATGCGTTTGTCAACCTTTCCGGCAATGGCGTTCACTTTTCTTGTATAGGTGTAAAGCAGCCCTGCACCGGCATCCAGAAAACCAAAATTCAGATTGTTAACATCTTCGCCACTTGGTAAAGAGGGATTAAATGCAGCACCATCAAATTGGGAAGCCCAACGCCCCTGCACATTGTCGAATGAACGCATGGTATAACCAATATTTAATGCGAAACTCAGCTGGTTTTTAGCGTCAAGACGCAGGTGATCGGCAATTGATAAGGCTACTGAATTGGAAGAAAGACCCATATCGCCGATACGATCATTGTATAGGTTAAGCCCAAGGGCAAGGAAGTTTTTTTTGCCGGATTTATCATTTGAAACGCGGGCATCAAATGAGGCGATGGCTGAACGAAACGAACTGCCCAGCTGCCCCCATTGGGTGCGGTAGGCCAGATTGGCCTGCATACCCGAATTGGCACCGGCCAGCGCCGGATTAAGAATCAGGGGTGAGTATTCGGTATTTGAGAAATGAAGATCCTGTGCCTGAAGAATCTGCGCACAGGCTAAGAATGCGATGATCAGGTAATTATTTATTTTCATGGATTACTTATCTGACGAGGGTTATTGTTCCAGTTTTTATTAGATCAGAACCATTGCTTCTGCGAATATATAAATTGAAAGCATATACACCCGCTGCTGCCGCAGTACCGGCATGGTTTCCATCCCAGCATTGCTTAACATCGCTGCTTTCAAACACCTTTTCTCCCCAGCGGTTATGAATAAACAACTTATACTGATCAACGCAATCGCTCAAAATGCAGAATGTTTCGTTCGCCTGAGGGCCTTTTCCATTGGGTGAAAAAATGGTGGGAATAAACGGTTCATAGCACCTGACATTGACAGGTACCAGAACTGTGTCACTGCTTAGGCACCCAAATGCGTTAAGCGCTGAAACGATGTAACTAGTTGTTTCATTGGGTGTTGCTTTGGGATCGGCGCAATTGTTGCAGCTCAGGTTATCATCGGGTGACCATAAATAGTTTTGACCACCGCTTGCACCAAGCTGCACGGTATCGCCCTGACTTATACTCTGTGGGTTAGCAGTAGCTATTATCCCACCCGGCTTCGAAAGCACAATATGTAAGGTGTCGCTGCATGTAATTTCTACCTCCTTACCTGGTGCCACATAGGTGAGCGATGTGATGAAAGCAAATTGTTCCTTACAGGGAACTGTTGATAACTGAGCCCCCGTGTTTTTGTTGATTTCAATGAGTGTTGCATCGTTTTTAATGCCCCAAAGTTTCTGTGTGACCGGATCGTAAGCCAGGCCACGACAATCTTGCGCGGTAGGTCCCACCAGTATAGCGGATGCATTGCTCACATTAATACGGTATAAATTGCCGTTGTATGATATGCCGTACAACACATCAATGGCCGGATCATAAGCCAAACCATTGATGCCCTCATCCAGGCCATAATATGCAACAGATCTGGTAAATAGATTTAAATTGCCAACGGTCGTAAGCGCTCCGGTAGTTGTATTTATGGTGAATAATTGCTGGTTTACCGGGTCGGCGGTGGTTTGTGGCGGAGCCCCTACAGCATAAAAAATACCATTTATGTTATCGTATTCACCTGAAAAAATATCTGCAGCATATCCAAATGTGATGAGCTTCTCTTCACCGGTTTGTAAATTAACGTTTCCCAACTCCTTAGAGACAGAAACACCATAAAGCAGTGATGTTGAGCTTTCAAATCCTGTGGCAAGCCAGTCGTCGCCTGCATTGTCCTGAATGGTATCTATGCTTCCATCACCGGGCGAAATGTAAAAAATCAGATCCTCGCCAAGATGATCATAGGCAATGAGCTTACCTCCCTGCCCTGAGGTAGAACTGATGGCATTTACCTGCAACGAAAGATTTAAAAAGCCCTGTGCACGTTCGGCCGCCGTGGGCACATATCGCGCGGATGCAACGGTATCGGACGGGATGAATTTTCCCGCACCGCCTAGCCATTGCAGGCCGGTTATCTTAGAAAAACCACTGAGGTTGGCCTGCAGCTTAACTGTATCATTTATGCACACGGTAAGGGTATCGCCCAGATCGAATTTGGCGCAATCACCTGCGGCTGATGTATCCCGCGGGAGAAGATGAATCCACTGCGGCAGCGCATAAGATGGAACGATTTCAGTTGGCAATTCGCTGACAGGGCCAATTGTTGGTGCCGGATTGCCTGGATTTTCAATACGAAAAAGCCTGCTGCCAATTACATAATACAGGTTACCATCGGGGCCAAACTGCATACCGCCACGCTTGTTAACCTGATTACCGAAGGGTATCAGTGCCGCAGAAGCCCCTATTTCTGCTGGATTACCCGCAGTTAAATCAAATCGATAGAGCGAAAAATTGCCACCAGCAAAGAGATATTTTCCATCGAAAGAAAATTCAAAGTACTGTAAAATGTCACCACCCGGTTCAATGAAAGGTATGTCAACCGTAGTGCTGATTTCTCCGGTTGCCGCATTAAAATCGTAAAGCTGAAACCCTAGTAAAGTCCCATTTATAACATCTAATTTACCCGAACAAGCATATTTAGTTCCCTGGTAATTTAATTTACCTGAACCGTTTCTGATTATGGGACTTAAAACCGGCACCGGATTTACGCCTTGTGCGTTGACTTCAAAAGCGGCAATGGCCGGATTGTTGGCATCGTTTCCGTTGCTTATGATCCAATAACCATCACCGGATGACTTTGGATAGGCCTGCAGGAGCTCTGTTTCATTATCATACAGCGGTATTGACTTCTTTCCTGCCACCACATCGCCCAAACCATTATCCAAATTCATATCCACCAATGAATAGGTAATGCCTTTGCTGCCAAGCTCATAATCGTCAATACAGAACACATAATATTTATTGAAGGTACCCGGTACAGGAACAATTACTGCTGCCATAAATGATGAGAGCAGGTCACTTCCACCGAGGTTGGAGCCATTGGGCATCGGCTTGTTTTGCGCATTCCAAACTGTTACACCATCCGTATAAAACAACAACGCCCCTGAATTCCTGTCTGCAACTGAAGCAGACCCTTCTATCATTGAACCTGTAATAAGCGGAGGCAAAATAGATGGCAATGCTGCACCTGATGGAAAAGACGGTGGATTGGTATTGAAATCAATCGCAGCATTGAAACCAAACCGCCACTGGTTGTTTTGTAACTGAGAAAAAACAAATAGCGGCTTTATTAACATAAATAAAATGAAACAAATCCCACTTTTTTTCATAAAGAATTCAATTCGTAAAATGTTTATCTGTATAGCTTTTCGACTCCTCTCAATTAGCGCAAAAGGTTGATTATTCCGGTTTTATTCAACACCTTTCCATCGAGTTGTAACAAGTAAAGATTAAATGCATAAGCACCGGCTGGCGCGTCAGCATCTTTGAATTTTCCATCCCAGCAATTGCTAATATTATCGGCTTCGAATATTTTTTCGCCCCAGCGGTTATGGATAACCAGTTTAAACTGCTCAACGCAATTGCTGAATACACAGAATGTTTCGTTTGTTTGCGGCCCTTTGTCGTTGGGAGAAAAAATGGTAGGGATAAATACCTCATTGCAAATAATATCAACCCTTACAAGCACAGTATCACGGCTTAGGCAACCATTGGAATCAATTCCTGTAACGATGTATTGTGTAGTTTGTGAAGGATAAGCCATTGGAGAAGGGCATTTACTGCAGCTTAAACCTTCAACGGGTTGCCAGCTGAAATTTAATGTACCTCCGGCGTTTAACTGTACGGTGTCGCCAAGCAGTAGGTTAACGGTTTTGGGGTTAGCCGAGAGCAGATCACTGAATGATTCTATGGAAACAGTATCACTGGATGCACCCGATAATTTACAGCCAGTGGCCGTAAACGTATAGGTGACGACAAACTGGCCCGAAATGTTTTTCAGGTCACCCAGCTTGCCGTTGCTGCTATTGACAGGAAGGGCAGGTTTCACAGAGAACACCCCGCCTGTCTGAAAGCCCGGTGCGAGCTGGGGCAGCACATTGCTCATCCGGCAGGGGTCATCAGGATATGCAAACGTTAGCTGGGGCTTGATGGGCTCGACAATTTGAATGGTTCGGTTGATGGTGTCAGCACCGCAGCCATACTTTACAACGGCCCTTATGGTAAAGTTACCCGCCTTTGAGTACTGATGGTTGTGTATGGTCGTATTTGAGATATTACTCACTCCGCCGGCGGGATCACCCATGTTCCACTGCACACTTTCAACTCCGTTGGTACCATTCAGCCGGATGCTTAAAGGTGCCGAAAGACAGGTGTCACCCAACACAAGCGGATATGGCTGCTGCTTGGGCTTAACAACAAGATCTGAAAAAGTAAAAACTTGTCCGGCCCCGCATAATGAAGCAGGTATGGCATAGGTTACTGAATACGTGCCCGGTTGTGAATTGCTTAAACTAATTGTTCCACTGACAGGGTTGATGATCAAACCAGGTGGCGAAACGGAGAAGGTGCCACCTGTTGAGAATCCTGCCAGAGGAGTAGGTTGCGCGCTTCCTCCGGCAACACAGAGCGGATTGGGAAAAGAAAAGGCAGGTGGTACGGAGGTGCCAGGGTTAAGTGTGAGTTTGGTTTTAACGAAAATTTCGTTGCAATTCACCTGATTGGCATACACGATTTCATATTCGCCCGGATTGCTGGTTGAGAGTTTCACCAACCCTGTAGCGGCATCAATGTCGAGCCCGGGAGGAATTGAATAAAAAGTACCTGAATTATCACCTGCCACCACCGGTGTAATATTGCCGTCACCTTTACAAAATGGTCCGGCAGGATAGGTTACAGTGGCCTGGCCATTGCTGCCGGGATCACAGCAGCTGCGTGAAATTTTGCTCACCCGCTGCGGCACGGCATCTTCCCAACAGCAGTACTGAACAGATAAACCCCGCAAACTGCCACCAAACTTGCTCTGAAAATAGTCAATTACCTGATCGAGGGTATTGCATCCGCCCTGATATGAATTTAAGACGCATGAATAGGCGCAGACGACACCTGAATTGCTGCCGTTGGGAAGGTTAAGGATATTGTCAGGATTAGGAGGGCTGATAATTCTTACCGGAGGTATTTTATCCACCACAACGATAGAGGCATTTACTCCGCTGAATGTTGAAGCCGAAATTGGAAAGCCACAATTGTTATTGTTCTGGGCTGAATTGAAACCTGCGTAACGCACCTCTTCAACAGCCGACAAAAAAGGACCGCTGAATTTTACATTTACAGGTTCGTAAGTACAAATGCCAATTTTAAGGTTGGGAATGTTCAGGTCAACGATTACATTTAAATTTCCTCCGTCATAATTACTGATCAAGAGCCAGTTGCCATCGGGGTTGCATGTAATGGGCAATCGCTGAACCGAATTGAGCAATACCGATTTGGTCAGATCATTTTGGCCGCCATCGCTGACAGGTGTTTTTGAAAACAAAGGAAAGGCAAGCAGAACTATCAGAAGTGTTGATGCAATTGGGCGCAAAGGATTCATTTTATTCAAAAGCAAGATTGACATTAACTTGCTAATGTAACAATAAAAGGATAGGGATTGGATTATTCGCCTGCCTCGGCCCACCAAAGGGCCGGCGACAGGACGTAGCAAATGGCTTAAGCGAGACACAAAAAACAATAAAATGTATTGCCATTTTTTATGAAGCTGTTTTTTTATCCTGCAATTTACGGGTTATTTTAACTACCAGTTTTCTTGGTAAAAAACGAACCGAATTAGCCATAATCGCATTCATCAAACCATGTATTGCAATTGTTTTTCCTTTAATCATTGAGGCATAAGCAAATTCGGCAACTTCTTTTGATGTTGGCAGTTTTTTTTCCTTTACCAAAGCACTTTCTTCCATGGCTGCAGCTGCCTGAAATCCACTTTCTGTAGGACCCGGACAAAGTGTTGTAATCGTTACACCCTTGTCGCCCACCTCATTTGCAAGGGCTTCTGAAAAACTCAGCACATAAGCCTTCGTTGCATAATAAACCGCCATAGTCGGTCCCGACTGAAATGCAGCAGTAGAGGCCACATTCATTATTTTTCCGCTCTTGCGCATTACCATTTCACTAACATAAAGTTTGGTTAGGTGAGTCAAAGCAGTAATATTCAAATTAATCATTTGCAGTTCTTTGTTCCAATCTGTTTCTGTAAACATTCCAAAGTCGCCAAATCCGGCATTATTGATTAAATAATCGATGCGGATAGACTGATTCGATGTTTCGTTATATAGCTCCTGAGAGGCATTGGATGCTGAAAGATCTTTCTCTATTGTGTAAACATTTACCTTGTATTTTTTTTCAAGGTCGACTTTAATTTCATCTAACTTATTTTTATTTCTTGCTACCAGCACCAAATTATCACCTTTCGATGCATGAATTTTTGCCAATTCCAAACCAATTCCGCTGGATGCCCCTGTGATTAATGCTGTTGCCATTGTGCTTTTTTTAAGTGTCACTGCAAAGAAAACATTGTTATCCCAAACTACAATAGCATCCTGTAATCTGCTTAGACATTATGTTTTTACTGCGGTAATTTTGAAGCATCCGCCATAAAACTAACTTAACGGATGAGTGTAATGGTTCCGGTTTTGTTAAAAACCTTTCCACTTGTTTGCATTATAGAAATATTGTAAGCATAAACACCATCTGTTGCCGCTGAGCCTTTAAATGAGCCGTCCCAGCAGTTATTAATATCATCACTTTCAAACACCTTCTCTCCCCAGCGGTTGTGGATAAACAGTTTAAACTGCTCAACGCAATCGCTGAATACACAAAAAGTTTCGTTTGTTTGCGGCCCTTTGTCGTTGGGAGAAAAAATGGTAGGGATAAATACCTCATTGCATTTTACACCACAAAAATCAATAAATACTGAAGTATCGACACTGAATGAAAAACAATCGCTACTGAACGAAGCTTTGATGGTTACCGTGCCCGTATCGGTATAGTTAAATGAAACAGTACTCCCTTTAAGATTGCTGTTCGGCACTCCCATATCCCAGCTTATGCCTGTATCGCTGAAGCCGCTTAACGTTGCGTTCAATTTCAGGGTGGCGCAGTCGTAAACAAGATTAAAAGGTGGCGCAGCAAAATTGCGTTCAGGCACATGCGCAGGCAGGCCAAGCTGACAGTTTCCGTTTAGCGTAAGGGCGTTACTTTGGTAAGCGCAGGCTGTACCTGCATTATTCGGAAAATTGATCGCAGCGAGGGCATTACCTGCAACTGCCGCATAAAGTTTGCCGTTAGGAGCCTGCTCGATTTGAAATACAGGATTGGCAGGAGTGCCGACCAATGTATTGGAGGCAGCTATGGCTGATGCTTCATAATTGGCCAAATCGAGCTGATAAATTGAAATTGTATTGGTAAAGAAAAATTTACTGCCATCAGGCGAGAAGCAACAACCATATTTTCGGATGGGCGGCGTCAGGGTATTGTCACTCACCTCAACAGCCAAAGGATTGGAAAAAATGCCCGTGGCCGGATTGAAATCAAAAAACTCTATGAACGCTGATCCATCTATCGGCATACCCAGCCGCGTTCCTTCGGGATTGGCCTTCATAGACCCCCAACAGGCAAACCGGTTGTTTTGATCGCCGGCAGGTATGATCAAGGGTGAGCCAACTGCACTCACCACCGGAGTTGAGCTCACTTCGCAACCGGAAACCTTGTATGCCAGAAATTCGTTGCTGTTGCAACGATGCACAATCACCCAAAAGCCACGAATGGCTTCACTGCGAATAACCGTCAACTTCTCGGTCAGGGAATCCCTGGTTAGCAGTACGTTTTTGTTGGATGCTTCCACATCACCCTTTCCACCATTTAATTTCATATCTACCACCGAATAACGCAAACCGTTATAAAGGGGCGGCACATCAAACTCCAGCTCATCAAGTGTAAAAATGAAATACTTATCCGGGTTATCCGGAAATGGCACAATCGCTGGTCCCTGGCTCGACGAGAGAAAGGTTCCTCCCATCAGGTCATTTCCATTTGGCATGCCCAATCCGGAGGCATTCCAAACCTTTACCCCATCAGTGTAAAACAACAAACTACCTGTTTGAGGATCGGAGACCGTTGCACATTGTTCTGAACTCATTAAAAATGAATTGAGTGCGCCATCAGGATTTAGTCCGTTAAAATCGACCCGACAACCGAAACCGAATGTCCAGTTATTATTTTGACGCTGGGCCGCAGCGTAAACAACTGGTAAAAAAAACATGCCCGTCAAACAAAGGAAAGATTTTATTGAACATTTGAGGGAATACCTGTGGAGTAACATCAAACAATAATTGTCTTTTTGCAAATGTAAATCCTTATTCAATGCCTCAAAACAACCTGAGGATTTTACTATTTCTTAAAAACCAGAATTTCCTTCATGACCAGTTCCAGCTCAGTAAACTTGCCTTTAAAGCGTGTACCGCGCACAATATGATTGTCAATCCAATGGTAATTTCCTCCGCGTGGTTTACCCATCAGCAGCCCGTGGTAATTGAACCCATTTCTGTTGAGCCATTCTTCGGTTACCGGGCGCAAATTTTCGGTTCTTGATGTAAAGAAAGTGATAATGTGTCCCTGAGCATACCAATTATTAAGGGTTTCAAGCGCATCTAGGTATGGTTCAACGGTAACCATTCGTTCCGGTTCTTCATTGGGTACATCATCACAGATGGTTCCGTCAATATCAATGAGATAATTGATTACGTTTTCGGGCAATACCGGACTGGCATGCTGCCCCTTTTCATCGAAACTCTCCTCAAGTTCGCACTCCGTCATCATTGCGTTTTTCGCAAATATAACTAAAATATTATACTAAATCAATAGCAAACAGAGCTTAGTGATAACAAAACAATCCATAAAACTTAAAAATACACGTCGTATTAATACCCTAAACGTTAAAATTAACCAAAGCCGTTTATCAAAGACATGTTTAGCTCGTCTCCGATAGGTTTTATTTATCAATGGGTTTGGGCTTCATGCTGGGCAGTTGGTAGCGGGTGAGCGCATTGTTTCATCTGGTTTGCACGATTAATATCCGGACTGATAAAAGGAATACCCAAACCAAGGCCGCGGGCTACCAGTAAAACACCCATTATTATGGTCAATACAGGCGAAGCTTTTCTCAAGCCCCTCCTCCACCCTACTGAAATAGTGGAGATTACAGCAACTCCTACCATGGCAGGAAGTGTACCCAGGCCAAAAAGTACCATAAACAGAATGCCCTGCTCTACGGTGGGACTCACTGTAGCCCCGGCCAGCGCAACATAGATCATTCCGCAGGGCAACAAACCGTTTAGCAAACCTGTCAGGAAAAAGGCTGGGATTGTTTTGCGACCTAATGCTCGTCCCAAGTGTTTTTTCAGGTTAAAACCAATACCAATTGCGGGCCTTCTTCCGGCAACGCCCATTGAAATCAAGGCCAAAAGCACAAGCAAAAGACCCAGCACCACTGACAACACCTGCTGATAACCGGCAAGGGCAATACCTGCCCCAAGCAGGGAGAAAACCAAACCCAATGCGGCATAGGTCATTATTCTTCCGGCATGGTAAGTCAGCACTGAAAAAATACGCCGGGTAAATGGCAGGTGGTAAACCGGAAGAGCGAGCGCTATGGGACCGCACATGCCTACACAATGCAGGCTTCCTGCCATCCCGAGCAACCATGCAGCAATAAGTAGTTCCACCGCCGAAAAAATTATTGAATGAGCAAAACCTGTTCGTCGTAATAAGTAATACCCTGAAATTCCCAATCTACCTTTACCCGGTAAGCTCCGGGTGCCATAGCAGCCGCGGGAATTTTCATGTTGCCATCAACATCTGCATTAACATAAAAAAGGTGATCATTTTCAGCATTCGAAGGGCGAAAAAGCTCAACCTTTCCGCTCAGCGCACTGCCCTTGAATGGAAAACGTATGACAATAAATCTATTTTCAAGCATCACTTTCAGCGGGTTATTCAATGCGCGGCTGCGGTACATTTTATCAATCTGGTGCTGAAACACAAGCTCCCTGGCATAATAATCCCGGTTCTCGAGATCAACCCGCTGCCTGAAAGCCATGGTTACCATGAGCAGAATACCTGCCACAAACAATCCGTACATGAGGAAGATACTACTTCCCCAGTTCCATTTCATCCGACTGTTTTTTTGTTGATTTTTCATAGTGAATATCAATAACTTTTATCTGACCGGACCCAAAAACACGGTTTTGGCAGATTCGTAGCATTTGCCATGGCCGCAGAATTCAAGCTGGATGTCACTCTTCCGTTTTTTAAGGTCAGCGCGCGCAAGCGCCAAAAAGAATGTCCCTTTCTGGATGCCCTCCGGATCAATGTAAATGGCTTTACCCCCACCAATCAGCCTTACGCTTCCACCAATATTCCGCAGCTCAGGTATCAGTTCAAGCGGCTCATGGGTCTTGTTGACCAGCGTGTAGGTATAAAGGTTGGTAACACTGTCGGTACCCAATTCCTGAAAGAGGGTACCCGGGGCGCGGAGAATGGTTGCTTCTACCGCAGAGCGGGAGGCAAGGCCGAATCCCAGACCCATTACCAGCAACACCAGCACCAGCGAATAACCAATGATGCGTGGTGTAAGTCTTAGTTTTTCACCAAGTGCTATACCGGCCTCCGAAGCGTACCTTATCAGCCCTTTGGGCTTGTGGATACTTTCCATAATATGGTCGCATGCATCAATACAAGCGGCGCAATTGATACATTCAAGCTGGGTGCCGTTTCTGATGTCAATTCCTGTGGGGCAAACCTTTACGCACTGATGGCAGTCAATACAATCTCCTGTTTCAACACCTTCCTGCTTCATGTATTTATGCCGGGGTTCACCGCGTTTGTAATCATAGGCCACCACGATGGAATGTTTGTCGAGCAAAACACCCTGCAACCTGCCGTAGGGACAAACAACAAGGCATACCTGTTCGCGCATGTAAGTGTAAACAAAGAAAAAAACCCCGGTGAATATGAAAATTGCAGTAAATCCGCCCAGGTGCTGCGACAAGGGCGCTGCAATTATCAGTTTCAGTTTGTCCATACCGATAAGGTAGGCCAGGAAGAAATTCGCAATCAGAAAAGAATTTGCAAAAAAGATGCTGTATTTGGCTGTCTTCTTCAGGAGCTTTTCTTTATTCCATGGCCCCTTGTTCAAAGCACGCTGATGACTGGCGTCGCCTTCGATCCAGTATTCAATTTTTCTGAAAACCATTTCCATGAAGATGGTTTGCGGACATGCCCAACCGCAGAACAACCTGCCAAATACGACTGTAAACAATACCACAAACACCATAAAACTAAGCATGGCGAGGGCAAAAAGAAAGAGGTCCTGGGGAAAGAAAACAAACCCCAAAATGATGAATTTACGCTCAATAATATTCAGCAGCAGTAGTGGTTCGTCATTAAATTTCATGAATGGGAGGGTAAAAAACATGACCAGATAAATGATACTGGCAATGTTTCTTTTGTTGTAAAAAGAACCTGACGGTTTGAGTGGGTAAATCCAGTTCCGCTTTCCCTCCTTATTGATGGTGGAAACAGCATCTCTGAATGATTCACCCTGTTGATCGGGATTCTCGGCAGTCATTTTATCGCAGTTTGAGCCACTTCAGCACTTTCAGCTGCAACAGAAGAATCGGCGGGGGCTTTCCATATTTCACCCTGTGGCGCTTTGGCATTGGCCGGCTTTGTTCCCGCAAGCGTAACTATGTAGCTGGCCACTTTTTGAATGGCTTCCGGCTTTAGGGCCTGTTGCCAGGAGATCATGCCTTTTGCAGGAACACCGTATTTTATCACTTTAAAAATATTATTTATTCCCCCTCCGTTGATCCAGAATTCATCGGTAAGGTTGGGGCCGACACCGCCTTCGCCTGACTGACCATGGCAGCTTGCGCAATTTCCTTTAAAAATTTCCATGCCGGATGCAATGATTGCCGGATCAGTGAGTGTGGTAACCGTATTCTCATCTACACTGGCAGCGACAGATTTCAGCTGACTGGCCTTTGATGCCTCTGCTTCAGCAAGTTCTGTCTGATACTCTTTCAACTGAAGGGGAGATGAACGCGTTACATGGTAACTGATCAAATAAACCAGGCTGAAAACGATGGTCAGATAAAACCCATATTTCCACCAGGGTGGAAGGTTATTGTCGAGTTCGCGTATGCCGTCATATTCATGGTCGGTCATCACAACCCCTTCTTCTTCAATCGGAACGGCATCGGTCAATTTTTTGTTCAGCCTTTTCCAGTTAATCAGGGTAAACTCACCTGTTAAATCAGTTTTATATCCCAGACCAACCAGCAATTGCCTTACGGAGCGCAAGAGTCCGTAAACAATTAACACTTCAGCCAGCAGCATAAGTAACATGGCCAAAAAAACCCAGCTGTCGAGCCCGCCGATGCTAGCAGGAGGCATCCATGTATTTTCGGCTGCCGCCTGAACTACCGGCGTGTCCTGTGCTAACATATCACCCGCGCCTATGAATGTGAGTGCTGCAATTATAAGGGGGGTGATTCCTGCTGAGCTTTTGGTGTTGATCTTTTGGCGGGCCGCCTCGGCAAGGTTCCTGATGGTTGCAGCTAAACCGATGATCACAAAAAACAGAATCAGGATAGCCATCAGCATAGCCAGAAAAACCGGATTGGTGTAGGCTGGGGAAATGTCTGGCGTTTCAGCAGCAGAAACAAGACCTCTGGTGGCGGTAAGTAAAAATGTTGTCAGGATCAAATGTTTAGGCTGATTTCTCATTTTTTCTGGAAGTTGTATATTCTGATTCGTCCTTTTGATATGGTTTCCGGCAGGTTCAATTTATCTGCAACGTTTCTGAATCTTTGCTTCCAGATCAGAATATGACCCGGTGCGTGACAGGTTTCAAAAGTTTGGGTTGGCTCAACAGGTTTCATTGTTCATCGTTTGTTTCAGTTTCGGATAAATCAAGTGGTAGCGTTTTGAGTCTGATCATTTCACTGCGGTCGGCACGCATGACAAACCAAATCAGGCCTGAAAAAAATAAAAAGAAGATCAGCAGCGAAACCATTGGGAAAATGTCGACCCCCGCAATAGTTGTGAGATAATTGATGAATTTCATGGCAGTTTTTTTTATGGTTTATTGAACATTGGCTGTTTTTTCCGCGCTTATATCAGTACCAAGCCTTTGCAGATAGGCAATCAGGGCAATGATCTCTTTCTGGGGCATGGTTTCAATTCCGGCTTCTTTCAATCCAGCGGTAATTTTTCCGGCCTGAATCATCAGATCTGCGTTGGCTTTCTTATCAAAACCTGCAGGATAAGGAACGCCGAGTTGCTGCATCGCCCTGATCTTGCCCGCCGTGCTTGCAGTGTCGAGATCATCATCAAGCAGCCAGGGATAGGCAGGCATAATTGAGCCCGGTGACATGGAAGTGGGGTCATCCATGTGGTTATAATGCCAGCTGTCGGGTTTTCTCAGCTTATTTGTTCCTTCCCTTGCCAGATCCGGCCCTGTTCGTTTTGATCCCCACTGAAAGGGGTGATCATACACAAATTCACCTGCTTTTGAGTACTCCCCGTATCTTTCGGTTTCAGACCGGAAAGGCCTGACCATCTGGCTATGGCAGGTATAGCAGCCCTCGCGCAGGTAAATATCGCGCCCCTGCAACTCAAGCGGAGTATAGGGCTTCACGCTCGCAATTGTGGGGATGTTTGATTTAATCAGAAAGGTGGGTATGAGTTCGAAGATTCCACCGATCAGGATAACGATAAGACTAAAGATCAGCAGCTGAACCGGCCTGCGCTCAATCTGACGGTGCCAATGCTCCCCGCTTACCCTGCCGGTGGTCAGGTTTGACGGAAGCGCAGCAGCTTCGGTGGGTTCATCGGCCACAAGCTTACCCGCTGCTGCCGTTTTCCAGAGGTTTACAATCATCACCACAAAACCTGCGAGGTAAAGCACGCCACCAATTGAACGCAGGGCATACAATGGTATCAGCTGGGTAACAGTTTCAAGAAAGTTAGGGTATTTGAGGTATCCGTCAGGATTGAACTCCTTCCACATGAGGCTTTGCGTGAAGCCTGCCCAATACATGGGAACTGCGTAAAAAATGATGCCGAGGGTGGCAATCCAGAAGTGGAAATTTGCCATTTTTTGGGAGAAAAGCGATCTGCCGTATATTTTCGGGAAAAGCCAATAGAGCATGCCGAAGGTGAGCATACCGTTCCACCCAAGGGCTCCCACGTGCACGTGCGCAACGATCCAGTCAGTGAAGTGTCCGATGGCATTCACATTTTTCAACGAAAGCATAGGGCCTTCAAATGTTGCCATGCCGTATGCTGTTATGGCAACCACCATGAATTTGAGCACCACATCCTCGCGAACCTTATCCCATGCCCCGCGCAGGGTAAGCAATCCGTTAATCATGCCGCCCCATGAAGGAGCGATCAGCATTAACGAAAACACCACACCCAGCGACTGGGCCCAGTCGGGAAGTGCTGTGTAGAGCAAATGGTGCGGACCCGCCCATATATAAAGGAAGATCAATGCCCAGAAGTGAATGATTGAAAGCCTGTAAGAATATACCGGTCTGTTGGCCGCTTTGGGTATGAAATAATACATCAGCCCCAGATATGGCGTGGTGAGAAAAAATGCCACCGCATTGTGACCATACCACCATTGCACCAATGCATCCTGAACGCCTGCATACCAGCTATAGCTTTTCAGCAATGAAACGGGCAGTTCAAATGAATTAACGATATGCAATACCGCCACAGTAACCCAGGTTGCTATGTAAAACCAGATGGCCACGTAAAGATGCTGAACCCTCCTTTTAAGAATTGTGCCCAAAAGGTTCCATCCAAAAACAACCCATATAAGGGTAATTGCAATATCAATCGGCCATTCGAGTTCTGCGTATTCTTTTCCTGTTGTGATACCTAAAGGGAGTGTTACTGCTGCTGCAAGTATGATCAGCTGCCAACCCCAGAAATGAATGTTGCTAAGGGTATCACTGAACATCCTCGCCTTACAGAGCCGCTGCAGCGAATAATAAACACCCGCAAAAATGCCGTTACCAACAAAAGCGAAAATCACTGCATTGGTATGCAGCGGGCGAATCCTGCCATATGAGGTAAATGGAATGCCAAAATTCAGGGAAGGAAATACCAGCTGAAGGGCTACCAGCAACCCAACGGTCATTCCGATCAGGCCGAAAATGATGGTGGCTATTGCAAAGTTCCTTACAATTTTATTGTCGTAGCTAAATTGTTCGATAGGTACTGAAGCGGTTTGGAGCATGTTTATCTGATGGCTGTTGACTTTAAAGTTCTTTTTTTAAAGGTTCATCCGGTTGTTGTATTTCCGGGTCGTCAAAGAGGATTCGTACCGAGGGGGTGTAGTCATCATCAAACTGGCCACGGTTCACAGCCCAAAGAAAGGAGACCAGAAATACAATAGCGACGCAGATACTGATCGCGATTAATATGTACAGGGCACTCATTGGTTTGGATAAAAAATCAAAATCTTCGACGCTTCAAAACTATCCAGGCCTTTACTGCCCATCAATGACAGGTATCAGCAGAAATTATGATTTTTATCATTTTTAAAATGGTGACCAGGCCTGTTTAGGCTGACCATCCTTCTATTTCAGGCAAGTCGCATTTTTCTCGCGGTAACCCATGTCATAAAGGTGGCAAGGCTTACTATTGAAATTGATGCTGCCGGCATCAGAATCGCAGCAATCACCGGTTCAAGTTCGCCCCGCAATGCAAACGAAAGGCCGATGATATTATAGATGATGGATACTGTAAAACTCCAGACAATAACTCGGCGGCTTGCCCTGCAAAACTGAAGCAGGGATTCCAGCCGGTTCATGCGCCCGCCCTGTAGGATGCCATCGCAAGCAGGCGAGAAATTATTCACATTATCACTCACCGCAATACCAGCATCACTTTCTCTGAGCGCCCCTGCATCATTCAGCCCGTCGCCGATCATGAGGGTTTTAAAACCCTGCCGGCGCAATGCAGCCATAAAATTCAGCTTGTCGGCAGGTTGCTGCCTGAACAGCATGCGCTCCGGATGAAACCAACGACTCAGCCAGTTTGCATCGCCGGGCTGGTCACCGCTGAGCAGGTAAAGTCTGTACTTGTTTTTCAGGCCGGTCAATTGACCGGCAAGCCCTTCACGCATCTGGTTACAGAAAACGAAACGACCCTTATAAACACCATTGATACTCAAATGTACGCTGGTCTGATGCTCCTTTTGATCAGGATTCGATCCGGCAAATGAAGCCGATCCGAGTATATAAACATCTCCATTGATCAGCCCACGCAATCCTTTTCCATTCGTTTCTGAAAAATCATCCACAACCATTGAAGGCCGGCAGTTTAGCCATTCGGCAATTCGCCGGCTAAGCGGATGAATTGACTGCGCAACAAGTGAAGAGATGGCCTCTGAATGTTTTTGATCCAGCTCATCACCCTCATAATTGGGGGGCAGGTCACGGCCCGGCGTAATGGTGCCCGTCTTGTCAAACACAATGGTATCTGCTTCTCCGAGCCGCTCTATGATGCGCGCATGCTTAAGGTAAAGGCCATTTCTGCCAAGGATGCGTAAAACATGGCCATTGGTGAAGGTGGAGGCCAGCAGCAAGATGCAGGGGCAGGCCACGATCAGGATGGTTGTGACTGCATTCCAGACCCTGTCGGGCGCATCGTTCAGGTACCAGAACAAGGCCGCTCCAAGTGCCAGTATAAATACGGTGGCGGTAAAATACTGATTGATGCGGTCGACCAACCCTCCGTCCTTCTCCTTGTCATCCGCATCGTTTCTGAATGATTCATTGTTCCACAAACGCGTAAGGTAACTTTGCTCAGCCGGCTTGATTACCTCCAGCTCCACCGATGTTCCGCGTTGTCTGCCTCCGGCATAAACAACTGCACCTTTGTTCGCCGTTTCAGGCCTTGACTCGCCCGTCACAAAACTGTAATCAATGTTGGCCTGTTCAGTAAGCAGGACTGCATCAGCCGGAATTACCTCATTATTGCGGATTCTGATCCGCATGCCTTTCTGCAGGCGGTTCACCTGCATGGGCTGTTCATTGCCTTTATCAATGACGGTTACGGCAAGCGGAAAATAGGACTTAAAATCCCTGTCGAATGCAAGTGTTTCAAAAGTATTGTCCTGGAATGCCCTGCCAATGAGCATGAAAAAGACAATTCCGGTCATTGAATCAAAATAGCCGGGACCGGCTGTTGCAACCAGTTCGTAAACACTTCTTAGGAAGGTGATCATGATGGCTGCGGCAACCGGCAGGTCGATGTTGAGGTGTCGGGAGCGGATGGCACCCAGGGCGGAGACAAAAAAATCACGGCTGCTGAACAAAAGTACCGGGATACTCAACAGCAGATTCAGCCAGGAGAATGTTGTTCGCAACCCTTCCTGTTCTGCAAGACCTGCAATGGAAAAATATTCGGGAAAGCTGAGCATCATGATGTTCCCGAAACAAAAGCCGGCCACCCCTATCCTGGCCCATTTAAGGCGCTTGTGCCGGCGGGGCATCTTGTTTTCAAGGTCATCCAGACTGATGTGCGGTTCATAACCGATGCTGGCCAATCTGGAGGCGATGGCGCTGAGCGAGGTCTGAGCCGGGTTGTAGGAGATGCTGACGGTTCTTCCAGGGAAATTTACCGAACTGCTGATCACTCCCTGATCCAATCTCCTAAAGTTTTCAAGCAGCCAGATACAGGAGCTGCAATGCATGCCGGGGATAAAGAACCTTACATGGCATTGGGATGCACTGCTGAAGTGATGCAGCTGACTGCGGATATCAGGCTGATCCAGGTAACTGAATTTATCCCTGTACAATTCCGGATCAGGGCTGTTGCCGGCGCCCTCAGAAATGGAATAATAGGTACACAGATTATTTTCATCGAGTATCTCAAACACCAGTTTACAACCGTCACAGCAAAATGAATGCTCCCTGAACATGACCATCTGCGCAGAACATTCGTCGCCACAGTGATAACAATGTATTATCCGGGATGTGGTTTCATCATGATTTGTTGGTTTATTCAACCTCATCAGGCATCCCCTCCATGTCCGTAAGCTATTGCATCAATACTTTCGGAGCGGCTCAGCACCAGGGTCTCCATGCTGGCAATTCGGGGAAGTAGAAACTGATCATCCCGCTGCAACTGCCGGGATAAATCTTCACAAAACTCTTTCAGTTCGGCATAACAAAGTTTCATCACTTCATCAGACCGGGGAGGGGTTTTAAATTGACCGGTGAGCTGTTTCATTACCACTAGCATTTGCCTGATTTGATAATGCTCTTCTCTGATTTGCCGTATGGTGCTGTCGGTAATTTTAATGCTGAGGAATCTGATTGGCTGTCTGCGCTGATTTAATTCGATTAATTTGCGAAGGAATGGGAAAAGCCTGGTTTCCTGAAGATTGATCAGGTACTCTGATTTTGTGCGAATCGTTTGAAGCAAGCGAACAATGTTCCCGAGTTTTTCAAGTTCATCGGGATTGCTGCGCATGGCTGATTTCAGATTGAGTATGATCAAGTCAAGCAGATTTCTGGTGAACGCGTGTTGCCTGTTCTCGATAAAATCAAGCAGATCATGATCATCCACCAGATTGAAATCAATATGTTCGTAATAACTCAACTGTTATTCTTTAGCCGGAACAAAGGTGAATAGCAGCTTATGCGAATGCTATGACGCTCCTCAGCAGAAAATATGATTTATATCAGGTAAAACAGATCTCAATCGTAAACATTGGCGAGCCTTACCAATTGTTTTTGATTGATAATGGCGATTTTTTTGCCATCGAGACGGATAACGCCTTCTGATTTAAATTCACTTAAAAGCCTGATGACCGTTTCGGTTGCTGTGCCTACTATATTGGCGATATCCTCCCTTGAAAGAACCACTCCGATGGTAGCGCCATCATCTTCAAAGCCATAGGTTTCTTTCATGTAGAGCAAAGCTTCAGCCACCCTTTCCCGCACCGGCTTTTGGGCCAGATCAGTAATCCGGTGCTCGGCCATACTAAGGTCATTTGAAAGCAGTTTCATCATCTGCAGTGATAAACTGCCATTACTTTGCAAGAGGCTGAAAAACGTGCTTTTGGGAATATGGCAAATCCGGGCATCTTCAAGCACCTCAGCACTGGCCGAATATTTGTCTCCGCCCAGCAATGCCCTGTAGCCCATGATATCTCCGCTTTTAACCAACCTAACGATTTGTTCCTTGCCTTCGTCGCCCACCTGAAAAACCTTAATTTTCCCTTCCTTAACGCAATAAAGCCCATGCGGATAAGCCCCTGCATTAAAAACAACCTGCCCTTTTTTATAGTAAACACAGCCTTTGTCTTCGTTGAGCTGGTCAAGATCATGACCGTGCAACTCACAGAAAACCGATTTATGAAGAGAACCACATTGGGCGCAATCAGGCTGTTCGGATGTTTTACGTAGCATAACCTCTAATTTATCATTGTAAAAGTAATAGAAAGTCAAAAGAATAGATCACCCAGGCGATTTTTTTTGAATTCGTTGACTGTTCGGAGGTTGTATCCATTCATCATCTCCCTAATCATCATTCACCCATTGAAAGTAATTAAACAAACGTGCATATTTGTATACTCAAATCACTTTATGCGCATCATAGTTTTCACCCTTCTATTGCTTACGGGTTCAGTCGCCAGATTAATGGCTCAGCCGATACCTTACGGTTGTCATCACTGGAGAACACTTGCCGGTCAGGGAGTACCATCCGGCCCCCTGAGGGAAATCAATCCAAGTATTGCACGGAGCGACACGTTTGATATCCTTCATTATGAAATCAGTCTCGATATTACCGATATCAGCGGGAAACGCATCAAAGCTGCCACCACCATACGTTTTAAGCCACTTCTCTTCGGCCAGGATTCCATTTTGTTTGACTTCTTTCATGTTACCACTGACAATCAGGTTAAACTGAGCGCAGATTCTGTTCTTTGGGACAATGGCCAACTGAACTTTCGTCATGATGGCAACCATTTAAAAGTTTTTTTTCCGGCAGCACTCAACAAAAGCGAGGAACAGGAAATTACCATTTACTATGAAGGCATTCCTCACCGCGATGCCAAATGGGGTGGTTTCATCAATGAGCAGGGTTATATTTACAACCTTGGTATCGGTATTTCTACTATTCCACCCAATTTCGGTAAAGTTTGGTATCCATGCTTCGATTCATTTGTTGAAAGGGCCACCTATACCTACCACGTAAAGAGTGCAGGTAATTACAAGGCACATTGTCAGGGTGAATTTATCGGAGAACAGGTAATATCAGGCGATACGGTGGTGAGGTCGTTTTCCTTGAAACAGCCTATCCCCACGCATATTTCTGCCATTGCCGCTTCAAATTACGCAGATATTGATTTTGTGCATCAAGGCGTTTACGGTCCTGTAGATGTAAGGCTTACTGCCAGGGTTGCTGATACGGCTGCAATGCGCGCTAAATTTGTGAATACCGGCAAGGCAATTGATGCCTGTGAATTTTGGTACGGACCCAATCACTGGGGTCGGGTAGGTTATGTGACCACCACGATGGGGGCACTTGAAATTCCGCAAAACATTGCTTACCCGGTGTTTATTCTTACGCAGCCAGTCGAGGTAAACGATAACCTTATTGCACATGAGCTGGGCCATTACTGGTGGGGAGACTGGATTGCCCCTTACTCCCACAATGATATGTGGCTTAAGGAGGGACCCGCGGAATACAGCAGTCACCTGATGGCCGAATTTCTCAGCGGACGAAAAAAGTTTGTTGAGGATGTAAAGCGGAATCAATACTATGTACTTACCGAGGCGCATGTCAGAGACAAAGGTTTCTGGCCCTTGTCGCCTGTGCCCGATGCTGCCGTTTACGGCATACACACCTATAACAAAGGTGCTGCCGTAATGCATAACATGAGAGGTTATCTTGGAGATACGCTCTTCAGAAAAGGACTGCGCGGCATTCAGGAAAGTATGGGGCTGACCACCTTCACGCCAGAGCAGTTCAGGGATTCAATGGAGGCTGAAACAGGAGTTGCCATGGATGACTTTTTCAGGGATCAGGTATTCGCGCCCGGCTTTTCAGTTTTTGTGGCTGACTCCTTCAAAGCGAATCCTGCCGGTGAAACCTGGAAAACATCCCTTTACCTGCGACAGCTTTTAAGAAAATGGGAGCAGTTTCATAAGAATGTGCCTTTGGATGTTACGTTTTTGGGTAGCGAAAACAAAGTTTCTGAGCACCGCATCATTGCAGGTAACCAGTTCTCAGTTGCGGAAATAGATGTTCCTTTTGAGCCGAAAGACGTGATTTTGAACAGGCACAACCGCTTGAATCAGGCGCGTATGGATCATGAATTTATCATTACACCGCAGCAATCTATTCCATCAGTGGTGCCTTATGTTGATTTCAGGATATTTAAGGAAAAAATCACCGATACCGCCAGTTTACGGATAGAGCATATTTGGGCAGGCCCTGATACCAGCCTGAAGGGACCGGGGATCGACCGTATGAGCTCGAGCCATTACTGGGTTGTATCAGGGTCTTGGAAAGCCGGTGACAAGCTGGCTGCTCAGCTCAGCTACAATGGCGCAAAAGACAGCGAGCTTGATTTTGACCTCTTTAGTGTGACCGAATCAAGAACCATACTCGTTTATCGCCGCAATGCAGCAGAGCCCTGGAAGGTTTACAATGACTTTACCGTAACGGCAGGTTCTTTAACCAATGGCGCCGGAACAATCCGCATCAACACCCTGATACCCGGAGAATATGCCTTTGCCAAGGGTGATAAGACACAGTCGGTGTTTGAACCCTTCAACAGCAGAAATCTTCACATATACCCCAACCCCTCGGCTGAGGTTCTGTTTGCAGAAACCGACGGGTTGCAACCCGGAAATTACAGCATGGAAATCATCAGTGCTGAAGGTCGTGTTTGTTTGCAGAAAAACATTGAAATCCGTCTGAAATCCCCGCAGGAAATCGCAACCTCTCAACTGGCAAACGGCACTTACCTGATGAGACTCCGCTCGGCGGATGGCGCAGAAACAGGCATCGCTCGTTTTGTGGTCTTGCGCTGATCAGCCCAGAATCATTCCGGCCATGGTTGCTGAAAGATAAGAGGCAAGGGTGCCGCATATCAGCGCTTTCATTCCCAGCTGGGCCAGATCAGCTCTTCGGTTGGGTGCAAGCTCCCCTATTCCGCCGATCTGCATACCGACACTTGAAAAATTAGCAAACCCGCATAGCGCAAAACTGGCAATCACCAGCGATTTGGGATCGATAACCTGCTTTATTTTAACAAGTTCACTGTACGCAACAAACTCATTAATGGTGAGTTTCTTACCCATCAGGGTGGCCACTGTGGTAATATCGGCTGATGGCACACCCATGGCCCAGGCAAAAGGATAAAATATCCATCCGAAAATATTATCGAGACTTATTGAAGGACTTATTTTACGCAATATGAAATCAATCAATGCAATCAGCGCAATAAATCCGATAAGCATGGCCACAACATTGAGTGAAATTTTCATACCATCGGCCGCTCCATGGCTGATCGCGTCAATTACATTACTGTAATTTGATTTCACTTCAAGTTTTACCTGGCCTTTGGTTTCACTGACCTCTGTTTCAGGATACACAATTTTTGAAATCACCAGAGAGGCGGGGGCGGCCATAATGCTGGCAGCGAGCAGATATTCGGCAGGAACGCCCATGTTGGCATACACGATCAGAATGCCGCCCGCTATGCAGGCCATACTGCCACTCATGCTGGCAAGCAGTTCACTTCTGGTCATACCTGAAAGATATGGCCGTATCATTACCTGGGCTTCTACCTGACCAACAAAAGCACTGGCTACGCTGCTCAGCGTTTCAGAACCGCTCGTGCGGAGCATATAATATACCCCTTTGGAAATTACTGCAATTATTCTTTGCATGATGCCTAAATGATACAGAATAGCCACAAGCACACAAACAAGAATAATGGTGGCCGGAATGTTGAAAAAGAAAATAAAAGCATTCTCGAAACCAAAAACTCCGCCCAGTTTGGCCGGATCAGGCAATACACCGCCAAAAACAAACCGGGCACCTTCTCTGCCAAATTCCTCTATCTTGCCCATACATCGCCCCATAAACTGAAAGAATTGCTGCACCGGACCAATTTTCAGTACCAGCAAGGCCAGAATAAACTGTAAGCCAAGACCGCTGAATACCAGCCGAAGGTTAATCGCTTTTTTGTTATTTGAAAGCAGGAAGGCTACCCCAAGGATCAGGAGCATCCCAAAAATTCCGATAAATCTTTCCATACAGGCAAAGAAAGAAAAAAATGACAGACTTGTGCAATCTGCCTGACTTATATAAAATCAGCGATATTTTTAAATGGATTTAAGGGCCCTTAAAAACAAGAAGCGTTCAGCCCAACTCTTTTTCCAGCATCTGTTTCCGGTAAAGTCCGGCATATATGCCCGCTTTTTCAAGGAGTTGCTGATGGGTGCCCTGTTCGGCAACATGGCCGTGATCAAGCACAATAATATGATCGCAATGCTTCACTGACGAAATCCGGTGTGAAATAATGAGTGTTGTGCGGCCTTGCATGAGTCTTTTAAGGTTCTCGAGAATTTTTTCTTCTGTTTCGGTATCAACGGCGCTCAAACAATCATCAAACACCATTATAGATGGTTTTCTGATAATGGCCCGTGCAATGGAGATCCGCTGCTTTTGCCCGCCTGAAAGGGTAATGCCCCGCTCCCCTACCCTGGTTTCAAAGCCTTCTTTCAGCTCGGCGATATTATCATAAATCACAGCATCCCTGGCTGCCTGTTCAACGATGGCGTCAGTTTCTGCGGCCTTAGCCTCCGGCAAACCAAAGGCTATATTGTTGCGGATGGTATCAGAAAACAGAAACACCTCCTGGGGTACGTAACCGATAGTGCCTCGCAGGCTGCCCGGATCTAATTGCCTGATGGGCCTGCCATCTATCAGAATTTCACCTTCCTGTGCTTCATATAAGCGGGAAACCAATGCAGCGATGGTTGATTTACCCGAACCTGTTTTACCCACTATGGCCAGCGAGCTGCCAGCCTTAACCTGAAAACTCACCTTGTTGAGCGCCCTGATACCACTGTCGGGATAAGTAAATACTACATCCCTGAATTCAATATCACCCCTTATTTCAACCGGCCCTGATTGCCCGCCTGTAATTTCAGGTTTGTAATCTAAAAACTCATTGATCCGTGTTTGTGAGGCGGCCGCCCGCTGAACGATAGAGGTTACCCAGCCCATAGAGGCGACCGGCCAAGTAAGCATGCCGACATATAAAATGAATTCTGCAATGGTTCCGGTAGTAATTTCTCCGGTGTAAACCCTGTTTCCACCTACATAAACAGTAATCAGCGTGCTCAGCCCGATCATCAGCAGAATTACAGGAAAAAACAATGCATTGATCCTGAACATGCTCATATTGCGGTCTTTATAGGCAAGTGTTACCTCCCCGAAGCGCCCTGTCATTTCCTGATCTCGGTTGTAAGCCTTTATTACCCGAATGCCTGAAAAAAACTCCTGTACAAAGGAGGAAAGTGCAGAGAGCTGGCGCTGTACCGCTTCACTCTTACTGATTACCAGCCTGTTTACCTTGTAAACAAGAAACGCGAGCAAGGGCAGTGGCGCCATCACAAAAAGGGTAAGTCCGGGATGAATTGAAAGCATACGCCCCAGTACCAGCAAAATCAGGGTAACCGTGCTGATGGCATACATGATGGCAGGGCCCACATACATCCGCACCTGGCTCACATCCTCACTGATTCGGGCCATCAGATCACCGGTTTTATTTCGTTTGTAGAAGGCCAGATCGAGACGCTGATATTGCGCGAAAATTTCGTTTTTAAGGTCATATTCAATCAACCGCGACATCACAATTATGGTTTGCCGCATAAAAAACATGAAAATGCCCTTTAAAAGCGCCGATGCTATTACAATCAGACCGAAATAAAGCAATAATGCATCGAAATTATCTTTCAGAAAGCCGGCAGAACCACTCCCCCTGAATAACTCATACAGCGATGTTCCCTGGGTAACCAGATCAATACCCTGTCGCAGGATTTCGGCAGGATAGATGGCGAAAATATTCGAGATGGTTACAAATAATACCCCCAGAATGAGTCTGATGCGGTACTTGAAAAGATATTTATTGAGATGCAGTAAGGATTTCATGTTGATTGCCGGATGTGCCACGCAGGAAAAAAAAAACTCCTACTTTTGACGACCCAAAACCGGAAGAAAGAACAGATGGCGAATTTACCATTTTTTTGTTGTAATGATCTCCCTCTTCCATTCCCAAAATCAAACCAACATGTCATTAACAAAAACCGAAAGCCCGGCTATTTCAGAAACAGGTAAAGCCGTTATCCAGAAAATGCAATCCGGCGGCCACGAACAGGTGGTTCATTTCTTTGATGAGCAAACAGGCCTTAAAGCCATAGTAGCCATTCATAACACGCAGCTCGGCCCGGCCCTTGGTGGCACCCGAATGTGGGCTTATAAAAATGAAGCGGAAGCTTTGCACGATGTATTGCGCCTCTCAAGAGGAATGACTTACAAAGCAGCTATTACAGGTCTTAATCTTGGCGGAGGTAAAGCTGTAATCATTGGTGATCCGGCAACCAAGTCAGAAGCACTGCTCAGGATGTTCGGTAAATTTGTAAACGGACTTGGAGGTCGTTATATCACTGCTGAAGACGTTAATATCAGCACCCGTGATATCGAATACATTGCCATGGAAACAAGCCATGTTACCGGTCTGCCGGAGTCACTCGGCGGAGGAGGTGATCCTTCACCGGTAACTGCTTACGGCGTATATCTGGGAATGAAGGCCTCAGCAAAAAACGTATATGGATCCGACAGTCTGAGCGGAAAAAAAGTTTTGGTGCAGGGTACAGGTAAAGTAGGTCAGGCATTGGTTGATTTGCTCACAAAGGAAGGCGCTAATGTATCCGTTTTTGATATCCGGGACGAGAATTTAAAAGCAGTAACCGCTAAGCATCCGCATGTGCAGGTGGTTAGTGAAGCAAACCTGTTTGATACCGATATGGATATTTACGCACCATGCGCACTTGGCGCAACTGTAAATACTGCATCAATCAGCAAATTGAGATGCACCATAATTGCCGGCGCCGCTAACAACCAGCTGGAAGACGAAAACCTGCACGGAACCATGTGTGCAGAAAAGGGGATTCTGTATGCACCCGACTTTTTGATCAATGCCGGCGGACTCATAAACGTGTACACCGAAATTGAGGGATACAACAGGGAACGTGCACTGCAAAAAACTGAGCATATTTATGATGCAACCCTTGATGTATTTAAAATTGCTACAGGAGAAAACATCACCACCTACACTGCAGCTTCACGCCTTGCTGAAAAAAGAATTCAGGATATCAGCAGGATTAAAATGACGATGTAAGGTGCTAACAAGAAGACATATACGTGAAAAAGTGATGAAAGCACTTTATGCTTTTTTCCAGTCAAACAATTCTGATGTGATGGCCGGAGAAAAAGAACTTTTTCACAGTATTGATAAGGTATATGAGATTTACCTCTATTACCTCAGTCTTTCGGTTGCACTGAAAGATTTTATTGAAGCTTTTATCGAAGAGCGAAAACTAAAGCATTTACCAACCGAAGAAGATCTGAATCCGAAATTAAATTTCATAAGAAATTCTGTCATTAGCGCCTTTGAACATTCTGCCGAGCTGAATCAGCTGCTCAACAAGCATAAAATAAACTGGGTTGGCTTTGATGAAACACTTCGGAAAATTTATTTCAGCTTCAGGAACGATACCGAGTACCGCAAATATCTCAACCTTAGTGAACCTGATCTGGAAGTTGACAAGCAAATCCTGCATTATTTATTTGAAGAGTATATTTTTAAATCAGAACAAATTGAACAGCTCTTTGAAGAACGCAGCATTTACTGGCTTGATGATATAGAGCTGATGCAAAAAGGTGTTTTAAAAACCATCAGGTCATTTAAGGAAAAAAACAGTCTGCAGCTGCTTCCGCTGCTCAAAGATCCGGCTGAAGAAAAAAGTTTCGCCTCTTCGTTGTTCAGAAAAACCATTCTGCACAACCAGTCTTATGAAAGTGAAATCGCTTCTAAAACACAAAACTGGGAGGTTGAAAGGGTTGCCAAATTAGACATGATTCTGATGAAGATGGCACTCTGCGAGCTGACCGAATTTACACAGATACCGGTTAAGGTGTCGCTTGATGAATACATCGAACTTTCAAAAGACTACAGCAGTCCGCAAAGTAAAACATTCATCAACGGAATTCTTGACAAAATCGTGATTGATTTTAAGCGGAACAACCGCATACAAAAAACAGGTAGAGGTCTGCTGGAAACATGATCAGCTTTTGGGCTCAGCCGAGAGGCAGGGCTACGTTGAGACAGGCCTTTGAATTTAAATTATTAAAAATCAGCCGCAAACAGTTTTCACTGCATCCATAAAACAGATCATTGCTTCCTGAAGTTCCTCCTCCTTTATGGTAAGAGGCGGTGCGATGCGCAGGCAATGCGGTGCAAAAAGAAACCAGTCGGTGATAAGACCTCTTTGCATACATTCGGCCATAACCGCTGAAGCGATAGCATCAGATTCAAATACAGCTGCAAGTAAAAGACCTCTGCCCCTGATTTCTTTGATAGCCGGATGGCTGAGTGCTGCGCGGATATGTTGCTCAAGCAGAAGCGCCCTGTCGGCTAATTTTTCCCGGGTTATCAAGTCCGTTACGGCAAGTCCGGCTGCACAACAAAGTGCGTTTCCGCCATAAGTGGTAATATGCCCCAACACCGGATCGTAACTTAATTGCTGCATCAGCTCACGGGAGGCCAAAAAGGCACCCAAAGGCAATCCGCCTCCAAGCCCTTTGGCCAGCAGCAGAATATCCGGTTCAATTCCAAACTGCTGAAAAGCCATAAACGTTCCGCAGCGCCCCATTCCCGACTGAATTTCATCAAGAACAAGCAGAGCGCCGGTTTCATCGCAGCGCTCACGCAGCGCTTTAAGCCAGGTAAGATGGGGCATGATTACCCCGGCCTCTCCCTGAATGCTTTCAGCAATTACACAGGCCGTTTGGTGATCAATCTGCGCAAGGTCTTCGAAAACATTGTACCTGATATGATAAACACCGGGCAACAGCGGCCTGAAACTTCTTTTGAAGTATTCATCTCCGATCACACTCAGGGCACCCTGTGTGCTTCCGTGATAAGCATGCTTAAAGGCAATGATATTTGTACGACCTGTTACACGCTTGGCCAGCTTCATCGCGCCCTCGGTGGCCTCTGCACCCGAATTAACAAAGTACACAGTGTTGAGGCGTTCGGGCAAAAGGCCGCATAATTTCTCTGCCAGTTCAACCTGCGGCCCCTGAATAAACTCACCATAAACCATTACGTGAAGGTAATGGTCGGTTTGTTTGCGTATGGCCTGCACAACAGCCGGATGCCTGTGACCTGTAGCACTTACTGAAATACCTGAAATCAGATCTATATATCTTTTACCATCAACAGTATAAATGTGAACACCCTCTGCCGCTGCAATTTCAAGCATGGGCGGTGACGGCGAAGTCTGCGCCAGATGACGCAGAAACATTGTGCGCAGAGAAGCTGTACTGCCGGGTTTACTCAACTCAATAAGGCACTATGTTACTCATTGAACCGGAGGTTGGTCTTATACTGAGCACCGGAACCGCTGAATGATTTACCATTTGCTGTGCATAGGCACCAACAAAAAATCCGGTATCATTGGTTTCCTGTTCGTTCATGATGATGATAAGGTCAGCATCTTTTTCATCGGCAAAATCCATGGCGGCTCTTGCGATATTGGTGCAGAAAATGGTTGTAGATGAGTGATTCACCTCCTTCTCAATCAGGAAATCTTCAACCTGCTTCATTTTCATCCTGAACTTGGCGTTCAGATCATCATCTGCATGATCATGAGAGCGCAATCCGCAAATATGAAGGGTACTGCCGTAAATGTTGGCCATCTGCACCGAAATGCCTAATTTCTCGCGGGAGTGGAATGAATTGTCAATTGGAACAACAATATTTTTAAAGCCAAGCTTTTTTGCCGTAGTTCTCACCGATAATACCGGACATGAAGCATCCATTACAATTCTGAAGGCATTGCTGCCCATGAAAAACTCCTTGAGCCCCGAAACACCATGAGTACCAAGTATAATCAGATCTGCATCAATTTCGTCGGCTACCCTAACCACCTCTTCTCTGATGCGACCCGAGCTGACCATGATTTTGACCTTAACCCCT
>JBIICM010000077.1:0-11266 GCA_044238875.1 Flavobacteriales bacterium | reverse complement strand
AAAGCATTTTGGAAGCCCTGTTTCTCAAGAAACTGGGTTACATTTCCGCTGCGGGCACCTGAGCGACACTGAATAATCAACGGGATGTCTTTTCGAAGCTGCTCAAGTTTTTCAGGAACAGACCCCATCGGTATGAGTTCTCCGCCAATATTTGCAGATTCGTATTCATGGGGTTCACGCACATCAATCAGCTGATAGGATTCGCCCTGATCTCTCATGCGCTTCAGTTCAAGAACGGTTATTTCTTTCATAATTCAGGAAATAGTTTGTTTTTTTTTCAGGTTATCAGGCAAGAACTGAAAAAAGGTATCCCCCCTCAATCCAAGCCTTAGTGTTTCCAGCGGAATTACATCATCATGGGCGATATTGCCCAGATTCACATTGGCGCCAATGTGTTTGATAAACCAGGCTTGCTGGGCTTTCATGGGTGCTTCCCATATAATTTTTTCAGAAGGCACCTTAGAGAGTATTCGGTTTACCAGCACCACATGCGCTGTACCGTTGGGACGATAAATACCTACTGTGCCGCTTTCTCTGGCCTCTGCAATCACTTTCCAGGAGCCGGCTCCCAACTCGGCTTTCATCATAGAAATCCATTTTGCAGGGGCTATCAGAATACCGGCCTCCTTTGAACCAACTTCAGAAACCACCGTGAAATTCTGCGCAAGTTTGGCAATCAGCCTGCATTTCTCTTTATGATCAATCTGAATAGATCCATCTGAAACTTCAATGGTTTGCAATCCCAAATCGTTTATATATTTTAGGTAACCTTTCAGGTCATTTCTCACCAGAAAAGCTTCAAAAAGGGTTCCTCCAACATATACTTTCATGCCGGCATTATGGTACAACTTTACCTTTTCTTTCACATCCCTGCTCACCAGCGAAGTTCCAAAACCTAGTTTAATGATATCTGTCAGATGTCCGGAGGCACTTAAAAAATCTTCAGCCTGCCGTAAACTCAGTCCTTTATCCATCATCATGGTTAAACCATCTTCACGCGGACCCTCTGTTCTTTGCGGTAAATGGTCCAAAATTTTATGTTGCATCAGGCTGTTCGGTAAATTTCTATGAGCCGGCGAATTTCGGAATTCAGTCCGAAGGAGTACAATTCTTCCAACATTTTTTCATGTAAATCAAAATCAAGCTCAAACGCCCTGCAGCAGATCAGTAAAGCCTCCTGCTCTCTGCCTGCCTGTAAAAGCACCTCACATGACTGATAAATCATGCGTGGATTTTCCTGATGAAACTCCATACAGGCGGTCATAACATCAAGAGCATTGGTGAACTTGCCCTGATCAAGGTAAAGATTTGAAAGGTAAATCCAGCCGTCCTCATAATCAGGTTCGCATTCGGTAACCTTTCTGAACGACTCCTCAGCGGAGGGCAGTTCGCCAGACCTCATCTGCAGATCTCCAAGAATAAACCAGAATGTTGCCCGGTCTGGCTCAATGTTCAATGCTCTTTTAAGGTAGGCAACCGCTTCGCTGATTTTACCAGAATAATCAGTTAAAACAGCGATTCCGGCCCAGCCATCAGCCAGTAACTCATCCATTTCAACAGCTTTTCGGTAATATTCCATGGCCTGCAGATGATCCTGAAGGTTCTCGTAACACTCACCTAAATAGAGAAATGTATAGGGATCTGGTTCTTCGAGCCGGAATGTTTCCTTGTAACAGCTGATGGCTTCGTTGTAATTTTCAAGCGACATCAGGCAATTTGCCTTATTGAACCAGGCGGCTGCAAAATTTTCATCTACCACAATTGCAAAATCAAAAGCTTCAATGGCCCGATGGTAATCAAGTTGCTTGCAATAAAGATGGCCAAGTACGTACCAGGCGACTTTCGAGTAGGGGTTTGTATCAAGAAAGGTATTGAAAAAGCGGATACCTGACTTGAACTTTCCCGCAATGTCAAAACAAAACGACATTTCATACAAGGCCGTTTCATTACCCGGATTCATCTGAAGGCATTTACGGATATACCGGGCCGCCTGTCCATACTTATGCTGATTTTGAAATTCAAAGGCAATGAAGAGATAGATGTCTTCAATCGAACGGTCAATTCTAAGCGCCGCCTTATAAGATTCAATGGAGGCCGCGGCATTGCCGGTCATTGAGTAAATACCTCCTCTGGTAATATGAATTTCAGGGTTACCCGGCTCAAAGATCTCAAGGTCTTCGAGCAAATCAAGGGCCTCCTGAAATTGACCGCCGGCAGCAAGTACCTGCGATTTTCTAAGCACAAAAACAGTGGAGCCCGGATACTGCCCAGAGGCAAAACGGATGGCCTTGAGCGCCTTTTGCTGGAGATTCTCCTGTAAATAAAAAGATATGATATCTTCCAGGTCATCATGATCAAAAAAGTACGCCTCTTTTAAACGAAGCATCTGTTCGAATCTTTTAACCGCCAGACTCACATGCTCCTGCTCTTCCTTTGGAAATTCATTCATAGGCCGGGTGCACTGTTTGCAGCAAAGTTAATGAATTAGCCGCAGGTGTAAAGATTAATTATAAACAGGTCTGTTGATGAAAATAAAGGACCCAGGTCAAATACCTGGTAATCTGAATTCCAGCTGATTTTTTCAATAAAACAAACCTAGCGGATTAATATTACGACCGGGCAAACAAGCCCTTTTTTTTCATAGTTTCGCGCTTTCAAATCATAACGTTTCATGAGTGTATTGGTTAATAAACACAGCAAAGTAATTGTGCAGGGATTTACCGGAAGCGAAGGTACTTTTCATGCCGGACAAATGATTGAGTACGGAACAAATGTGGTGGGTGGCGTAACGCCCGGTAAGGGAGGCACACAGCACCTCAGTAAACCTGTATTCAATACTGTTTCAGAAGCCGTTCAGCAAACGGGAGCAGATGTTTCTATCATCTTTGTTCCACCTGCCTTTGCAGCTGATGCCATTATGGAAGCGGCAGATGCCGGTATCCTTGTAATCGTTGCCATCACAGAAGGTATTCCGGTGCAGGACATGATAAAGGTTAAGGATTACCTGAAAGGAAAAAATGCCAGGCTTATCGGGCCGAACTGCCCGGGTGTGATCACCCCTGAAGAAGCCAAAGTAGGTATTATGCCCGGATTTGTCTTCAAAAAAGGCAAGATCGGCATCGTTTCAAAATCAGGCACACTGACCTATGAAGCCGCTGATCAGGTGGTTAAGGCCGGAATGGGAATATCTACCGCCATCGGTATCGGCGGCGACCCCATCATTGGCACTACAACACTCGAAGCCGTGCAATTGCTCATGAATGACCCCGAAACCGAAGGTATTGTTATGATTGGCGAAATTGGCGGAAATCTTGAAGCCGAAGCAGCCAGGTGGATTAAATTACATGGTACAAAACCGGTAGTGGGCTTTATTGCAGGAAAAACAGCGCCTCCGGGCCGCCGTATGGGTCATGCGGGAGCGATCATCGGAGGAGCCGATGATACTGCCGCAGCCAAAATGAAAATCATGCGCGAATGCGGTATTGAAGTGGTTGAGTCACCTGCTGTTATTGGTATCACCATGGCCGGAGTGCTGCAAGGAGTTGCCCGAACCTGATTGCATGGATCCGGCGCTAAATGCAATTTCACCCATCGACGGCCGATACAGGAATCTGACGGCTCCGCTTGTCAGCTACTTTTCTGAATTCGCGCTGTTCAGATACCGGCTACTCGTTGAAATTGAGTACCTTAAAGCACTGGCAAATCTGGGGCTGCCGCAATTACCGGCCTTCCCGACTGAAACAATTCAAGCCCTGAACACGCTGTACACCGGCTTTTCTGCTGAAGATGCCGAACGCATTAAGGCGCTTGAAAAAACAACCAATCATGACATAAAGGCCCTTGAATATTTTATCAAGGAGAAACTTGAATTAACCCTGGGCCCCGCCATGGAGTGGGTACATTTTGGCCTGACCTCACAGGATATCAATAATACCGCTATACCACTCAGCCTTAAGGAGGCCAACACCGATGTGCTGATGCCTGCCCTCACCAGCCTTGCCGAAAAACTGACTGAAATGGCCTCCGGGTGGAAAAACATACCGATGCTGGCACGAACGCATGGACAGCCGGCATCTCCCTCCACCATTGGAAAAGAATTATTTGTTTTTGCCGAGCGTCTTGGCATTCAGCTCAACAGTCTCAACAATCAGGTTTGGGCTGCCAAATTTGGCGGTGCAACCGGCAATTTCAATGCCCACCATGCAGCATTTCCACATACCGACTGGTCGGATTTCGCCAACCGTTTTGTAAGTTCTTTGGGCCTTCAGCGCAGCCAAACCACCACGCAAATTGAGCACTACGACCACCTGGCTGCCTGGTGTCATAACCTCATCCGGATCAATACCATTCTGATTGACCTTTGCCGAGACATCTGGATGTATATCTCGATGGAATATTTTATTCAGCAACTTCAAAAGGGTGAAACAGGTTCCTCGGCCATGCCTCACAAGGTGAACCCGATTGATTTTGAAAATGCTGAAGGCAACCTCGGCATCTCCTCTGCCCTGCTCAGTCATTTTGCCGAAAAACTGCCGGTCTCAAGGTTGCAGCGTGACCTTTCTGATTCAACGGTGCTGCGCAACCTTGGTGTACCGGTTGCACATACGCTCATTGCTGCCCGTTCAGTGCTTAAAGGCCTTGGCAAACTGATTCTCAATGAAAAAGCCCTGCAGCACGATCTTCAAAAAAATGTTGCAGTGCTGGCCGAAGCCATTCAAACCATATTGCGCCGTGAGGGTTACCCGCAGCCTTATGAAGCCCTGAAAGATCTTACCAGGGGTAACAAGGAAGTAAACCTCGCTGCCCTGCATACATTTATTGATCAACTCAACATCAGCGAAACGCTGAAAACAGAACTAAAAGCACTCCGTCCGGAAAATTATACCGGTATTATCAGCTTTTAATTTATGAAAGTCAGCGGTTTTACATTCATCCGTAACGCTGTAAAATACGACTATCCGGTACTGGAGGCCATCCGGTCAGTGCTCCCGCTTTGTGATGAATTCATCATAATGGCAGGTAATTCAGATGATCACACAGATGCGCTTCTTGGCACCTTACCACCTGAAAAAGTGAAAATTTTCAGAAGCACCTGGGACGAAACCCTCAGGGAAGGTGGCCGCGTGCTCGCTGTTGAAACAGACAAGGCCATGGATAAGATAGCCGGCGATGCTAACTGGGCATTCTATATTCAGGCCGACGAAGTGCTGCACGAAAAATATCTTGAACCGTTGAGAAACCAGATGCTGCGCTGGAAAGATGACAAAACGGTTGAGGGACTGCTTTTTGATTATGTGCATTTTTACGGATCCTATCACTTTATTGGCGATTCGCGCAAATGGTACCGCCGGGAAGTGCGGATCATCAGGCCGGGCATAGGCATTAGGAGCTACCGTGATGCGCAGGGTTTCAGACGCCATAACCATCCGCTCAAAGTAAAGCCTGCAATGGCAGCCATTTACCATTACGGCTGGGTGAAACCACCTGAAAAACAACAAGCCAAACAGCAGTATTTTCACAAACTCTGGCATGACGACAGCTGGATGAAAAAAAACATTGCCGACGTAGCGCAATTTGATTATTCGCGCATCGATTCGGTTGCGCATTTTTCAGGAACCCATCCGCTGATTATGCAGGAACGTATTAAAAAGGCAGCATGGAATCCCGATATTGATCCGTCAAAGAAAAATCTATCCGCCCGCTACAAAATACTCATGTGGTTTGAAAAATTAACGGGCATACGCATAGGCGAATACCGAAATTACCGTTTAATACCGTGAGTTATGAAGTTTCTGGTTTACAAAGCATCCGCAGGATCGGGCAAAACATTTACGCTGGTGAGAGAATACCTGCGGATGGCACTGGAGGGTTCTGATCCGCGCCGTTTCAGAAAAATCCTGGCAATTACTTTTACCAACAAAGCGGCCACCGAAATGAAAGAGCGGGTAATCTCGACCTTGCATGAGATGGCTGCACCTGATCGGGAGCCGGCCGGCTCAGCCGCCATCATGGCCAAACTGCTGCAGAACGACCTTGGCATTGAAGAACAGGTGCTCCGCAAAAAAGCGGCCCTGCTGCTTTCGAATATTCTGCATCAATACAATGATTTTTCAGTAGGTACCATCGATAGTTTTATGCATCGGGTGGTCAGAACTTTCGCTCAGGATCTGCATATTCCCGTAAACTTTACTGTTGAACTCAGCAACGATGTACTCATTCAGCTGGCAGTTGACGAGCTGCTCGAAAAAATAGGCTCCGATACCGCCGTTACAGATGCACTGATTGGCTACACCCTGCACCTGACCGACGAGGAAAAAACGAGCCGTATCGAAGAAGAACTGGCCAAAACTGCTATTGATCTGCTTTCTGAAAAACATGCTTCGGCAATCAACGCCCTTAAACATCTGAAAATTGGCGACTTTTTGCAAATGCGGAGTGATTTTTCTGCCACCTGCAGCGCTATTCAGGAAGAGCTTGCGCATCTTGGTAATCAGGCCCTTGACTTGCTTGAAGCAGAAAATCTTACAGCAGGCGACCTATATTACAGCAAATCAGGTATTTACAAGTGGTTTGAATCACTTTGCAAAATCAGCGGCGAGGTTCTGCCGATTCCAAACTCCAATGTACGGAAAACACTGAACAATCAGATCTGGTACTCAAACGGTAAAAAAGATAGTTACGCCAAACAGGCCGTTGACCGGATTAAGCCTGAACTGAACCGGATTGCGCAGCAGGCCGCTGAAATCATTGATGCCAAAAGCAGCGACTACACCATTTTGTCAATACTTTGCAAAGACCTCTTCCAGATCGCCCTGCTCAACGAAATCAGCCGGATTATTGACCGGATCAGAAATGAAGAGGGTATTGTACATATATCAGAATTTAACAAGCGGGTCTCAAAAATCGTATCTGAAGAACCTGTACCCTTTATTTATGAAAGACTTGGTGAAAAATACCAGCATTTCATGATTGATGAGTTTCAGGACACATCGGTGATGCAATGGCAAAACCTGTTGCCGCTCATTGAGAACGGTCTTGCCCAAAGTGCCGGGTCGCTCGTGGTTGGAGACGGTAAACAGGCCATTTACCGTTTCAGGGGCGGAGAAGTAGGTTTATTTGCCAATCTGCCCGAACCCTATCCGGAAAATGCCAGCCCTGCTACAAAAGAAAGGTACAAGTTGTTAAAGCAGCTTTTCGAACTGGAAGACCTTGATCATAATTTCAGGAGCGGAAAATCAATCATTGAATTCAATAACAAGCTTTATCAATATATCAGCGAAAAGTTTTTGCCGTCTCACCTGCAATCTGTTTACAAGGGGCTGCAACAACATCCCGGAAAGGATTTCACGGGTTATGTACAGATTGAATGGCTGCCACCGGGGCTGGATTTAGCTGAACGAAACGAGGAGCACAGGGTGAGAACCCTCGCCATTATTAATGATCTTGTAAACAACCGCAATTTTAAACACAGGGATATTGCCATTCTTGTAAGAAGTAACAAGCAGGGGGCACTGATGGCCGAAGCACTCGTAGAAGAAGGCTTACCGGTTATTTCAGGCGAATCGCTGATGGTTGATGCTTCGCCGGATGTATTGCTAATACTCTCCTGCCTTCAGGTGCTTGCCGACCGCAACCGGAGCCTGCATCTGTTTAATATCTGCAACTGGCTGATCCGGAAGGGGAAATTGCCCTTCCGGTCGCTTGAAGAACTTGTGATCGGGCAACATGGCCTTCATGAGGAAAAACTTTTACAAATACTTGAGCGGGAAGGCTATGGTCTTACACAACTCAGACTGGGCGGCACTTCGCTGTTTGAGCTATGCCACCGTATCATTGAAAAATTCGGTATAAATACCGTTGAAAACCCTTACGTACTATTTTTTCTGGAAGCGGTTTGGACGCGCTCAGGCAAATCGGTTACCGATTGTACTGTTTTTCTCGATTGGTGGGCAGAAAATCGCACGAAACAGTGCTTAAAACTACCCGAGAATGCTGATGCAATAAGAATATTGACCATACATAAATCAAAAGGCCTTCAGTTTCCGGTGGTGATTTTTCCTTATGCCCATTCACAACGAAAAAATACAACAACCGAGTGGGTAGAAAAAAAGAGCCTGTTGCCCGGAAATCTGCCGGCAGCGCGCATTAACCTTACCAAAAATATCGCGCATACAGTTTTTGCTGATCTTTTAAGGCTCGAAGATGATAAAGCCACGCTTGATCAGATAAATCTATTGTATGTGGCTACCACAAGGCCTGAAACGGCTCTTTTTATAATAAGCGGTGCTAGCGGTAACAAGGGTAGTGTTAGCGATGGCTGGGAAAAATACCTGCTCAGCTTTTTGGAAGAAAAAGAAAGTGAAATGCTCGCAACAGGGCGTGTTTCATGGGGTGATGCCGCCTTCAGGAAAGCTGACGAAGAAGAAAAAGAGAAGATTTCAAAGGCCTTGCTGCCGAAATTCAAATCTTCAGGCTGGCTGTCACGTTTGAGGATCAGCGAACAGTCGGCCAAAGCCTGGCAGGAAGAGAGCACTGCCGTTATCTGGGGAAATCTGCTGCATACCGCCCTTGAAGGTGTAAGAACAGTTAATGATATTGATACATCTCTGCGCCATCTGCAACAGGCTGGTTTTATTCAGGAAAATGAACTTCAGGCACTGGCCGGAAAGATTCGTGAAGTTCTCGCCCTGCCTGAAATTAGTATGTGCTTCACTGAAGGTTTAACGGTAAAGACAGAACGTGAACTGCTTCTGCCCGATGGATCGGTTATCAGACCTGACCGGGTGGTACTGACCGGCAATACCTGGGTGGTTTTGGATTACAAGACCGGAAAACCCGAGAAGAAACATCATGATCAGGTTAAGTCGTATGTTGACCAGTTAAGTTCTATTAAGCCATTTCAGGCAAAAGGCTTTCTGGTATATCTTCATGAGCCTCCAAGGGTGGTTGCTGTTGATACAGATAGCTTAAATCTGACCTGATTCAGTCAAATAAGGCAGCAATTTACTGCTTACAAAAGCTGGTTAAAAAGCGCAGCCTGTTCCCTAATAAAAGTATGATCGAGGTTTTTTGCCGGAGAAATTCTTCCCAAAATGCGACAGCCTGATTGCTCTTCAATTACCTGTTCTGTAGCCTGGTTTTGATCACCGTTAAATACAATTCCCGCGATGGGTATTTTACGATGCTTCAATATTTCAATACTCATCAGGGTGTGGTTGATGCTCCCAAGGTAATGCCTGCTCACCAGCACAACCGGCACCTTGAGCTGGAGAATGAGATCAGCAACAAGAAACTGACGGGTGATAGGTACAAGTAGCCCTCCGGCCCCTTCAATGATCAAGGTATTTTGCACCGGGGGTAGGGTAAACCTTGACGTATCAATTTCGATTCCGGCCCTTTCAGCAGCAGCATGGGGAGACAACGGCTCGGGTAACAGGTAAACTTCAGGGTGAAATTTAGTGATTGGGTTGCTAATCAGCCGCCTTACCTCATTGCCATCAGAATGTTCAAGGCCCCCCGATTGAATGGGCTTCCAGTAATCCGCCTTCAGCGCTTCGCACAAAATGGCTGAAACAACCGTTTTGCCAACATCTGTGCCTATTCCGCTTATAAAATAGCTTTTCATCTTAGAAAATATTGCATGGCAAGTCTGTACCCCTCAAGGCCAAAACCAAAGATTACCCCTGCAGCGGCAGCCGAAATGAAACTTTCATGCCTGAAAGGCTCACGGGCAGCAATATTGCTGATATGTAGCTCCACCACCGGAGTTGAAATGGCCTTCACTGCATCTCCAAGCGCTACAGAAGTATGGGTAAAGCCTCCGGCATTGAGGATGATACCAAGGGCAGAAAAACCATGCTCCTGAAGACTGTTGATAAGTTCGCCCTCTACATTCGACTGAAAAAAGGTCAGCCTCACATCCGGAAACTCAGCATGCAGCCCTTCAAGAAAAGTTTCGAAATCAATATTCCCGTAAACCGAAGGTTCACGACGCCCCAGAAGGTTTAAATTTGGTCCGTTGATAATATGAATATGATGCACAGCGCGAAAATACAACAGAAATGGATTGGGCATCGTCAATAAAAGGATTTACAGCCTACCTCAGGCTTGAAAAATCGCTCTCACCCAACTCGGTAGAGGCCTATCGCAGGGATGTTGAAAAACTATGGCAATACCTGCAGGCTAATGCTATGCAAACAGGACCCGACAGTATTGAAGATAAACATATACGCGGACTGATCAGATGGGTAAATGAACTGGGCATGCAGGCGCGTTCTCAGGCAAGGATGATCTCAGGCATCAAAGCCTTTTACAAGTTCCTGCTGCTCGAAAATATGATCCGCAACGATCCGACCGAACAGATTGAAGGGCCTAAATTAGGCCGGAAGCTGCCCGACACCCTTGATGTTGAAGATATTGATGCACTGATTGCCGCCATTGACCTGAGCAAACCCGAAGGTGAGAGAAACAGGGCCATACTTGAAACCCTCTTTAGCTGCGGATTGCGCGTTTCAGAACTGGTAAACCTTAGGATATCAGCACTTAAACTTGAGAACGGATTTATTGTTGTTACCGGAAAAGGTAACAAGGAACGTATCATTCCTGCCGGAAAGCTGGTGAGTAAAATGCTGCTGAACTACATCAGTCAGGTTAGAACACATATCCCCGTTGTACCGGGTGAAGAAGATTTTGTATTCCTGAACCGCAGGGGAAAACACCTCAGCCGTGTGATGGTTTTTCTGATGATCAAAGACCTTGCAAAGAGAATTGGACTCAAAAAACGAATCAGTCCGCATACATTCAGGCACTCATTTGCCACTGCACTGGTAGAAGGTGGCGCTGATTTGCGGGCCGTTCAGGAAATGTTAGGTCATGAGAGCATTACAACAACCGAAATATACACCCATCTCGACAGGGAATTCCTTCGTCAGGTAATGAGGGATTTTCACCCCAGGGCAAATGGTTGATCAGTTTACCGGCAGAACAACATCACCATTGCCAATATGACTTTGATTAATTGGCAATTATTGGCCGAATGTTTTTTAGGTTGGCATTAGAATAAGATTAATTTTAGCAACCTCATAAAATATCACTCATTTATTATCAATTACTCATTCTGTTTTTCTAAATTTGCAGCATAAAAGCAAGCTATGAGAACCATCCAATTTCGTGAAGCCCTGCGCGAAGCCCTGCGCGAAGAAATGTTAAGAGATGAAAAAGTTTTCCTGATGGGGGAAGAAGTGGCCGAATATGATGGCGCTTACAA
>JBIICM010000225.1:0-3252 GCA_044238875.1 Flavobacteriales bacterium | reverse complement strand
CCTATCTCCATGATAAAAGGTAAAACGGGGCTGCGCATGGCCTGTTCGATTGAAAAATGATAAGACCCTTTGCGGGGAAATCTCAATCCTTTTCTGAAAAGAATCTGGTGGTCAAAAATATCACCCAATCCGGAGCCAGTCCAATTTCCTTCCTGATCCTGTAAAACCAGTTCAATGGTATCACGCGCCATTATGTTCCCGGGGATTTTTGTATTCATAAATACATAAAGATTGCTGTAAGGATAAGCCTCTGCATGACGTACATTGAGAAAAAAACTGTAGGCACTCAGGGTGTCGTCAATGTTAACATCAAATTCAACAGGCTTTTTTTGATCCCATCCGGCTTCATCAACCGGCATATTTTCTTCGAATACCCTTGACCTATCGCAGGATACGAAAAGGGTTATAAAAAAGAGCAGCAGCGCTGTTACAAATAAGGCGCCCTTATACCTGTTTGGGTTTTGGACTTGCATTTCTATTGAATGGCGGTTTTTTCTTTTTCTTTTTTTTCCTGTCAAAGCGGGTTAGGCTATCCTGGCCTACTACATTTTCATAATCAGGTTCCGCAACCTTAACGGGGATATCTTTAGCGTTCAGCAGATTTTCAGGCTTTTCGCCCCGTTTGTTCATCTCAATAATCAGCTTCACCCGTTGCAGGGGAACAGCAATGAAATTGCCGGGATCATCGGGAAGGGTATAAAAAATTTGTTTTCTGAAAATATCGGTCTTCTGCGGGAAAGCCACACCTTTTTGGGTATCCAGTTTATGATTAACCGGCGGAAAATCGCTGATGGCATCAAGGTAGGCGTCGAGTTCATAGTTCAGACAACACTTCAATTTGCCACACTGGCCGGCCAGTTTCTGAGGATTAAGCGATAGCTGCTGATATCTCGCCGCTCCTGTATTTACCGAACGAAAATCGCGCAGCCAGGTAGAGCAGCACAACTCTCTTCCGCAGGTGCCAATCCCGCCTAACCTTCCGCTTTCCTGACGGGCACCTATTTGCTTCATTTCAATCCTGACCCTGAATTCATCCGCGTAAATCTTTATCAATTCCCTGAAATCAACGCGTTCGTCAGCCGTATAATAAAAGATGGCCCTTGTTCCGTCGCCCTGAAATTCAACATCCGAAATTTTCATGTTTAGCTTCAGTTCTATCGCAATTGCCCTGCTGCGCATCATGGTTGAAACCTCCCTGTCAACAGCTTTTTGCCATTTCTCAATATCGACCGGCCGGGCCTTACGATACACTTTTTTTGTCACATCTTCCAGCCTGATCTGAAGCCGTTTAAGCTGCATCTTCACAAGTTCGCCACTCATGCTTACCATTCCCAGATCGTGACCTGAACTGGCCTCAACGGCAACGGCATCGCCTACAGCGAGACCTTCAACACCGGCTGTTCTGAAATATTCTTTCCGGCTGTTCTTAAAGCGCACCTCAACAATGTCGAAAGGGGTCATCCCCGCCGGCAGATTCATACCTGCCAGCCAGTCAAACACCGGAAGTTTTGTACATCCGCCTGCACCGCAGGCCCCATTATTTTTACATCCGGCCGGTAAACCTCCCCTACCGGATGAGCAGCTGCTACATCCCATTTCTCAAAATTAAAATCAGATCATTCCGGAACTTTTCATTCCGCCCAAAAAGCAAAACTACTAATAAAAGTGCCTGCGCAGGCGGTGCAGCTTTTTCTCAAAAAGCTCATAGCTGATCACCGCCATTATCAAGGTACTTGCGAAAATAATCAGGGGATTGATCAGATACACCTGCAGGGGTCTTGTGGCCATCCCTGCTGCAGGCAGCCATTTCCCGGCCAGGGTTAACGCCAAACCATGGTAGCAGTAAAGGCCGAGTGAAATTTTACCCAGGTAATTAAAAACAGGGAACCGACCGAATTTAAAAAGTGAATGATCTGAGAAACACTGCTCCAGAATGATCAATGAAAACAGGAATGCAAAAATCAGCTTCTCGGTTGAAACACCGATTAGCCCATTAAAGAGCCTGAAATAAAATACTGTGAAAAAAACCAGCAAAAGATAAATCCCCGCGATAATGAATCGGGGAAGAGCTTTAATAGTTTTCTGAACAGATGGATATTTAAAAGACAGCCAGGCCGCCAGACCGCCGGCGCCGAAATTTCCGAGTATACTTAGGGTATGAAAACTCAGCATATTGTTCTGTTCGAAATGCAGAAATCTGAAAATCAGCGATGTGAAAATCATCAACAGGCAAATCAGCGGAATCAGCTTTTCGGAAATTCTTATAAACATTGCCCAGAGCAGGTAAAATTGTTCTTCAACAGAAACAGACCAGAAAAATACCAGCATGAAAAGGAAATGCTGATCATGTTCAGCCATCCAGAGATTGGCGTAAAATAAAAGGAAGATTTTCAACGGCGGAAGGGGTTCAATACCGGTAATGAGCTCAGCAAAAGTATATACGCCCAGTATCAGCATAAAATACAAGGGCCAAAGTCTCAGGCCGCGCCTGATTAAAAATTTAACCGGATTAAAATTCCCCCTGCTATGTATCTCTTCCAGTGCGAGCCATGTTAGAAGAAATGCAGATAAAACAAAAAAGTAATCAAGCCCCAGGAAACCGGATTTCAGATGCGTTGTGATGAACTGAAAAATAGCAGACTGCTTTAAATCATGATTATCGGTAATAAAGCAATGGGCCAGAAACACATGAAAGAAGCCCAAAAAGCGGGTTGCATCCAGATTGACAAACCATGTCTTTGAATCTGCCGCAGTGGTATTTTTAGCCCTGCTGCGCATAGTATTTCAAAAAGCGGTTTATATCAGATGCGCCATTAATTTCAGCATTTCCTGAAAGCGCATTTACAAATTCTTTTGATAAGAGCGGAGCCAGCAAGGCGCCTCTTGTTCCCAGACCATTGAAGATCCAGAGGTTTTCATAACGCGGATGTCTGCCCATCAGCGGTCTGCGGTCAACAACGGTGGGCCTTATGCCTGCAACATGTGCTTCAATACTGAAATTTGTTCTGAGTAGGGTAGTCAGGCGCTTTTCAAGCACCTGTCTTTGCGTTTCAGTTGGGTTTTCATGCTGCTGCCCCCATTCGTAGGTTGCCCCAATCTTGTAAAGTGAATCGCCGACAGGAACGCCGTATGCACTGGCAACAAATGGAATTTCCGGAAGGCCGGAAGTTTTTATGGTCAGCACTTCTCCCTTAGCCGGGCGAAAGGGCAGGTAGCTGAACCAGGGCGCGACAGACGACTTCCAGCCTTCAC
>JBIICM010000076.1:0-11500 GCA_044238875.1 Flavobacteriales bacterium | reverse complement strand
ATACTGCTCTCTGAGATTGAGGGGCAATACCTGAATCTTGAATTTCAGTCGGCCGACAAACAGACGGTGAAATGCGCCATCATCGAAGAAATGATCATTCAAAAGCTACTCCTCAATCAGGCTGAGAAAGACAGTATTACAGTTTCTGATGATCAGGTAGATGCTGAGCTGAATAAGAAAATACGCTACTTTATTAATCAGATGGGTTCTGTAGAAAAACTTGAAAGCTTTCTGGGCAAACCCATTCTGCAGATTAAGAATGACTACCGCGATAAAATCAGGCAGCAACTGGTCACTGAAGAGATGCAACGCAAAATTGCAGGTGATGTTAAAGTAAGTCCGGCTGAAGTGAAAGCCTATTTTCAAAAAATTCCGGCCGACAGCATTCCATTGATTGAGAGTGAAATTCAAATCGCTCAGATTTTGATCAAACCGCCTGTTAATCAAAAAGAAAGGCAGCGTGTAAGGGATGAACTCCTGGGTATTCGAAAAAAGATTCTCGATGGAAGGAGTTTTGCCTCCATGGCAGCTATCTATTCAGAAGATCCGGGGTCGGCGTCAAAAGGCGGAGAACTTGGGTTTATCAACAGGGGTGAAATGGTTCCTGAATTTGAGGCTGCAGCATTTTCATTGAAAGGAAAAGATATTTCAGATATCATCGAAACAACCTACGGCTTCCATATCATTCAGCTGATCGAACGAAGGGGTGAGACCATCAATGTCAGACACATACTCCTCTCGCCCAAGCCATCCACAACAGATTTAGACAGAGCCCGTATTAAACTTGACAGCATCAGCACATTGGTGCGAACAGGGAGAATTGCGTTTGAAGAAGCCGCGCTGCGTTACTCTGATGATCTTGAATCAAAAAATAACGGAGGTCTGCTTATCAATCCCTCAACCGGTTCTACCTGGTTTCCGATATCACAACTTGATCAGTCACTTTTTTTCACAGCAGACAAGCTTAAAACCGGAGAAATATCTGATCCCGTTATACAGCGTATGGGTGAAAAAAAGGAGGCTTACCGGATTATCAAAGTTGTTGAAAGACTCGATGCACATTTAGCAAATATTGAAAAAGATTATCAGCGGATTCAGGTTGCCGCTGAAAACGAAAAGAGAGAAAAGCTGATCCGTGAATGGATTGGCAGAAAAAGAAAATCGTTTTACGTTAAAATTGATGACGAATTCAGTAATTGCAATTTCAGGAATGACTGGAGTCAGGTTCCCTAAAATTTAAAATATGAGAAGCTTTCAATCTGATGCAGAGGCAATTGACCATCTGCAAACTGTTTACAGAGAATTAAGTTCGGCGATTGGTCAGGTAGTAATCGGGCAGGAAGATGTGGTAAAAGACGTAATCATCTCCATATTCAGCAAAGGCCATTGTCTGCTGGTTGGTGTGCCGGGACTTGCAAAAACGCTGCTGGTTACCACCATCTCCAATGTGCTTGGGCTTGATTATAACCGTATTCAGTTTACACCCGACCTGATGCCATCTGATATCATCGGCTCAGAAATACTTGATGAAAGCCGGCACTTCCGGTTCATAAAAGGTCCGCTGTTTGCCAATATTATTTTGGCCGATGAAATCAACCGTACCCCTCCGAAAACACAGGCAGCCCTGCTCGAAGCTATGCAGGAAAGGGCAGTAACCGCTGCAGGCAAGCGGTACGAACTTGGCAAACCGTTTTTTGTACTGGCAACTCAGAACCCGATTGAACAGGAAGGAACCTATCCCCTGCCAGAAGCTCAGCTCGATCGTTTTATGTTCAATATCTGGGTTGACTATCCAAGTTTTGAAGACGAAATAAAGGTGGTAAAAAACACTACCTCTGACCTGAATATTCAGTTACATCCTATTCTTGGTGCTGAAGAAATTCTTTTTTACCAGGAACTGGTAAGAAGGGTACCTGTATCAGATAATGTGGTGAACTATGCGGTAAAACTGGTGGCTCAGACAAGGCCGGGGTCTCCTTATGCCCCTGAATCGGTAAAAAAATACCTCTCCTGGGGTGCCGGTCCCCGGGCGTCACAGTTTTTGGTGTTGGGCGCAAAATGTCATGCCGCCATTCAGGGTCGGTATTCACCCGACATCGCCGATGTAAACGCAGTAGCAACTGCCATTCTGCGCCACAGGGTCATCAGAAATTACAAAGCTGAAGCAGAGGGTATTCCTGTCGAAAAGATCATCACTGATCTTTTCGAATGATTTCAGTGACTTGCGTCAGTCTTTGCCCGTTGTGATGGCTCAGTAATAGGTAAGCCGAATTACGTCAGAAAGGTATTTTGAAAGACGTATTACCTGCCGGGTATAACCGTATTCATTGTCATACCATACATATAATATGATATTGCGTTTATCGTCAGAAACAATAGTTGCAGGACTGTCAACAATAGACGCACAGGAGTTGCCCACCAGATCGCTAGAGACCAGCTCATTTGAAACTGAAAACTGAATTTGCTCAACAAGCTCGCCATGAAGGGCCGCATTTCGGAGCAAACTGTTCACATCATCTCTGTTTGTATCGGTCTGCACCCTGAGACTCAGAATGGCTAAGGATACGTTGGGGGTAGGCACGCGTACGGCGTTTGAGGTAAGCTTGCCGGCCAGTTCAGGAATTACTTTCGCTACCGCAGAACCGGCGCCGGTTTCGGTAATCACCATATTCAAAGCTGCTGATCGGCCCCTGCGGTACTTTTTATGATAATTATCAAGCAGGTTTTGATCATTTGTATAGGAGTGAATGGTTTCAATATGCCCTCCTAAAATGCCCAAATTCTTTTGAATTACTTTCAGAACCGGCACAATGGCGTTTGTTGTACAGGAGGCTGCTGAGAATACCCTTTCTTTTTCCTTGTCAAATGCGTTTTGATTGCATCCATAAACCACATTGGGGATGTCTCCTTTTCCGGGTGCCGTAAGTAAAACCTTGTCAACACCTTTTGCACTCAGGTGGGCCGATAACCCGTTACGGTCGCGCACAGCGCCCGTATTATCAATGAGCAGCGCATCATGAATACCATATTGGGTATAATCAACAGTGGCTGGGTTTGATGCTGCAATCATTTTAACGCGGTGACCGTTGATAATCAAACTCTTATTGGGCAAATCCTCAATCACTGTACCCGGAAACGGTCCGTGTACCGAATCGGTGCGTAACAAGGCCGCTCTTTTAATGATATCATCATCAGAATCAGAGCGTGTTACAATCGCCCTGAGCCTTAGTTGCTCGCCCTTCCCGGCCTGAGAAATAATTTCTCTGGCAGCAATTCTGCCAATTCTGCCGAAACCATAGAGTATCACATCTTTGGGCTTCAACACGCGCTTGTCTTTACCAATAAAATTGTTGAGTTTATCAGTAATGAATGCTTCGGCTGAAGAATAAGTGGCCTTCTCATTTAGCCACTCGGTAGTAAGCCGGCCAATATCAATACGAGCAGGGGCAATTTCAAGGCTAAGGATAACCCGTGCAAGTGCAAGGCTGTCATGAACATCAATCGCCCTTCCAACGATATTACTCGCATAATTATGCAGGTTGAGAATTTCGCTCGCACTTCTGTCAACCAGTTGATTTCTGAAAATTACCAGCTCAATACTTTTCTCAAACCAAAGCTGCCCTACAATATGAATCAGTTCAATGGCGGCTTTCTCATTACGAATCCAGCTATTAAGCTCATTTTCGTAGGTTGATTCATTATTGATGGCGTTGGTTTCTGTTGACATAACGTTGATTTTTATTCGCTCGCGAAATTAGAAATTATTGTGGTTTTACCGATAAAAAAAGGGGAGACATTGCTGCCTCCCCTGATCGGGTTGAAACTGAAACTCAGGTTATATACCCATTCCGTAATAAGCCCTCGCCCCATTCGGATAAATCCCTTCAATGAGCAGGCCTCTTCTTTCTGACCTCAACAGCGTGGAGAGGTCTTCAATTTTATTCACCGGCTTATCACCAATATGCGTGATGATAAAACCTTCCTTGATGCCGATAGATCTTAATCGCCCCTCTTTGAGTCTGGTGATTTTTATACCACTCTGAATGCCCAATTTGGAGAGGTCTTTTGCACTGGCCTGTTCGAATTCTGCACCCAAATCCTGAATCAGTGCGTCACTCTGCCTGATTAACCGGGTATCTCCGTTGCGGTTTTTCAATTCTACCTCCATGGTAAGTTGTTCGCTTCCGCGCCTGATTGTAAGATTCACCTTGTCACCGGGTCTGTAGCGCCCAACCTGCTCCTGCAATTCAGGCACGTTGTTTACCTGGTTATCTCCAATTTTGGTAATGATATCACCTTCTTTAATACCGGCTTTTGTGGCTGCTCCTCCTTCATTTAAACCAGATACATATACACCATTAAGATTTTCAATGCCTTTCTTACCGGCTAATTCAGCATTAAGATCCTGCAGCACAACACCTAAAAATGCCCGTTGAACCTCACCATACTCAAGCAGGTCAGCCACCACCTTTCTTACAATGTTTACCGGAATGGCAAATGAATATCCTGAGTAGGAGCCGGTATTTGAGGCAATGGCTGTGTTAATGCCGATTAGCTCACCACGATTGTTTACCAATGCCCCCCCGCTGTTTCCCGGGTTAACGGCGGCATCGGTTTGTATGAATGATTCGATGGCAAATTTTTCATTCAAAATATTAATATTTCTGCCTTTGGCACTGATAATTCCGGCCGTGACTGTTGATGTTAAGCTGAAGGGGTTGCCTACTGCAAGCGCCCATTCACCCACCTTAACCTCATCAGAATTGCCATAATAAAGGAACGGAAGATTTTTTGAGTCAATTTTCAGCAATGCCAGATCGGTAGATGGGTCCTTTCCGATGACCTGTGCCTCAAATTCACGTTTGTCGTTGAGCACTATTTCAACTTTCTCTGCATTGTTTACAACATGGTTATTGGTTACTACATAACCATCGTCTGAAATAATGACCCCCGAACCCGATGCCATTGCTTTTTGCTGAGGGGCATTCCGATAAGGGTTTCCAAAGAAAAAATCATAAAACGGATCAATTGTGACATTACGGGTGGTTGAAACGGTTTTAACGTGCACAACCCCGTTTACTGAAGAGGCTGCCGCCTGCGTAAAGTCAGGGGCGTTATTCATTTGCTTTGTTTCAGCTACAAGCTGAACCGGAAGTCGCTCGCTGATTAACCGTGAGACTTCCTGATCTTTTTGAACAAAATTGTTGATGCCGAGTGCGGCAATTCCTCCCAAAAGGGACATGAACAATGGAAAAACGATTTTCTTCATGGCTTGAATTCTTTAGTTAATTAACCATGATTTTTTATCAAAAAGTATGCCCGACAGGTATTTTTTTACTCAATTGATTGTTTGACAGTTTTTCATGCCTGTTTGCAAAAGAAATAAAGGTAATTTTGAGCCGCTATGCCAAGCCTTTTTCAGTACCTATCTCTAATTTTTTTGGGCAGATGAAACAGCCGGGGGGCAGATCTTTTGCGTTTATCAGTGGTTTTATGATTGGTATGCTTACTGCGTTAGGTGTAGCTTTTTTGCTGATGAACAATTTTGATCCATTTTCATTCAGCATCCGCGGCACTTTTAATCAGGAAGCTGATACCGTTGTAAACAAAAGCAGCGGAATAAATCAGCCTGAGCGTAAGACCATAAAGGAACTACTACCTGAAACACAACAAACCTATTCAGACAGCATTATACCGGCCCCTTCCGATTCAAATGTATCGGTTTCCCCTGCGGATTATGCTGCTACCGATGAACTGATCATCAGGAGAGACGAAATGATAGTTTCCAGAACTATGGAAGCAGCCAGACTCAACACCCGTGATCAGGGAAAATTAAAAAATGATTCCTTGTTGCGTCAGCTGACAGAGGCTCCGGCAACTGACATAAACCGCTACAAAGTTGAATACTGGAGATCACCCGTCAATTTCAGAGGATATAAACTGATCAGAAACAGTCTGATTATTTTCGGGCTAAGTCCTGATATACCGGCAAGTTTGCAACAGAGCCCTGATTATTTGCTGCTTAAATATGGTAACCAAACCTTTAAACTCACCCCTGTCGAAACATTTGAGCCGCTACCCAAACCCAGCGTTGATTAAACTGACAAATCTTTACCATGCATTTTGTAAAATACCAGGCAACCGGCAATGACTTTATAATACTTGATAACCGATCCGGCATTTTTAACAAATCTGACCATCAATTTATCAGTTCTCTCTGCCACCGGAGATTTGGTATTGGTGCAGATGGTTTGATGCTGCTTGAATCAATGCCAGGGTTTGACTTCAGAATGGTATATTTCAACGCCGACGGTCATGAGGGCTCAATGTGCGGAAACGGTGGCCGCTGCATTACCGCATTCGCCGCCGGACTTTCGAATCAGAAAAGCTCATTTCATTTTTCAGCCTTTGACGGGCCCCATCAGGCCGAGGTATTATCTGAAAATTCAGGAAATTTCTTGATCCGCCTGCAGATGAGTGATGTTAAATTACCTCAGCAAGCCGGTAACGACTGGGTACTTAATACCGGTTCGCCTCATTTCATCAGATTTGTTGAAGATGTAAATTCTGTTGATGTAAGGGTTAAGGGAAGCCAGATCAGGAATAGTGAGACCTATCTGAAGGATGGCATAAACGTAAATTTTGTTCAGGTACTCAATAAGGAGGAGATTTTTGTCAGAACTTATGAAAGGGGGGTTGAGGATGAAACGCTTTCCTGCGGAACAGGCGTAACAGCTGCTGCCATTACCTCATTTGCGGCAGGACTGACAAATCAGTCTGTTATCCAGGTAAAAACACCCGGCGGTGCGTTAAAAGTTTCGTTTGCACCCAAAGCCGGTTCTTTTTCTAATGTAATGCTGGAGGGGTCGGCTATCCGGGTTTTTGAAGGGGAAATATGAAAGCAGCAGAAAATAGTCTATTGCATGCTGGTTTCAGGTTTGAAGCCCTCCGGCCTTTTCATGCAGCAATCGTGCCTTCTGATTATGCCATTTTGATCACCTATGCCAACCGAATTCCACCGCATATCGGATTTTGCCAGAACGGCATTTATTATGCATTCAATGGCCAGGGTTCAGAAGGACCTCAGCATCTTGGGAGGGTACTCAGATGGATTGAAATAAAAAAAATACCATCTCTGCTGGTCATGCTGAAAGAGCCGTTGTTCAGGCCTTCGCAGGATCATGCCGAAAACTTTCTGCTGACAGCACCACCACTGCATCTTGGTGGCTCCTGTCTTTTTCCGGTCAGGGGATTAATTGAAGAATACTGGAACATCCATGTAAAGCAGCCATTGATTCACGGATTGATGAAACAGCTTGAAATCGAGAACATAATCCGGGAAACCTTGTTTCTGAATCTGGAGCCGGCTTTAGCCGGAGATAATTCTTTCAGCATACCTGCATATGATGAACAAACCGTACGATCTTTTTTGAAAAGCGTTGTTGCAGCTTACTAATACCGTGCTGTGCTTCATGCCTGAATCTTACTAAATTTGCACCCCAATAATTCACCCCACTAATGAATTCATCACCGTTTGAAGCCCGGCATATCGGACCGGGAAAAGAAGACATCCTGCAAATGCTGCAAGCCTGCGGAGAAACCAGTCTTGAGTCGCTGATTAACAAGACAATACCACCATCCATCCGGTTAAAGGAGCCGATGAACGTTTGTGAGGCTGTTGATGAATTTAATTACCTTCAGCTGATCAGAAAGATTGCATCTGCCAATAAAGTTTTCAGATCATATATAGGTTTGGGGTATTATAACACAATAACACCTTCACCGATTTTACGGAATATCTTTGAAAATCCGGGCTGGTACACGGCCTACACACCCTATCAGGCTGAAATTGCCCAAGGAAGGCTTGAAGCCCTGCTCAATTACCAGACCATGGTAATGGAACTTACAGCCATGGATCTTGCCAATGCCTCTTTGCTGGATGAGTCGACTGCTGCAGCTGAGGCTATGCACATGTTTTACGGATTACGATCAAAAGAGCAGATTCAGCAGGGTGCAAATGTTTTGTTTGTTGCTGAAAATTGTTTGCCACAGACGATTGATCTTCTAAAAACAAGATCTGAACCGCTTGGTATTGAATTGGTTGTAGGAAATCCATTGAATTACGCCTTCAGTGAACGTGTTTTTGGGGCAGTTATTCAGTACCCGGATGTTAACGGACAGATAACCGATTACCGTGAATTTGCTAAAACGCTCAAGGGTAAGGGCATTTTTCTGTGTGTATGTGCTGATTTGTTAAGTCTGGTGTTGCTTGATCCTCCAGGGAACTGGGGAGCTGACTGCGTAGTTGGGAATACTCAACGCTTTGGCGTACCGATGGGCTACGGAGGCCCCCACGCCGCTTACTTTTCGACCCGCGAAGCATACAAGCGCTTCATACCCGGGCGCATTATCGGTGTTTCAGTTGACAGTCAGGGTAATCCTGCGCTCCGAATGGCACTGCAAACGCGCGAACAGCATATTAAGCGCGACAAGGCGACCTCGAATATATGCACCGCTCAGGCACTACTTGCCATCATGGCATCCATGTACACGGTTTATCATGGTCCGGAAGGCTTGAAAAATATTGCCTTAAAGATACACCGGCAAACCACCGCACTGGCTGAACATCTTGCTAAAGCTGGATATACGCTGCTCAACAATGCCTGGTTTGACACCATAACATTGCGGCTTTCAGGTCAATTTACCATGGATCAGATTCGAGAAAGGGCCCTTGCCGCCGGCATCAATTTCAGGTTCATTTCGCATGAAAAACTTGGAATTTCTATTGATGAAACATGTCAGGCAAATGACATCAATGACATAATACATGTATTGACCGGACAACAGTACTCCTCAGACTACAGTAATTACCGGGGTATCAATATTCCGGAAAACCTTATGCGGCAGACAGCCTTTCTTAAGCAACAGGTTTTTAACCGCTACCATTCTGAAACCGGATTGATGCGGTACATCAAAAAACTTGAAAACCGTGATCTGGCGCTTAATCACTCCATGATTCCGCTAGGTTCTTGCACCATGAAACTCAACGCAGCGAGTGAACTGATGCCACTGAGTCTGCCTGAATTTGCAAGTATACATCCCTTTGTACCGGCAGAGCAGGCAGCCGGCTATCATCAGATATTCAGGGAGTTGTCTGATTATTTGTGCAAAGCAACGGGATTTGCTGCCGTTTCTCTTCAACCCAACTCAGGAGCTCAGGGAGAATATGCAGGCCTGATGGTGATACGCGCTTACCATAAATCACGTGGCGATGATCACCGAAATATTGCGCTGATCCCCTCTTCTGCACATGGCACAAACCCTGCCTCTGCAGTAATGGCAGGTATGGAAGTTGTGGTGGTGCGCTGCGATGAGCAGGGCAATGTTGATATTGAAGACCTGCGTTCGAAAGCCACACATTACAGTTCACGCCTGTCGGCATTGATGATTACCTATCCTTCCACCCATGGTGTTTTTGAGGAAGGTATCCGGGAAATCACCGATATCATACATGAAAATGGTGGATTGGTTTATATGGACGGCGCCAATATGAATGCGCAGGTTGGTCTTACCAACCCCGGATCAATCGGGGCAGATGTATGCCATCTGAACCTGCACAAGACTTTTGCCATTCCTCATGGTGGCGGAGGTCCGGGCATGGGCCCTATCGGAGTGAATGAAAAACTTCTGCCATTTTTACCGGGGCATTCCCTCATCAGTACCGGCGGAGAACAAAGAATTGGTGCTGTTTCAGCGGCGCCTTTCGGTAGTTCGCTGATTTTACTGGTTTCGTATGCCTATATTCGGATGCTTGGCTCTGAAGGCCTTACAAATTCAACAAAAATTGCCATACTCAACGCCAATTATTTGAAAGCAAAGCTTGAGCCCTATTATCCTGTACTCTATAAAGGGAAGGACGGCAACGTAGCCCATGAAATGATTCTCGACTGCCGTGATTTTAAGAGAACTGCAAAAATTGAGGTGGCTGATATAGCAAAAAGGCTGATGGATTACGGATATCATGCGCCTACCGTTTCATTTCCGGTTCCAGGCACCATTATGGTAGAGCCCACCGAGAGTGAGAACATCGAAGAACTCGACAGATTCTGTGAGGCCATGATTTCTATCCGCAACGAGATTCGTGAAATTGAGGAGGGGCTGGTTCCTGCTGATAACAATGTGATAGTAAATGCCCCGCATACCAGTCAGATGGTTATTTCTGATGCATGGAACAAACCATATAGCCGTGAAAAAGCTGTTTACCCACTCAACTGGGTGAGAGACAACAAGTTTTGGCCGTTTGTAGGGAAAGTTGACAATGCCTATGGCGACCGAAATCTCGTTTGCAGCTGTGAACCCATTGAAAGTTACATGAATTCAGAAGCACTCGCTCAATAATTTTTCTGCGTTAAGGATATAATCACTTTCATTTTATAATTTTTTTACATTTGCAAAAATCAAACACATGAAAAAATTTCTATTCAGCTTTTCAGTCACCATTTTGCTGACTGGTTCTGCTTTCTCTCAAGGTCTGCCCATGATCAAGGGCACCCCGGTTGATAACAATGAATTCAGATTGTTAAAGCAAAAACATCAGAGAAATCTGAATCCTAACCGCGAATTGATCGACGTTCCTTTTTACATTGATTATTCTGTACTTGATAACCTGGATCAGGGTGCGACAGAAGATTACAGTAGATTTGTATGGCCATTAAACAGCAATTACGTTGAAGGAGATGGCAATGTATATAGCTTTGCAGGTGTAATTTTCAGAAAATGGGCAGGATACACAGATACAGAAGATCCTCAAGGCACATTTGACGAAACGCAGCCTGGCAGTAAGCGCTTTATTCATATTGACAGCGTTTTTGTACCAATAACCCATGAAAACAATTCAGGTCAGGAAAATTCCGTAATCCTGCAAATTAGCCGCCAAAGCGCTACCGGTGGATTCAGTCAGTCAGCACCCATTTTATGGAAAGATACTGCTAAAACAACCACTTCACTTTCGCCATCTGGTAACTGGCTTGGTGCCAACGCACTTGTTACACTCTCATATGCTCCTAACCTTGACATGCCGGTTAATACTTTTCCCGGTATATCACTCAAGTATCTTGCTCCCAAAAGTGACTCTTTGGGTTTCTTAGGAGCTTTCACGCCTAATCCTGATGGACCTGCTGCTGGAAACGCCATTCCTCTGAGATCAAAATTCCCGTATTCCTTCGTACGCTGGCCGGGTAGATTCGACAATGCTATTTTCAGTCCGGCGGGGAATGGTGTCTTTTACGTAGATGCGCAAGGGAAAGCTCAAATTGACGCTACTTCCGGAGACACCGTTTTCTTCTTCATTCAAAACCTTGAAATTTGGATACAGGGAACTGTTAGAGAAGTGCAGGGTATCGAGGAGAATGGTGTAAATGGTGTTCGTCTCGGAAATATTTTCCCGAATCCAATGAATGAGACTGCAGGATTATATGTTTCACTTGATCAGCCATCTCAG
>JBIICM010000224.1:0-3294 GCA_044238875.1 Flavobacteriales bacterium | reverse complement strand
GTTAACAGTTTTGGGCTCCGAAACCCGCCCGAACGCAAAGCCCGAAACCGAACGCTAAATGCCGATCGGATGCCAGGTAGTCTTTACCTCAAGGAAGTCAAGAATGCGGTAGGGTGTTTCAGCACCATTGACAAACCAGTTGCGCGGTAGTTCCCTGCGCACACGTTTCAGATTCAACGATGCATCACTTTCCATTTTCAAAATTTCCTGTTGGTCTGCACTTTCAAAATAGACTGCATTCACATCCATGTGGGTAGCGAATTGTCCGCTCAGTTCTGCACGTTCGCCGGTTAAAATATTTACTACCCCGGCAGGAAGATCAGCGGTAGCCAGCACCTCAGAAAACGTAACCGCACTAAGGGGCAGGCTATTCGAAGCCAGCGCCACGCAGGTATTGCCACCGGCAATCACAGGCGCAATAACAGAAACAAGTCCCAACAGCGCGCTTTTCTCAGGTGCAATTACAGCCACAACACCCACCGGTTCTGTACCTGAAAAGTTAAAGTGCGGAGACCCAACCGGATTCACCGTACTGAACACCTGATTGTATTTGTCGCACCAACCTGCGTAATAAATCAAACGGTCAACACTGGCAGCAACTTCTGCTTCGGCATGCTGCTGAGTCTGACCCAAGGCTTTCAACTCATCAACAAACTGATCGGTTCGGGTTTCGAGCATTTCGGCAATTCTGTAAAGAATCTGACTTCTGTTAAGCGCTGATCTGGCGGCCCATTTTTCCTGTGCTTCCCGGGCTGCTGATACAGCATTGCGAAAATCTTTACGTGATGACAGACAAATGTTCACCAATTCACCATTGCTGAGTTTGAGCGGGTAATAGCGACCCGATTCAGTGCGCGGAAATTGACCGCCGATAAATATTTTGTAGGTTTTGAGCACCTTCAGGCGACCTGGAACAGCTGAATGTGCGCCATTTCCTGATTTTACTGCTACAGTTTTGGTCTTCATAGGCTTACAAAGTAACGCAATTGAAATCAGATCGCTGCATGGTTTTTTTAATCAAGCAGGCGGACGGAGCGAATCCTTGTTCCCCTTGTCATGCGACTGAGTTGCTCCAAACCTTCGGTTACACGTCCGAATGCGGTATATCTGCCGTTCAGGTGCGGGGTGGGTGTATGGGTAATAAACCACTGGCAGCTTTCAGTATCGGGTCCTGCGCTGGCCATTCCAATAGTTCCGGCTTTAAATTCAGCCGACTCATGAAATTCAGCGCGTATTGTTTCCATCAAACTCCCAAAGCCATCACCCCGCGGACAACCCGTCTGCATAACAAATCCCGGCACTACACGGTGTACCCTTTTATTGTTGTAATAGCCTTCCTTGATGAGCCTTATGAAACGTGCGCAGGTGCCGGGTGCCTTAAGTGGCCATATTTCCAAGGTAAGGTTTCCAGAATCGGTTTCAACGATTACCTGCTGGTTTTCGGGGATCCGCAGCACAAGATCCCAGTCAACCGGACTGTTGAATTCAGGTCTTATGGTTCCGCTAACCGGCTTTCCCTGATAAAACCGAAGCGTTTTTAAAACTTCACCGTAGGTTTCAATATCTCTCGGAAGTTTCAACCTTTCAAGCGCCTTTTCAAGAAAACCGGTTGATTCCCACTCAAATGGAAATTTGCCGGTCGTTGCGGGAAGTGTTGTATCGCGCATAAATACAGATGCCAGAGCCAGCAAACTCACATCCCTTGTTTCACAAGCAGAGCGAATAATATCAGCAATATGGTTGTGTAAACTTTTTCCGGCAGCAAATTGCTGTTTCCAGGCAGTGGCATAAGCAGTGAAATCAGTTGATGATCTTAACCTGAGTATACCTTCAAAGGCAAACTGCCTGACCAGTATGTCAGGTGTACTGAACATCAGTTCTTCGAGAACAGGTAAGTTCTTCCATGATCCGGCCAGGGCCATACACTGGTAGCCGGCGGTATAGGGATCTTTCTCCTCTTTTATCTTTGCGGTGATTGCGGCTGATAAACTATCCGCAATACCCTTATGATTGCCGCTAATCAGTAAACCTGCCAGACCATATTTCACCTGAGGGTAACTTTCAGCATTAAACATTTGTAAAATTTCTGCGGTATTAAAAAGTTCGGGCTTAAGCGCAAGGCGATTCATGGCCGCCTCACGTACCATTGCTACATGATCGGCTAAACCTTTTTTTACCACTGATTTGCACGATGTATCCATCTGCGGGTTTAAAGTGTTCAGTATCAGTATCCGATCCAAAGGTTCGGACTGTTTTTTAAATATCTGCTCAAGTTCAATATTCCCTTCTCTTCCTGCTTTTGCAAGGCAGGCTGCAACGGGAACAAGTATTTTACCTGTCGTAAATCTTGCGGATATTTGTCGCAGTTCTGCGATATGGCCCTGCAGGGATTCCTTAAATCTGGCAAGTGCAAATAAGGCCGCAAAAGCTGTTTCTTCATTACCTGTGGCCGCGAGCTTTATCAGTGGCGCGACCGACAAGCGGCTCAGGCTGCAATAGGCAAAGGCCTCAGTAAAAGCAGCTGCATCAGGATTGTCAGGCTGAACACAATTTTTAACCAGCCATGCTTCACCCTTGCTTTTGCCAATGGCTTTTAACAACGATGCTTTAACCATAGCACTTTGCTCAAGCCTGTAGGCACTGTCTAAAATTGGCAACTGTTGCTCACTGCGGTATTGTCCCAAGGCAAATGCGGCCGCGTTTCTCAAATCTTCATCCCCACCCTGCCGCAGCCATTTACGAATCAACGGCAGGGCAAGACTGTCCTGAATGGCGGCGAATGATCTGGCAATGAGTATCTTTTGCTCTTCACTGGCATTCACTGCCAGGTCGAGCAGATCATTGGTGCGGCGTTCATCTGCAAGTGAAATTATTGCCCTGTTTAACTTGTCATCGAAAGGTGAACGTTGCAAACAGGCACTCAATAGCAATAAAGCGACTGTACAACCTGAAATAAAAAGTTTTGCGGTGGCTGAGAATGCTCCCATTGTTAAATTTATAGACTAAAAACCGTAAAATTTCGCCTGTTTACGATGGTTCCATCGCTACGTTTAAAATTTTCCTTTAGCACGATATGCATAAATACAAAAAATAAGGTTACTTTGCGGATGAGCTGAAAACGCAATTATTGTATGGCAAAAACCGGCAGCAAGAAAAAAACCGAATCTAGAAAGGAGTCTTCCGGACTTGATTTTAGATCAGCATTCACTTATGCCCCCGCCCCGGAATCAACATCACATATTCATATTGCCGGTCAATATGAACTGTTTATCAACGGCAAATGGGAGAAACCAT
>JBIICM010000223.1:0-3306 GCA_044238875.1 Flavobacteriales bacterium | reverse complement strand
AGCATGGTTCAAACCCCTCAGTAAACCACTTTATATATGATACATCCAGAATTCATGTCTATGCTGAAGTCAGGCTTCCACTGGATGGCTTGGCGCTGAATCTTTCGTTGCTTGACACCTTCAATCTGGAATTCGCAGAAGTGGCTGATGAAGTTGAACGTGTTATGCTCAGGGTAATCATTAACAATGGATTCCCGTCTGATGGCACCCTGCAGGTTTATTTTGGCAAGCAGGGTCAGGATGTGAATGGTAATCCATTTTTCGAAACGCTTGATTCACTTTACGCAGGTGCCCGACCCGTTCTTAAATCGGGTATTGTAAACCCGGCAAACGGCAAGGTTACCCAACCCTCCCTGAGTGTTGAAGATGGTTACCTTACCGGCGAACGCTGGCGAGCATTACGAAATGCTGGAGCCAACCGGATAAGGATACGATCGCGGCTAACAACTTACAGCGAAGGAAAAGAGCTGGTGAAGGTATATGAAGACAACCGGCTGAACATTAAAATTTCAGCACAGTTTAAACTTAAAACCAGCTTCTGAGCCATGCGTAAAATTTACCTGATAATTACCCTCAGCGGACTGTTTTTTCGCCTCAGTGCTCAGGCTGATCTGAGCCTTTACGGATTAAATACCAATCCACACCGCCTGCATATCAATCCGGCATATATGCTGACTACCGATAACTATTTCGGGCTGCCAGGCATTTCAAACACATATGTACATTACGGAAACAGTGCTTTTGCATACCGTGATCTGATCAAGAAAAAAGCCGGTTCTGATCAGGTGTACCTTGACCTGCGCGGATGGCTCTCTGATCTGCGGTCAACCAATTTAATCAGTACGCATGTCGGGATTGATCTCCTGAGTGTTGGCTGGCAGCAAGGACGCTGGTACATTTCGGCTAACGTCACCGAAAAGGTGAATTTCAGATTACGATTTCCCAAGGAGTTGGCTGAGCTTGGCATCAACGGGAATACATCAAAACTGGGCGAAGAAATCAATCTCGGATCATTGAGAGCCCTTGGCAATCATTACAGGGAATATGGCCTGGCCTTATCACGCGATATACAATGTAAATTCCGACTCGGGTTCAGGGCAAAGTACCTGCAGGGCATGGAAAACTTTGATTTGCGAACAGGAGATTTCACCCTGAATACTGATCCCCTTACATTCAGACTTTATGGCGTTTCAACGCTTCAGATGAATACATCCGGGCTTAAGAATTTTTCTACAGATTCACTTTCCCAGCTGTCATATCTTTTCAATCGGGGAAACAACGGGTTTGCCGTTGACTTAGGCGCAGAATATGTGCTGGATGATCGGATTCGATTTTCGGCCAGTGTTGTTGACCTTGGAGGCATCCGCTGGAAGTTTCAGCCGGTGAGCTACGCCAATAAAGCGCAATCCTATTCATTTGAAGGAATTCAACTGAATCAGTTTCTGAACACCAATCCCGACAGTCTTGACTCAGGCGTAGATGCTTACCTCGACTCAATTAGCAATGTACTGGAAATAAAGGAGAGCAATGCTTCCTATTACTCACGACTTCCGACGCGTCTATTTCTGGGAAGCACTTACATGTTTAATCCTTCAACGGATGTTTACCTGCTGATGACGGGTAATTTCTTTAGCGGAAAAGCATATCCTACCGTGACAGCCGGATTCAGCAAACGTATCGGAACACACTTCGACTTCACCACCAACTGGTCGTACCAGAACAACAGCCTGGCAAATATCGGAGCAGGCCTTACCTTAAGATTAAGCCTCATACAGTTAACTGTTGCCAGTGATAATGTGATCGGTTTTATTAATCCTTTCAAGAGCCGAACTGCTAATATTCGCGCTGGAATTACGTTGGTTACACACAGAGAAAAAGACGACCAAAATTATTGCGACAGAGATAAGGATGGGGTACCCAATAAGAGGGATGAATGCCCGGATGAGAAGGGTTCGGCCAGCCTGCGTGGTTGCCCTGATACGGATGGAGACGGTATCATTAACAAATTTGATGATTGTCCGCTTGAGGCAGGTCTTCCCTACCTGAAAGGTTGTCCTGACCGCGATTTGGACAGCATACCGGATAAACTGGATAAATGCCCTGATGAAAAAGGACCCCTCTCACTGAATGGCTGCCCTGATCAGGATGGAGATGGAATCTCAGACAAAGAGGATCTTTGTCCGTTTACTGCCGGATTACCGACCTTTAAAGGTTGCCCCGACCGTGATGGCGACAGTATACCTGATAAGGAAGATCTTTGTCCGGAAGATGCCGGCCCCGCGCTTACAGGTGGGTGTCCTGACAAAGACGGAGATAAAGTTTTGGATAAAGATGATCTTTGTCCGGACACACCGGGCCTGAAAGAATTTAAAGGCTGTCCCGACAAGGATGGTGATGGCGTTGAAGATAAAATGGATGCCTGCCCTGATGAACCAGGACCGGCATATAATAAAGGCTGCCCTAACAAAGATCGCGACGGAGACGGCATTGAAGATAAGGTGGATGCCTGCCCCGATGAATCAGGACCGGCAAGTAACAAAGGATGTCCGATTGCCGACAGCGATGGTGACGGGGTACTTGATAAAAACGATGCTTGTCCTACAGTTCCAGGCCTTCCTGAAAACAAGGGTTGTCCGGTCGCCGACAGTGATGGCGATGGCGTTGCCGATAATCTTGACAAGTGTCCAACTGTGCCCGGAGTTCCAGAGAATAATGGCTGTCCGCCAATTGGAAAAGAGGAACAGGAGATTCTTCGTACCGCGTTTGAGAACCTTGAGTTTGAAACCGGGAAGGCTGTTATCAAAGCCAGTTCGTTCGATGAACTGAATGAGCTGGCTGCTCTGCTCAAGAAGAAGACCAACTGGACGCTCATTATTTCAGGCCATACAGACAATGTAGGCAAGCCGGCCAGTAATATGATGCTTTCAAAAAACAGGGCGCTCTCTGTTCAAAAATACCTCAGTACACAAGGCGTTGATTTGAAACAGTTGAAACCTGAATGGTTTGGTCAGACCCGCCCTAAAGCAAGCAATTCAACTGCTGAAGGCCGTCAAAGAAACCGCAGGGTTGAGATGACCATTGTTTTTGAATAGTATTTGTAGTTTAAGTGATCAAACTTTGCATGCGCTTATACCGGAAAAGCAAACCTTTTCCGGTATAATTTTTTCTAAAATAATTGAAGTAATAGAATAGCTTTAGATATCTTGAAGCTGACATATCAGGATTTACCCCTGGTGCATTTTCAAAGTTACCCTAGTGCATTTTCAAAGTTACCCATAGTGCATTTTCAAAGTTACCCCTGGTGCA
>JBIICM010000222.1:0-3320 GCA_044238875.1 Flavobacteriales bacterium | reverse complement strand
GGCGCATCTGGAACATATTCATGCGATAAAATAAATCAGGGAGACAGCTAAAATGAACACATTTCCAGATTATGAAAAATTACAGCAGCTGCTAAAGGGTGAACTGCCCCGGGCAGAGGCATTTCTAGTATGTGAAAGCATCAGAAACCATCAGCCTGTTGACAATTTTTCATCCGGTATTAAAGCGTTTCTCGAACAAAACAATTATGCCCCGGAAGCGCTGATTGTCTGGCGCAACAAGGCAAGGAGCCGGCTGTTGAAAAAAACAACTGAGCAGCCGGCCATATCTTTCAGCCAAATACAGCGTATTGCAGCATTATTGCTGATCGCTCTGCTTCTCGGTGGCTTGTATTATTTCAGCAAGCCGCGTAGTTCCGGCTGGGCCGATTTTTACACGGTTGATCCCGGTCTGCCTGTATTCATGCATACATCAGCTGATTTAAAATGGAATCAGTTATTCAGGGAAAATAAATACCAGGAGGCTTTGATGCTGATCAGCAAAGAACTCAAAGCAAAGCCGCTCAATGATACCCTTCAGTATTACAGACTGGTCTGTATGTTTGAAACAGGAAAATTAAATTCAAATGTTGCCTGTGAAATTCCGGCATCAGGTTTATATGCTGATAAATCAACAATGTTACTTGCATTTAACGAGTGGAAACAAGGTAATGAAAGCAGTGCCATGAAGCGTTTCAACATTTTAACTCAAAGCAGGTATAAACAAGTCAGGGAAAAGGCCGTTGCCATAATCTCAGCGCGTGCGAAACCTGAATGAACCTGCCATTAAATGAACCAGGGTAAACAAGGCGATCATTGCCGGTAGAATGGTCTTTAACCCAAGCCAGGCATTTAACTTGCTTTTGGAGAACAAAGGGGCGGTGTCACCGAAGAGCACTATACCACTCCAGTAAGAAGGCAGCTGTTCTTCTCCGACCGCTTGTTCAATAAATTGAATTTTAGCCTGTTGCAGTGAAACGTCAGCGGGAAGGCCGGTCTTAAGGCCAAGGTAAAAATTGAGTAAAATTTTAGCTGATGAACGTTCATCAATTTTCCAAAGCGAAGAAACCACTCTTCTTGCGCCGGCGCTTAAAAATGCCTCCGCCATTCCCCTTACCCCTTCTCCCCTTAATAGTTTACCCTTATAACTTTCACAACTGGTAAGCCCTATGCAAGCATTTTCAAGTACTAAATCTCTTATTTCCGATGCGGTGATGTTTCTATCCGAGAAAATCAGTCCGTGCTCCTGATCACCGTGACTAAAAAGTTGTATGATATCAGCTTTACGCAAGGTTGCTACAAATTGATTGCCTGAAACAAAATGGTGCATTTTATTTGCTCCGTAAATGCCGGCCAGCTTATCAGCATAACTCCTTGCAAGCTGCAAGTCAATATATTCATCGGGAAGCTTGGGGCACAGCGTAATGGTTCGGTAAGACTTCTTACGTTTAATCGCAGGCTTTGCTAGCATGGCATCAGGCAGAATCAATAGCTGAAATGAAACAGCGAAATCATATAAAAGGAAATGAGGTGAAGCCTTGCCATCAGAAACCATCCAGGATTCAGGATTACCTAAGGGAAAGGCAGGATCATCGCAATAAATAAGCCGGGTAACAAATTTGTTTTTAAGTCTCAGATAGCTTGCCTTAAAAAGATTTTGAAAAAGGATCCCTGTAAAATATTCGAGGCTGTCAGCCTGATAATTTTCGAGCTGACTGATAATTTTACGCGGAAGGTAGTCCGGTTCTCCTTTCCAGTGATGTTCCTGAATCCAGATTGAATCCCGGCTAATGCACCACAGGCTGGTAAAAACACCTTTTTCATTGGAGTAATTTTCAACTGCAAGAAATGCACTTTCTTTATCAAGCATTTTTTGTTGCAGCTTTTCAGTCGAGTAAGCAGGTTTTCCGGTAATGAATTGTGCAGCAAAGGGATCATTTTGGCCGATAATCGCTGCTGATTCCTTTATGTTCTTGTAATCTTTAATGAGGCGGTTTGCAATTGTATTGCACCGATCAGATGAAATAAACGCAAAACCGTTCATATAGAGAAGAATAGTGTCGTTTTTAAGCCTGATTTGCTGAATAAGCTGCCTGACTAATTTGTACTGTTGGTCGAGATTAACAGTATTTCGGGATAGCAATTTCCTCCTTAACAGCTCGGTATATTTGTTTTTCTGGGCATAGTCCCAGGCCTTTTCAAGATACCTGCGCCGGCCGGTTATTTTGTATAGTTTTTTGTTTACAAAACTTAGTTGAGCAAACGGACGTGCCTCATAGACATCATTGTCGGCATCAGGCTTTTCAGCATAAAGAAAGAGATAGCGAAGAAAAAACACTTCTTCGGCCTGTTCAAGCCGGGTGCTGTAGCGAAGCATTTCAGCCAGACGCTCAGGTTTCGGTGCAATGCTGTTTTCAAGGTGCGGAAGAAAACGAAAGGTGAAAAGCATTCGCTGCCAGTTCAGACAATATACGGCCTCTTCTGCAGACCATGAATAATTTGCCTGATGACTTGCCCGGAGATGCCTTACAGCCTCTTCTGTTCGCCCCTTTGCGAATTCAACCAATCCCAGCAGATACTCAACTGTTGCAATGTATGTGTGCCTTGTTCCGGCCAATTGCCTGTACTTACTTAGGATCAGCTGCATATTGCGGATGAATATCCCGTAATATGCAATCACGGCCGGTGTTGGTTTTTTCCAGGTCGCCTGACCGGAAATGCGATCAAAATAGGGCATGGTGAGCGCCTGCCAGGTGCGCACTTTCTCCATGCAGTCGATTGGATACCATTCATTGAGCAGCCGGTAACAGGTATCGGCATAAAATTTAACTGCATCAGGCCCTTGATCCGAGGGGAATCCAAAACCATTGCGCAGGCAACTCACATGGTTTGAATAAATATGCCACAGCGGTAAATCTTTGCGGTTTTTCCTGAATTCGCGGCACAGCTTAACTGCCCGGCAGGTATAATACCGTGCCGAATCGCCATCAATCATTGCAGAAAAATAACGTGCCCTTGAAGTGTATGCCATTGCTTTCCGGAGTGAATCTGCCGGCCTGAATCGCTTGCGCCATTCATCCAAAAGGTTTACCTCTCGAAGGTAAAACTGGAGTTCAAACTGCTGGTAAAACACCTCCGCCCGCCACATCAACAGCTGTTCGTAAAGCAAGGAGGACAGGTTGTTTCTTAACAACCTGTCTGCCGCATTAAAATCTTCAAGGGCCAAAAAACTGGCACCCTGTTCCTGCAGCATTCTTCCCCTGAGCAGAAACAATTCTGCTGGCTTAAGTCCGTTTCCTGCACGCTGAATCCTGCTCCAGGCC
>JBIICM010000075.1:0-11723 GCA_044238875.1 Flavobacteriales bacterium | reverse complement strand
GGATAAAACCAAACCACTTGCCCTGGCGCAACAGGAAACGCCGGGTGGAGTGACCCACAACAGCTGGCTGACAGATGATGCCCGCACCCTGCTTGTTACCGACGAATCAACCAACTCCTATCTCACCACATGGGATATTAGCAATTTATCTAACATTAGCGAACTCGACCGCTATCAGACAGCGCCCGGAAGCAACTCAATTGTTCACAATGTGCATATTAAGAACAACTTCGCCGTAACAGCGTGGTACACCGAGGGGGTTGTGATTGTGGATGCATCAAGGCCCCAAAATCTGATTGAAGTAGCTAAAAACGACTTTTCTCCCTTCGAAGGTGATGGTTTTAAAGGTTGTTGGGGTGTTTATCCCTTTCTTCCGAGCGGAAACCTTGTTGCCTCCGATATGGAAAATGGTTTGTATGTGCTTACGCCTAACTACATTAGAGCAGGATATCTTGAAGGTATTGTAAGGGATTCGGTTTGCGGAACCTTGCTCGATAATGTGCTTGTTAAAATTGAAGGTACTGACAGAAGCGACAAAACAGGTATTGATGGTGTTTTCAGAACAGGGATACCTGGTCAGGGTACTTATGACATCACTTTTTCAAGAGCGGGTTATCCGTCAAAAACCATAAAGAACGTAGTGATACAGCCTGGATTGGTTACCGAACTTTCTGTAAAGCTTTACAGTGCTGACAACCTCTCGGTTTTAGGGCTGGTAAAAACTGAATCCGGCGAACCGCTTGCCAATGCTCAGGTAAACCTGAGCAATACCGCGAGCAATTATCTCTTTACAACCGATAACGACGGCGCATTCAGCAAATGCAACCTCAGTTCGGGAACTTACACTTTTTCGGCCGGAAAATGGGGCTTTCTGACAAGCTGCGATACAGTTACCATTAGCGGTTCAGGTAATCTGGGTAAAAATTTAAGCCCGGGTTATTACGATGATTTTCAATTCAATTTCGGATGGCAAACATCAGGCAGTGCCCCTCTGGGAAAATGGCTCAGGGCTAAACCTTTTGGCACAGCCCTCAACGGGGTCCCCTCCAACCCATCTGCCGATGTAAGTAACGACTGCAATCAACTGGCCTATGTTACCGGAAATGCTCCCAATACAGCTGCCGGAACTGATGATGTAGATGCAGGCAATGTAATCCTCAGCTCTCCTGAAATGGATCTGGGGCAATATGCCGACCCTTATCTGCATGTGTACCGCTGGTTTTTTAATGGCGGAGGTTCAAATCCACAGGCAAATGATCAGAACGACACGCTTTTTCTTAAGCTTGAAGGGGTAAACGGACAGGTCATACTAAAAAAGATCAGCAAAAGTTCAGGTATGTCAGCATGGAAAAAGGAAACCTTCCGCATCCGCGATTTTATTGCCAGTCCGGGCGTAGTGCGTTTCATTGCAGAGGCATGGGACTTCGATCCCGGACATATAGTGGAAGCCGGTATTGACCTGTTTTCAATTGTTGATTCTGGAGCCACCGTTGCAATCAAGGATTTTAGCCGGGGCAACACCTACCGCATTGTACCCAATCCTTCGGCAGATCAGGCTTTTATATCCTTCGGGCAGGTGAATGAGCCTGTAAAGATTTCAATCGCCGACATCAGCGGGAAAGTAGTTTATTCTGCCCCAATGAACAGTAACAATTTTATGCTTCCGGAACAGATGCCGGCAGGTATTTATATTATTAGCATCACAGAGGCGAACGGTCAGGTGTATGCATTGCGCTGGATAAAACACTGAGCTTTGGTATTGGGTAAACATCCTCCCGAAACAGGCACAGCGCAAAATATTTTAAAGCCTCCTGTCAAAGCTTGCTAATCAGGTCTTCCAGCTCCTTATTGGAAGGATTGAAATACAAAGCCCGCTGATAAAACTTTTTAGCCTCATCCATTTTACCACGGGTGAGCAGAATTTTACCCATCAGCAAATTGGTGTCATAATCAAACGGATAGAGGTTAAGTATGCGCTGGGCATGTTCGGCAGCAGGGCTGTATTCCTTGCGTAAAAAGTAGCCACTTGCCAGCCAGTAATTGGCTTTGGTATGGTGAGGATCAAGCTGAATAATTTCCTTGTAAAGGTTCATCAGCTCATCCCAGTTTTCCATGGCAGTAAGCGGATAAATCAATCCAAGGCGGGCTTCAATACTTTTTGAGGCCTGATTAATGGCCTGCTTGTAAAAAACTACCGAAGCCGGATATTTTTTCTGCAGATAATTTAGCCAGCCCAGCCGCAGGTTAACCTCGTATGATTTTTCAGACAATAATTCCAGCTCCTTTGCTGCTGCGCTGTAATTGGCTGCTGCTTCAAATTCGTAGCTTTTTCTGAACGCGAGGGTTGTTTTGGTGTTTTCCTGCGCCCGTGTGGCGATGAACGAAAACTGAAAAATGATAAGCAGTTTAAAAAGTTTGTTTTTCATGACGGAAAGTTAAAGGTGAAGTTTACAAATGCACAATTGTAGTTGAATTGTTTTTTATAGAGCCGATCATCGGCTTTTTCAAAGAACCAGGTCAGATCAAGTTTAAGGCGACTGCTCATGTAGTAGCTTAACATAACCAGAAAACGCTCAGTGCTTGTATTCACATTGTTAACCAAAACACCCGCAAATGGTGAACTTACCATGTAATGACCTTTCTGCCAGTAGTCGGCATATACAGCGAGCTTTCTGGTGAGTCCGATCGTCATAAATGGTCTGTAGTTAAATGCTGTAAGTCCTTCGGCTACCACCAGGGAGGCATTTAAACCAAGCGAAAAGCTGCGTTTATTTAAGTTGAAATTCCACTGCGCACTGCCGTTGGCCTGGTATTGCGTAAAACTTGAATCAGGCGCTACACGGCCAATAATAGTATCTTTTCCGGCATTCTGCCATACAATGTCATAAACAGGCTGCGTAGTTGACCTGAAAAATGAACCTCCGCCCTGTAAATCAAAATTGCCCTGCCTGAACCTGAGCATGGCAGCAACATGTATAGCCTTGTGATTCACCTTTCCGGTGTTGCGGTAATTATAACTGTAAAGGGTTGAATCGATAACAGTATAAGCATGCTCCAGCTTACTGCTGTAATGGGCATATTGCAGCGGAGCGAGCAAACTGAAACGGTGGTTCAGCATAATTTCAGGAATAACGGTGTAATTCAGCTGTGTGAAATTCTCCCAGAAATACTGCTGGCGGTTCACCGCAAAAAACTGATCAATAAAAATCCTGTTTCCCCAACGCAGCCTGAGGCGCCCTCCGAAGTGTCTGAAATCACCCGGCTCTTCTGCATTGGTGGTCTTCAAACCGGTCTCCGCGCCAGCTTCGGTGATATGCAGTCCTTTGGAAAAATAGCCGAGGGGCTGCCCCAGAAACAAGGCACTTCGCATATCGCCGGCTAAAAGTTTCGACTGGTACAAAATATCCCTGGTAAAATTATCAGTTGAACTTAATTTAAGCGCACACTCCGACCATTGCCCTGCGCGTGAATAGTTTCCGGTTTTAATGGCTGCAAAGGCGAACCGTTGCAACATAACATTTGATTTAAAACTGCAAATGTCAGCTTCCTTGCCAAGTTCGGTAAGCTTTTGCCATTCACCGTTCATATAAAGCACATACGACAATGAGTCGAGATAGGTGTACGAAACGGTTTGCGCTGCAACTTGATGCAGACCAATAAGCAGCAGGATAACTGTCAGGCTTCGCTGCATCGGATGACCCATTGATTTTTTTTTCCTGCTTCACAGATGATTTCCTGCACGCCCGATTCTTTGATCAGCAGCTGATAGCGCTTTTCATACTTTCCCGGCTGAACTTTTACTACTGCAAGCGCCTGTACCTCAGTCGGCTGATGTTCCTGATCGGCTTTCACATATGAAAAAGTATATTGTGCTTTGACAGGCTGAACAAAGGGTGCAGCAAAATCATGCAAAATGCTGAGCGGATAGGGAAGATAATCGGTTGGAATCATTTGATCGGTAATCTCTGCGCCCTGATAATATCCGAGCAATACCTTATAGGCAGCTTGATAAAACTGAAACAGCAATGCCCTTTTCGATCCGAAATAGTCAGTAAAATAAAAGATAGATCCGTCGTTTATAAAATATGCGCAGGCACCTGTTTCTTCCGAAAAAATATAAGCCTGGTTGTAGGCATTTGTATATACTTTCCATGTTTCTGCTTTACGGCTTTTTCCGCGCTCAGCCTCGGCGCGTATTGCTTTTCCGGGAATAAGAGCAAAAGCTGATAACAGCATCCGGTTTGCGCTGTAATTGCGAAGTGTTTCTCCCTCCATCGGATAATCAAATGACCGCAATACATACCCATTTTGCCCTTTTACCAAATAATAAGCAATCGGATAGCGCAGGGTTGCAGAACCAATGTAGGGAGTTGCCTGTAACTGAAAATGGAGATGGGGTTCGGGTGAGCGGCCCGAACTGCCACAGCGGGCAATCACCTGCCCCTTGTAAACAAAATCGCCGCTTCTGACCTGAATACTGCCAGGCTGCAGATGCGAAAGTTTTGAATACAATCCGTCAGCATGTCTGATCACAATTGAATTACCCCAGTTCTGAAGCAGGTTAACATCTGTTACAGCATTGTCGGCGATGCCATCCATCACATCGCTTACATAGCCTGCAGCCGGGGCCATTACCGGCAAACCATAGCAATAGTAATCTTCTGCGCTGGTGCCCGGCAGTCGAAAAGTCATGCCTGATTCATCGCGCACATCAAAATCCCAGGCGAAGCGATAGGCTTCCTTGTGGGTGTGCCGGCCTGAAAATCCCTGTGAAATATGCCAGTCGCCCAAAACAGGCAGTGAGATATGAATGGCCGCCTGATTTCCGAAACGGTTCATCGAACGACGGTACTTGTAAATATGTTTCTCAGGTGAATATTCCTGATAATAAACAGGTACAAGACCTCCGCTGAAATAACGCTGCCCCAGAATGGTAAGCGTAAGTAAAACAACGATGTTAAACGGAAGCGAGAAAAGAGGCAGACCTATTACCTGAAAAGCAGTATGCAGGGCGCTGATAAGCAGCGCATTTACAGGTATCACAAGTCCAACAAGCAGAAACGACCGCCAGGATGGCACGATAAAAAATCCGCCAAGGGCGATACCTGTCATGATAAAGTTAAAGCCGATGTAGGAATAGATCAATTGTGAAAAATCACCCTCCAGCCCCTGATAAAACAAAAATCCGATGCTAAAACTGTAAATGGCCAGCATGAAAGCGATGCGTGAGGTAAGAAATATGCCCGCAAGGATGATTATTCCGGCAAGGTCGTTGAACTGAAAAAATATGGCTCCGGTTGACCTGAAAAGGAGATGAAAATAATTTGGGGCAGGAAAACTACCGACGAGCTCGTTGGTTTGCTCAAATAGTTCAGGAAAGAGCGTAAAAAGCGAAAGCGAGGTTTTCGGACTGAGCCTGAGCAATGAAAACTTGCCTGCACCAAGAATCACTACCCAAATACTTAATAAGAACGGATAACTCAGGATGGGAAGGCGTTTGGCTCCCATCATGGCCAGGTACCATACCGTAATGAAAAAGGTAAGGGACGACGCCACGCCAATCAGTGCCAGAATAGAAATATTCCATTGATACATGATACCGATGGCTACCCCCACCATCAGCGCATTGAAGGTGAGGGTTCCGTCTCTGATCTGTGCCGGATTATATTTAAACAGGGCAGCGAGCAGCTGGCACATTAATATGGCCATTACCCCGCCCAGTCCGGCTCCGGCATCAAAAAAACTAACAAGTAAGAGCAGCAGGGCCAGCGCCCTGTTATTTGAGAAAAAAATCTGGCTGTAACTGTTGATGAACCCTTCCAGATACAATCCAGCCTGTTTCCTCAGCATTTCCATTTACAGTTGCAGTTGCATAATCCGCTAAAGGGCAAATTTACTGAGGTATTCCGGAACAACCTCATCATGCTCCAATACGCCCAGGGTTTCTTTTCTTCTGATCAGATGCGGTTTACCCTGCTGATCAATCAATACTACCGCCGGACGAAGGGCAATAAACTGCATTGACTGGGTTACATTGTAGGCTCCAACGGTATGAACAACCACATGATCGCCCGACTTAAGCGGTGGTAATGAAACGTTTTCTCTTACCACGTCAATGTTCATACACAGAGGCCCATATAGCACGCAATCCTCCGTATGAAAGCCAAATTCCTGTGCCGGCGATATTTTATGGTCGTACCAGAAAGCGGTGAACAGAATATTGACACCAAAGTCAAGAATGGTGGCGCGACGCCCGTCGCTGAGGCGTTTGTTGGCTATTACCGTACCGAGCAGATAGCCGGCATCATCAATCAATGCTCTGCCGGTTTCGAGGTACAAAAACGGCAAATCCTCAGGCTGGAAGCCGGCATTGAGCAGGCCACTTGCAATGGCTTCAGCGTACTCTGATATTTCGGGCACCGTATCTGTTCCGGGTAAAAATGAACCCTTCAATGTATTCTTAGAGGCAAAACCTCCGCCCATATCAATATAGGTGATATTGGTTTGCAGTTTATTTTTTAAACCCAAAGCAAGATCAGCCATTTTCAGTGCAGCCAGGCCGTAGGCGCTTGGACTTAACATATAAGTGCCAATGTGGGTATGCAGCCCGATCAGTTCAAGTTTGCCGGAGGCCACAATTTTATTCAGCGCATCCCAAGCTTGCCCGCTCTCGTAATTGAACCCGAACCTGTCCCACATCGGATAAACGCCTGTATCCATATTAACCCGGATGGCTACACGGGGCTTTTTATCAGCATGGGTGGCGATTTCAATAAGCCGGTAAAGTTCATCGAGGTGATCAACGTGAATGGGCGAACTGTTTTTAACGGCCAGCCGCAGATCGTCATCGGTTTTATCAGGCCCGTTAAAAAGAATTTTTTCACCCGGAACACCATTATTTAAAGCCTTTTCATATTCGAAGCGAGAAACCACCTCGGCCCATGAACCCTCCTGATGAAAGATATCGCATATCGCATTAAGGTAGCAGGTTTTGTACGACCAGGCGAACTGCACTTTCGGGTATCTGGTTTCGAAAGCCCTTTTGGCATTGCGGAAGTTTTCCCTGATTTTTCGTTCTGAATAAACAAAAAGTGGTGAACCAAAATCAGCTGTAAGGCTTGCCACACTTACCCCATCAATCTGGGTGAAAGGTGTCCACTCGGTTCGTTTGCCAAATTTGTTCATCAATCCACTGTTCAGCGGTCTGATTAATGGTCGTTCATATTGCTTTTTTCCAGTTGTTTCCATGTTTTGATCTTTAAAGTTCTCCCAATGTTGAAATCATTTCAAATTCTTTGATGTCGAGTATCATATCATATGAGTATCGGATAAACATTTTGCCTACCTCGTATGCATGAAAAGGATTCACCGGCAACCCCATACCGAGCCTCACCAGCGATTCAACCTGATTTTGACCGGCGCCCACAGGCAGGTAACACCAGGCCGGAAAACGGGGGTTTATCTCAATCAGGTAGTAAACCCCGGCATCCGTTTTCATAAACTCAAGCTCAAAAGGTCCGCACCAGTGGGTTTGCTCAACAAGTTTGGTGGTTACCTCCAGCAGTTTTTCATCATCAATGGTAACGCCTGCCCAGGCTTTTCCTTTGTCGGTAATGTATAGTTTGCGCATGGGCACTGCTCCCAGCAAGGTTCCTTTACCATCGCCAACGCCGCAAACATTTACCTCGCTGCCATGAATAAACTGCTGAATCAAAACGGGCAGACCCCATGCCGACTGTATCTTGTGAAAATGTGCTGCAGCCTGGTCAGCGGTATAAGCCACCTTGGCATCGTAAAATTTACCCTTCACAACCAGCGGAAAACCAATTTCAGCCGCTATTGCCGGAATTTCAGCTGTACTGAATACCATTCGTGCAAACGGCACCTGTATTCCGTGCCTAATTCCATAATCGAAAAGGTTTACCTTATGACGGGCTTCAAACTGTTCAAGTGTGGGCAGCACCATTTTTATGCCCAGTTCCTGATCAAGTTTAGCCTGCAGCTTGATGTAATTAAACAGTTCAGCATCGAAGTTTGGAAAGAGAAAGTCAATTTTTTCGATGTTGTTGATATAGGCCAGTCTGCTGAGCAATACTTCCTGACCGGCCGAGGGATAGGGCACCTGATATGTTTTATCAACAAGATCGTGCATGTAAATGCCGGGCTCAAGGGTTTCATAGGAAAGCCCGATAATTCTGACATCAAAGCTCTGAGCATCGCGCAAAGCTCTGATTACAGGCACACCCGGACCCGGGCTATCAATGGCGTTGAGGCCGGTAACTGCAATCGTAAAAATGGGTTTGCTTGTCATTCCGTAAGTTTACTGGCGCTGAGCATATTTTTGAAATCATAGAGATCTTTCTCTACCGTATCGCGGTCAGTCATGTACTCTTTCAGCACGGCCTGTATGATGACTGCATCGTCTTTGCCTTCCTGAATAAGTCTTACGATGAAGTTCCCGATTGGGTTGATGGAGAAGGAGTCGCCTGTAGATGGATTAAATAGAAATCCAGAATCACTGAGGGCTATGTTTTTTTTGAGTTTCATGGTCCGAAGTATTGGAGTCAAATTTATGGGTCATAAATACAATGACTATCACAATTTAACATAAAGATTGTGTAAAATTCGGATGCCCGCCCCTGCTATATTACACGTAAAGATTTTTGGGGGCGGCACCAGCATAGAAATAGCAGTTAGTTTCAAATTTTTATTAATTCACCTATATTTGTACCTATCTAATTTAGCAATGCCTCACTTAAATCCAGAAATCCTCAGGCAGGAAGACGAATCAGTGCTACTGCTTGAATCAGATGCGCATCAACTGATTTTGTTCAATGATGATGTGAATACTTTCGATAATGTAATTCGCTGGCTGATCGAAATATGTGATCATCAGGCACTGCAGGCTGAACAATGCGCATATCTTGTTCATTACACCGGGAAGTGTACGGTTAAAACCGGCGAATTTGATGAACTTGAACCACGTGCCTCAGCCTTGATCGAGAGAGGGCTAACGGTTGAAATACAATAATTCATAAAGATTTTATCACCCGATTTTGCTGCAACTCAAACCCGAATCCTTCCCTGACTATGAACTGATTGATAGCGGTCAGTTTGAAAAGCTGGAACGATTCGGAACCTACATCACCATCAGACCTGAACCACAGGCTTTATGGGATAAAATACTCCCTGAAAAAGAATGGCAAAAAATGGCCCATGTGCGCTTTGAACCTAAAAGCAGTTCTAGCGGGATTTGGAAGAAACTCAGGGAAATGCCCGATCGCTGGTTGATTTCTTATAAAAAAGGGAATGTTGACTTTAAACTGCGGCTTGCCCTTACCAGTTTTAAGCATGTAGGTGTTTTTCCGGAACAGGCTGTTAACTGGGATTTTATTGGTTCTTCGCTTGCACTGATTAAAAATCCTTCACCCCGTTTTCTGAATTTATTTGCCTACACGGGTGCAGCCTCGCTTGCCGCCCGCTCAGCAGGCGCTGATGTTACACATGTTGATTCGGTAAAACAGGTGGTGACCTGGGCCAATGAAAACCAGGCGCATTCATCACTTACCGGCATTCGCTGGGTGATTGAAGATGCCATGAAATTTGTAAAACGTGAGGTTCGAAGGGGTAACCGATACCAGGGCCTGATTATGGATCCTCCCGCTTACGGCCACGGGGCCGGGGGTGAAAGCTGGAAACTGGAGAAACAGCTGAACGAGCTGGTACACGAAAGTTTACAACTGCTTGATCATAAGGAACATTTTTTGATTTTAAACACCTATTCACTTGGGTTTTCATCGCTGATACTTGAAAATCTTTTCATGAAGCAGCAGCAAAAACTTGAAAGTGGTGAACTTTATCTGCAAAGCCGTGGAGGCCAAAACCTTCCGCTCGGCGTTTTTGGCCGCTACCGTCATAACTTATGAATCCGCTTCTCAGGCATAACGATAAAGGCGCCTTTTGGGGCGCCTTTTGATGCTGAGGTTCCGAGCGGATTTAGCTCACCGCATGTTTATTTTTATTGGAGTTCGTGAATCCGCTTCTCAGGCATAACGATAAAGGCGCCTTTTGGGGCGCCTTTTGATGCTGAGGTTCCGAGCGGATTTGAACCGCTGTACAAGGTTTTGCAGACCTCTGCCTAACCACTCGGCCACGGAACCTTTATTTTGCAAAAGTACGCTTTTTAATGGTCTGTACAAATCCTGAATTAAAGTAACCGAAACTTAACGAAGTCGGGCTTCCAGCACCCTGATCTCGCGTGACGGAGAGCTGTTTTCATAAAGTATCCGGTAAACAAATTCGCAAACCGGCAGGTCAATCGCGGTTTGCTGATTTACCTGATGTAGTGAGTTCGCAGCAAAAAAACCTTCGGCCACCATGTTCATCTCAAGCTGCGCCGATTGTACGGTATAGCCCTTACCAATCATTTGTCCGAAAATACGGTTTCGGCTGAACTGTGAGTAAGCGGTTACCAGCAGGTCTCCAAGGTAAGCACTCTCATTCAGATCTCGTGAAGAATTGGGGACCGCAGCATCAAGAAATCGTTTCATTTCCTGCATAGCATTGGCAACCAGCACTGCCTGAAAATTATCTCCGTAATTCATCCCCCGGGTAATACCCACCGCCAGAGAAATTACATTTTTCATAACCGTGGCATATTCAATACCCTGCACATCGCCCGGTATAACGTGTGTATGAATATATCTGCAACCCAGTAACTGAGCCATTGATGCTGCAGCCTCCAGATTATTTGACGATACGGTGAGGTACGACTGACGTTCAAGCGCCACCTCCTCCGAATGGCAAGGCCCGGCAACAACCCCCACCTGATGAGGTCTGAGTCCGTAATGACTTGTCAGGAAGTCGGAAACGAGCTGGTGATGCCCGGGCACCATACCTTTTATGGCCGAAAACACCTGCATGGTTTTAAGCTTTTCTTTGTCGCAACGCGCCAGGGTTTCTTCAAGGTAAGCAGCAGGCAGGGCAAGCAGCACCAAATCAGAATCGCTGATGACCGCATTAAGGTCATTCGAGGGGAACACCTTGCTCAGATCAAGCTGAATATCACTCAGATATTTCGGATTGCGCGAATATTGCTTTACATGGCTAACCGCTTCAGGGGTGTGCATCCACCAATTGATGCGAATAGGCGATTCGCTCAGAATTTTTACCAGAGCAGTGGCCCAGCTTCCGGCACCTACCACGGCAAGTACCGGCATATGTGATGATGGTGAATTCAGCATAGCAGATCAGGCAGCAGCGACAGGCTGCACAAACTCCTGCAGCTTACTCACGGTAAATTCTATTTCTTCAAATGTATTGAACCGGCTGAATGAGAAGCGTACATTCGACCGATCTTTTTCTACACCCATTGCAGAAAGCACATGCGATCCGATGTCGGTTCCGCTTGAACAGGCGCTTCCGCCTGAAGCAGCAATCCCCGAAATATCAAGGTTAAAAAGAAGCATATCACCTGCCGCACTTGCCGCAAATGAAACATTCAGCACCGTGTAGAGTGATTCATCTGAAATATCTCCGGTAAAGCGCACATTGCTTATTTTTTCACTTAATAGCCTGATCATGTGACTTTTCAAACCCATAATATACCTCCGGTGTTCCTCCATATCTCTGTGCGCAATTTCCAAAGCTTTTGCAAGTCCGATAATACCGTATAAATTTTCAGTGCCCCCACGCATGTTACGTTCCTGCGATCCTCCATAAAT
>JBIICM010000074.1:0-11725 GCA_044238875.1 Flavobacteriales bacterium | reverse complement strand
ACTCCCAGTTCTGTGGCCTCATTCAGAATGGCCAGCTTTTCTTCTTTGGTTTTGCGTTCTGTTCGCTCGTTCATGATTAGTCAAATTTATGACTAACCTTGTCCGATTATTTAGAAGGGCAGAACACCAACCCGATTGGATTTAAGAAAAAATTGGCCCGTTTTACTCCGGAATTACTGGCCCAATTTGCTCCGGAATTTCCAGTCACTCTTGAAATCTATAAGTTCTGGCAAGAATAGCGACAATAATCTCTATGAATCTTTTGAAAATGAAAGTAAAACAATGCCCGCAATAATCAATAGATAGCCCCCAATTTTAAATGCCGTGACCGATTCTTTAAAGATGAGAACGCTCATGAAAAATATAAAAATATAGGATAAACTCATAAAAGGATATGCCTGAGAAAGTTGAAGTTTTGTCATGGCCATGGCCCAGGTGATGCTTGCTAAAAAAGCAACGCCAAAACCTGATAGTACCCAAGGGTCGAGATAGGCATTAAACATAAACCTAACCTTTTCTGAAAAAGGTGATGGAAGTTGGCCTTTCATGTTCATACGCCACTTTAAAACCAACTGCCCATAAACCGTTAGTAATATGGTTAACAATACATAAACGTAATCGAAATATTTAGCGCTTTTCATAGAAATCATGAATTACACTGCAAATACGCTCAACCGATTCGTTACTCAATTCGTAATAAAATGGTAATCTGAGCAAACAATCACTGTAATGGTCGCTCCAAATGAGCTCGCGCCCATCGTGCTTGTCCTTGTAAAACTGGCTTTTATGTAGGCTTAAATAATGAAACACCGCCTGAATCTGATTCGATTTAAGGTGGGCGATCAGGGCAGTTCGTTCCTCCAGATTTTTGCAAACAACATAAAACATATGCGCATTATTTGTGGCAAATGCTGGGATATACGGCAATTTGAGCTTTCCGATTTCTTCAAGTTTACGCAACCCTTTGTGGTAAAGATTCCAAATTTCTTTCCGACGGCTCTGAATCTTGTCGAGCGACTCGAGTTGTGCGAACAAGAAAGCCGCGATCATGTCTGACGGCAGAAAAGAAGATCCAATATCTACCCAGTTATATTTATCCACTTCACCCCGGAAGAATGCAGATCGGTTGGTGCCTTTTTCCCGAATGATTTCAGCTCTTCCCTTAAGGGCCTCGTCGTTGATCACAAGCATGCCTCCTTCACCGGAAATAATATTTTTAGTTTCATGAAATGAAAATGCTGCTGTACTTCCAAATGACCCGAGTGGCTTTCCTTTGTAGTATGAATCAATTGCCTGTGCAGCATCTTCAATCACTTGCAGGTTAAATTCACCTGCTAAGTCCATAATCGGATCCATGTCAACGGCTATTCCTGCATAATGAACAGGAACAATTGCTTTAGTTTTTGAATTAATCAAATCTTTAACAGTGCTTACATCCATATTCGGAGAATTTTCCGAACTATCAGTAAAAACAATTTTTGCACCTCTCAGAATAAATGCATTGACAGTCGAAACAAATGTATAGGAAGGCACAATAACCTCGTCGCCCGGCTGGATGTTTGCCAGAATTGCAGACATTTCCAAAGCATCTGTGCAGGAAGTTGTAAGTAGTACCGAATGAAATTTATAGCGTTCAGTAAAGAATGCATGGCATCTCTTTGTAAATAGACCATCACCACTAATTTTCATATTCTTTAGCGCTTGCTCAATGTAGGAAAGTTCATTTCCTGACATATAAGGTTTATTGAATCCGATGTAGGCCATTGAAAAAAATTATCGCGTTCGAAAATACTTTTCTATTTAGGTGATAAAATACTTTCCTCACTAATTAAATCATCCTTCACACATGTTGCCCAACCAAATCCAGTCTTTCCATAGCCATTTCCATTATATAACATAATGTAATTATCCTTATATTCGAACACAAAGGGATATGAAATCATTTCAGAATCCCATCCTGATTCAGAAACATCTATTCCAGCAAGATTATCCATTCTGTTCCAAATGTAACCATCATTTGATTCGGCATATCCTATTCGGTAAGTTTTAATAAAACCATTTCCCCGATAAGAATACCACATTTTGTATTTACCATCTAGTCTTAAAACAAATGGCTTAGATAATGCATATTCGCCGGGGTGTTCAAGATTGATGGCGATCTTATTTGTTCTCACCCAATTTTCACCATCCTTAGATTCAGCATATTTTATAACATGCTTCATGTTTTCCTGTGTTTTACCCCAAGCAAGGTTAGAACCGTACCACATTTTATACTTTTTATTGTCAAATAAAACAGATGGATATGAAATAGAAAATGGATCTTCTTCACTACGATCCATCATTGGAACTTTACCACATTTGATGAATTTGTTTTCATCTTGCGACCAAACTGCTCTACCTATTGTATTAAGCCAGGGAACGGTTACTTTAAGATTCCAGCCTAAGTAATATAAAACAAGTTTATTTTCAATTGAAAGTATGTATCCAACAGCGACTCCCGAATCATCGAAAAGACCAGGTTCGCCGGGTTCCAGGACAGGCGCTGGAGATAGCTGAATTAACTTAAATTCTTTCGAAAGGTCAAAATCACCAAAAGTTATGTACGATCTCGACTCGCTGTCTCGAACAGTAAAAAAAATTCGAAAAATATCAGCCGAAAGTTTTATAGCAAAAGGATTCGCCGCATGGCTTTTCATCCATTCAAACTCCAAATTAGCTGTAAAAATATGCCCTTTTTTAATCCAGAACATTTCACTAATTAGAATTTAATTTCTTTTCATAACGCGACCTGCGAAATGTTTCTACCGAATCAGGTGTAATATTTTCAAAACCAAAAAGCATTCTTTTAAATGGATCGTTTGGTTCGTTATGCTTCATTAATGCAGTAAAGTCAATTTGTTGCCTGATTATTGGTCTTACATACATCGTGTTAACACCCCTCCTTATATTTTTTGATTTATTGAAACCGGCTCTGTGAAACAGCATACTATCAAAAAATATTACGGAACCTGCTTTTGCTTCCAATTGAATTCCATGCTTGTCAACGTATTGATCACTTGGCATGTAAGGCAACTTGTGCGAGTAAGGTAATAAAAATGTGCCTCCTGTTTCTGTCGTAAAATCATCAAGGCAGTAAAAGATATTACAACCCATTGACTCAGACGATGTCCAGTTCTGATAAGGTAAATCTCTGTGCCAGCTGCTTTGATGATGTTCTTCAGAAGGCATATTGATTATACCATTCTGCAAATGCAATATAAAGTAATCTCCCAGGATTCGACTGACCAGATCAACCATCGGCCTATGGCAGGCTAATTCGACAAATAAATTTGAGTAAGCAGCTAAAGCCCGCGCGAGGTATGCTTCATTAATTTTTTTTAAAAAATCTTTCCCCAATAAATTTTCCTGTTCAGAATAAATGATGTCTAACTCTATACGCAAGAATTCTAATTTCTCTGAATCGAGTACATCAGGAATTTTTGTAAAGCCCAGAATTTGAAACTCTTCAATATGAGCATCTTCAATTGAATTGACAGTTGTTTTAAGATTTACACCATAGCTTTTCATAACACCATGTTTTTTAAAATCAATTTATTATTTTATCAATTAAATATTTAGGCCTGCTTTTAGTCTGCTCAAAAGTCTTACCCAAATATATTCCAACAACACCTATACTTGTAAGTAAAATTCCGGTAGAGAATAGGATTGCAACAATTAAACTTGCCCACCCTGATAAAAATCCGTGGTTGAAATACAGGATTACGATGACAATTGTCGTAAGAAATGAAATAGCAGAAATAAGTAAACCCAATTTAACATTCAACATCAACAATTTATCTGACTGCGATGTGATTCCGTTTAAGGCATGGCTCAATAATTTGTTGAGATTATAACTACTTTTGCCTTCATAGCGCAACTCATGTTCAATGGTTATATAGGCATGCCTGAAACCAATCCATCGCAATACCATTAAATAATGGCGTTGGTAATCTCCGAAATTTTTAAAAGCTTCAATTGCTTTTCTGGATAGCAAGCTATATGATCCTACCAGCGAATTACTTTTGGCCGTTTTATTATCAATCAGATAATTGAAAACCCGATTAAAATAACCCGCAAAAGCATCCTTGATAAAGGAATGTTTTCTTTTTGCCTTCATTGTATAGACAATATCATAACCCTCTTTTGCTTTTTCAATCAAAGCCTTAAAATAAACCGGATTGTCTTGCAGGTCACAATCCATTACGATAGCGATTTCGCCTCGCGCATGTTCTAAGCCACATGTGATTGCGAAGTGTTGTCCGAAATTTCTACTTAATTTAATTCCAATTACTTCCGGATAACGATTGCAATTTTCCTCTATTTTTTTCCATGAATCATCCGGCCCACAATCCTCGACTAAAATAATCTCGTAATCCGGGGTAATTTCTATCGCCTCATCTCTTATTCGGCGCACAAGTTCATCAACAATTTTCTCTGCTTTGTAAACAGGACTAATTATTGAAAGGTGCGGAATAGGCTTTTCCATCCTAGAAATTCAATTCATCACTTTTTTTAGCGATTTTACTCGACTGTGCGGGTAAATAAACATCCTTTTCAACTGTACTTTTTGTTATTATCGCTCCGGCTCCAATTAAATTTGCTTTTTCAATTCTGACATTATTATGAAGGGTGGCATTTACACCAATGAAGCAATTACTCATGATCTCACAATGGCCCGAAATAACAACATGCGAACTAATGAAATTATGGTCATGAACAATAGAATGATGCCCAATATGGTTTCCGCTCCATAAAGTGACATTGTTCCCGATCTTTACAAAGGGCTGGATGGTGTTGTCTTCAAAAATGAAACAATTATCACCGCAAGCAAATTGCGACATATAACTGCATTTGCTGGAAATATAGGAGGCGAGATTATATCCTTTCTGTTTTGACTCGTTGTATTTATCTTCTCTGATTTTATTCATCTTTGAATAACTCAAGGCGATGAACATATCAAATGAGTGTGGCGGGTAAATCTGAATAATATCTTCAAAAGCTATAACAGGCTTCCCCTCAAATCTTTCTGTATTGAGATAGGCTTTATCAACCGTAAAAGCCGCTACTTCTCTGGTGGTATCAATAGCAAAATAATAATTTGCAATTTGAGCGATATCACCCAAACCGAAAATTATGATTGGTTTCTCCTTCATTTTATTTCTTAACAATTACTGTGAATTCATATAAAGGATAATCATGTAAAATTGCTACTTTTTTCGAATAGTGTTTTTTGCAGTAAGCAAATAACTCCTCAGGCTGGGCATAAAACAAATAGTCTTTCATATATTCCTTATCCGAGTATGATGTCAGGATATTAAATGAAAATCCTTTTACACTCCTGTCGTGCATATCATTCAATATTGAAAACACGTAGTCCGCCCATTCATGGTCAGATCTGTTCTGCTTTACATTAAATATTCCACTCGCAACCACATAGTCAAATTTATCATCCTGCCCTAATGAAGTTGTAAACCTCACAGAACTTCCGTAACGCACCTTTGCCCCATGAATCATGGCTTCTGAAACATCAAAACCATAGTAGTTAATCCGTTTAGCATAAATGGGTAATAAGAAATCAATCATACCCCCATAGCCGCATCCATAATCAAGCAAACTGAATTCTGATTCTTGGGGTTCATCTGAAACCACACGCATCAACTCGTAAAACCTTCGAAACTGAGACTCTTCACCATTCCAGTCTACACCCTGAGGGGTTAAGCCATATTGTTGGATTTTTTGGCTATAATATTTATTTACCTGCTGAAGAATATCTACACTCATCCTTTCGACAATTTTAAGTACTTCTGAAAATCAGCCCCAACACTAAACAATAAATCTAAAATACTCACCCCATGCGCAAACGGAGGAAAACGTTGCTCATATTCAGGGTAGCCCGAATAATCATAATAATGAACCTCAATTCCTGCTTGGTTAAATAAGTTCTCGTCCATGTAGTTCTTTGCTGCAGGTCCCGTGTAATATTCTGTTCCGCCTAACTCCCTGGAAATATAAACCAAACGTTCGGTTTTGCCTTCGGGCAAATTAAATTCGCTCGACCAACGGATGTTTGTAGTGATGTTTAAAATTTGGCAAATAGCCATTATAAAGGAATAATTAACCTCGCTCAGCAGGGAGTAATGTTGATGGTACAAGGCTTCAAAAATATCTTTGTATAGGGCAAAACCCGGCATTTTTCCATAAACGTGCTTCATTGTTTGCCAGTGCTGTCGGCCCCAATTTACATCAGAAATTTTGGTTTCATTAATCTTCTGCAAATACTTGCCCTTCACATCCACCGGTATCGTTAACCACTGGGTGCCCTCCGGTGATTTGATCAGGTTGCGGTTGCGCCAGTCGCGCCGTGTATATTGCATATCATCGTACAACACAAACTCATCTACCATTTGTATCGAATCGAAAAATCCTTTCCAGGGAATGTAGTTCGATTGGGTTATGGCGATTCGTTTTGTCATACCTCACAGAAACATTTCAGGAAAGCAAATTTAGATCATTTTTATTGATGTATGCATGTGAAAAATCTTAAGACGGTATATCTGAGGTGATTTTTCAGCTGGCACATCCTTTTGGTTCATGGCAAATATAGCTTATTCCTAATTGCAGCCAACAAATTACCACAAAGGCTAATGTCTAATCCAAGGTGTATATCTTTGGCCATGATATTGAAGCCTTTTAAACCCAAGCCACTTAACCAGTTAACCCAACTAATACGAATTTAAGCGTTTGGTATAAAACAGTGTTTGATCTAAAGTGTAATTTTTAGTCTCACCCTTTCGGTTGCTTTATGGAGTCGGTGACTTCATTTACTTGATAGTCACAAGAGGCGCTACCTGCTAAATGGCAGGTTCCTTTACCGATCCCCTTAACACCCAAAAACAAGACCTCACAGTTTTTTGAGAAACAATGCCTGAAAGGATTAATTTTGCGGCGGTTTGGCACAGATTAGTTTAAAAGATCCCGTTTTCAGGGTAATTGCGCAGGCCGCTGCAGATTTAAAACTGCCGGCCTATCTGGTTGGGGGCTATGTAAGAGACGTTTTACTTGGCCGGCCCTGTAAAGATATTGATGTAGTGGTTGAAGGCAGCGGTATTCAGCTTGCAGAGCATCTGGCAAGTAAGCTGGGTGATAAGGTCCAGGTGCACGTCTTTAAGAATTTTGGTACCGCGATGATCCGCTACGGTGACTGGGATCTTGAGTTTGTTGGCGCCAGAAAAGAATCCTATGACCGCAATTCAAGAAAACCGGCCGTTGAAGATGGTACGATTGAGGAAGATCAGGCCCGCAGAGACTTCAGCATCAATGCCCTGGCCGTTCCGCTGCACCCCTGGTCTGAGGAGGTGGTTGATCCGTTTGGCGGACTAATGGACCTCGAAAACAAAATTATTCGCACCCCGTCTGATCCGGTACAAACCTATAGCGATGATCCGCTAAGAATGATGAGAGCCATAAGGTTTGCTACCCAGCTCGGTTTCAAAATTGAAGAAGCGTCGTTGCAGGCCATAAGGGATTATTCTGACAGAATCAGGATCGTTTCAGGGGAAAGAATAGCCGATGAACTCAATAAAATCATTTTGGCTCCACGGCCCTCAGAAGGGTTCAGATTGCTTTCTGATACAGGGCTGCTGGCCATTATCTTTCCTGAAATGATGGCATTGCATGGGGTGGATGTACTAAACGGCAAGGGGCACAAAGACAATTTCTACCATACACTACAGGTGCTTGACAACATCTGCAAGGAAACCGATGATCTCTGGCTGCGCTGGGCGGCCATCCTGCATGATATTGCAAAACCCCTTACACGGCGTTTTGAACCCGGTCACGGATGGACTTTTCATGGCCATGAAGACAAGGGAGCGCGCATGGTGCCGGGGATTTTTAGAAAACTCAAATTACCCCTGAACGAAAAAATGAAATTTGTGCAAAAGCTCGTTCAGTTGCATTTGAGACCCATCGTTTTAAGCAAGGAAACCGTCACAGATTCGGCTGTCAGGAGACTTTTGTTTGATGCCGGAGAAGATATTGATGCGCTGATGACCCTCTGCAGGGCTGATATTACTTCAAAAAATGCAGATAAGGTTAAACGTTATCTTTCTAACTTTCGCCTGGTTGAGCAGAAACTGAAAGAGGTTGAAGAAAAAGACCGCGTCAGGAACTGGCAACCTCCCATAAGCGGATCAGACATCATGGAAACATTTGGCATAGGCCCAGGTCGGGAAATTGGTATTATCAAAACGGCAATCAGGGAGGGTATTCTTGACGGGTTGATTCCCAACGAGTTTGCAGAAGCCTATCATTTTATGCTGGATGAAGGGAAAAAGCTAGGCCTGAATCCTGTAAAATTGCTGACACATTCAACCGAACAATAACAAACCAGAAAATATGAGTATTCTGCGCTTCAGAGTGGCATTCGAGGATTATGATGATATACACAGGGACATTGACCTGAAATCAGACCATACATTTGCCGATCTTGTTAAAACATTACTTCAGTCTATACACTTTGATACAAGGCATTCAGGTGTTTTTTATCTGGCCGATCATAACTGGCGAAGCATGGAATTGATGGGCGAATTACGCCTTGATGAGGAAAACAAACTGGCGAAAACTGAACTGATTGACTTCATTGATGATCCTCACCAGAAGTTCCTGTTTACCTATGATCCTGAAGCGAAATGGAATTTCACCATTGAACTGATCCGGCTGATAGGGTCTCCTGAACACCGCGTTGAATATCCGCGGGTGGTGGCTTCGGCCGGCGCCCCGCCTGTGCAGTATAAGGAAACCCTGATCATTCCAACCCGACAGCGCACCGAACCTGACGGAAGAGGCCGCAAAAAGAAAAAAACAGAGGAAGAGGATGAGGTGCTGGCATTTGCCGGTATCGATGAGGATGATGAAAACTTAGAAGAAGGTGGAGAGATTTCAGATTCAACTCCTGATGAAATTTCGCTGGATCTCCCCTCTGATCTTGATCTGGAAACAGACAATGAAATTGCCAAACTTGCTGAGGAATTCAACAATACCACAGCGGTAACCGAAGGAGAGGATGCTGGCGGAGAAGACGATGAATACGGCTATGGTAATGATGATGAGGAAGACGGTTTCAGCAATGATGAGGATGAATATGGTTCAGGATACGGCGCGAGGGAGCAGTACGACGAGTAACCCCTTTTTAATCAGTTTTTTTCTCTTACTCAGTTTTATTTGCCCTACGGCACTATTCAGTCAAAGCCAGCTGACTGGTCGCGTAGCTGAACAAAACGGGCGGCAACCACTGCCAGGGGTTGCAGTTGTTTTATTGAATCCGGTTGATTCAGCCCTTGTAACAGGCACTAACACGGGGGCTGATGGACGATACCTTATCAGTAACCTGAATCCGGGCCTTCTGATTGTTAAAGCCGCATTTCTGGGTTATAAAACCGTTTTTAAAACAATCAACCTCATTCAGGGTCAGAATGAGGTTAACTTCCTACTTGAAAATACCGCTGAGAATTTAAAAAGTGTGACCATAGAAGGCATGCAGATCCGGGCGACCCAAAAAGGTGATACCACCGAATTGAACGCAAATGCTTTTAAGGTAAACCGGGATGCCAGCACCGAAGATCTGATCAGGAAAATGCCGGGGGTAACAATTGAGGATGGCAAGGTAAAAACACAGGGCGAAGAGGTAAAAAAGGTGCTGATTGACGGAAAGGAATTTTTCGGTGAAGATGTTTCTTCCGCTGTAAAGAACATTCCCGCCGAAGTGGTTGAAAAAATTCAGTTTTTTGACCGGCTCAGTGATCAGGCGCAATTCACAGGTTTTGATGACGGCAATACCCGCAAAACCATGAACATTGTTACAAGGGGCGGGGGCTTAAAAAATGCCACATTCGGTAAGTTTTATGCAGGTGGCGGATTCAACGAACGCTACCAGTCAGGTGCTGTTTACAACCGTTTTAACGGGTCACGCAGACTCACACTGCTCAGCCAGAGCAACAACATAAACCAGCAGAATTTTGCGGGAGAAGACCTCCTCGGGCTAACAGCAGGTAATGCAGGCGGAGGTGGAGAAAAAAATCGCATGAACAGAATCATGGGTGTGGCACCGGGCGCCAACGACCCCTCCAATTTCATGGTGGGTCAGCAAAACGGCATCAACCGCACCAACGCCCTTGGCGTTAATTTCAGTGACTCACTCGGAAAAAGTAACCTTTTGACCGGAAGCTATTTCTTTAACAACAGTGGTAACAATACCGAAAAAGACCTTAGCCGGAACTTTTTTGGTGCCGACACTACCAGTCGTCGTTACAGTGAAACAGCCGATTCATGGAGCAATAACCTCAACCACCGATTGAATCTCCGGGTAGAGCTGAATATTGACAGTACAAACTCCCTGATTTATACGCCGCGCATCAGCTGGCAGGGTAACAGAAGCGGCAATACCACCAATGGCCTTGCACTACAGGCCTCGCTGGAGCAAAGCCGCTCACAAAACAAAAATCTGAATGATAACAACGGTTACAGTATAGGGCACAACCTTTTGCTCAGGCATAAATTTAAAAAAACCGGCAGAACCATCTCATTGCTTCTGAATGCCGATACCCAGGAAAAATATGGAGAGAACCGTCTAAATGCAGAGAATACTTCCCGCCTTGGCGGAAATATTATCGATACACTGAATCTTAATCAGCGTGGAGAAAACTATTTCAACAGCAGAACCTTTTCAGGTAACCTCACCTACACCGAACCCCTCTCAAAGTTTCTTCAGCTTTTCATTACTTATGCTCCTTCAAAAACGATTGGCACCTCCGAAAGGGTCACAAACGTAAATAATCCTTCCGGCGCTAATTTGCCGGTAATCGACTCGCTGCTGTCGAACCGCTTCATAAAAACTATGAATACGCACCGCGCAACTGCCGGCCTTCGAGTGCAGACGAAGAAATTAACCCTGATGGGCAATCTGGGTGCAGAGCAACTGCTGCTTGAGGGTCTGCAAACTTTCCCATTCAGCCAAAAGATCAGCATTACCTTCCGTAACCTTTTGCCTATGGGAATGCTTAATTACAAGTTCAGCAGAAGTACCAACTTACGCATATTTTATAGAGCCGGTAACTACACGCCCTATATCAATCAGTTACAGAATGTAGTTGACAACAGCAATCCACTGCAACTCAGTACGGGCAATCCCAACCTGCGTCAGGACTATTCACACAACATCAATCTCCGTTTTGGAACTTCCGGTATTGAAACAAGCCGATCTCTTTTCCTGAATGTGAATGGAACACTTACCAATCGCTATATCGCCAATTCAATCACCCTGGCAAAAACTGATACGGTACTGCCTGAAGGCATCCGTTTGCTTAACGGCGCCCAACTAACGCGCCCAGTCAACCTCAATGGATTTATCAGTATGCGGTCAACCCTCACCTACAGCCTTCCCATTAAATTCTTACGCAGCAACCTTAACCTGCAGGCCGGACTCAATTACACCAAAACACCGGGTATGGTCAACGGACAGATCAACCAAACAAATAACAGCGGATATTCAGGAGGTTTAGTCGTGGCAAGCAACATCAATGAGAAAATTGATTTCACCCTGAGCTATAACGAAGGCCGCAATCTGGTGAGCAATACATTGCAGCCCCAGCTGAACAACAATTTCACCATACGAAATGCAGGGGCAAGG
>JBIICM010000073.1:0-11784 GCA_044238875.1 Flavobacteriales bacterium | reverse complement strand
TAAAAACCCGCGGACTATTAAACGGATCTGATCCTGACAATGACTGGCAGGGAACCCACGAGCTCAGCGAAATCATTCAGTTTAAGAACCCGCCAAACGGATGGTTGCAGAATTGCAATTCAAGTCCCTATTATGCAGCTGGAAACAACGTAAAGCTGCCGGCTGTTTATCCTGATTACATGGGTTCTGCCAACCAGAACTTTCGTGCTGTTAATGCCATAAGGCAGCTGGATGCCGACTCAGTGCTTTCACTGGATGAATTTATTGGTATAGCCTACAATCGTAGTTTACCCGCTTTTGAAATTCTTATTCCGGCGTTGATGGAGGCCATTAAATCTGTTGCAGTGAGTGATGCTGATGAGCATCGTATGCTCAAAGAGGCCTACACAGTTTTTGAACCATGGGATGCTACCTGGTCTGCAAACTCAGTTGCCACAACACTGGCGATAGGGTGGGGGCTGCGCCTGTATGAGTTCACCAGGCAAAAAAAAAAATATTTACCACCGATGGATGACCTGGCAATCATGAACATGATGGCAAACCAAACTGCCGATACAATCATAACACGGCTGCTAATTGAAACCATGCGCAGCCTTGAAAAGGATTTTGGAAACTGGCGGACACCCTGGGGCGAATTGAATCGCTTTCAACGCATTACCGGTGCGGCCGATGAAAGTTTTAGCGATGCCAAACCATCGTTTCCAGTGCCCTTCGCCAGCGCATTCTGGGGTTCACTGGCCACCTGCGATGGCATAAAACCCCGGGGGGCGGTGAGACAATACGGTATCAGTGGCAATAGTTTCGTTGCTGTTGTTGAATTCGGAAGAAAAGTAAATGCATATACTATTATTCCCGGAGGCCATAGCAGCAATCCTCAATCAGTTAATTTCAATGATCAGACGCAGGGCTTCATAACTCCCCGTTTAAAAAAGGTTAACTTTTACCGCGATGAGCTTGAAAAAGTAGCTGTACGCATTTACCAGCCTGGTTTTTGAGCATTCAATTCAGGTAGGTCTTTGCCTTCAAACACAAGGGCCATTAACTTCACCGCAGCTCGTATGTCGCGGTATTGCAGTCCTGAACGCTCAATAAATTTGTTGTTTTTATAGACATTACTTCCTGTGATAACCTTTAACATTGATTTATCCGGCAAAACAGTATCAATGCCAGCTAAATGAAGCGTGCTGCCCAATACAGCCATGGTTTTTTGCAGCAATAAGGGCAACATCTTTTTCGGAGCCCTCAATCCTGAAGCATCCGCACAAATCGCTAAAAAATCCCGGTGGGTAAGATGAGTGGCGTTTAAAATGAATTTTTCACCGTTTATCTGATGCCTGTAAGCAAACCATACCGCATCCGCCACATCCCGTGCATCAACATAGCCTGCCTGCCCCGGCAGATACCACCTTAGATTTTTCTGAAGCAGACTGAACACATTTGCCAGATGGTTTCTTCCTTGCCTGAAAGATGGCCCCGCCACTACTGTAGGACAAAATATCACAACAGGCAGACCTTCTTCATAAGCTCTCCACACCTCACGTTCAGCGCCATACTTTGAAATCGCATAGCAACTGGGCGAAACAGGCTGTTTCCAAAAAACAGTTTCATCAATTTCTGGCGTCAGCGTTTTACCAAATGCAGCCACTGAACTGATGTGACAAAACCAGCTGATTTTCTTTTCAAGGGCCTCATTCGCCAGATCGGCCGTTAACCTGTTATTCAACAAATCAAGCCGGGCACAATCTTTTTTTCTGAACGAAACCATGCCGGCGGCATGCACCACAGCTGAAACACTCTCAAACACATCCTGCAGGAAGCCCGGCTCGGTGAGATCCCCTTCCACAAATTCAACATGCTCAAGCAGGTTATCCGGCAGATCAAAATAGAGGGAGGCAATTTTACGGATGTCTGCAATTGCTTCCCGCTTATTTCTGACTACTGCCCGCAGTGGCAGGCCTTCTATGCTGAACCTGAGCAGTATGTGCGACCCTATAAGCCCAGAGGCTCCCGTAATTAAAATTCTTGCCGTCATTTCAGTGCAAAAATCGGATTTGAAAGATAATTATCGACCAAGTGGAAATTTGATTATCATTGTTTATGCACAAACGTATATTTATACTGCTTGTTCTGCTGATCGGCGTTTTTCAAAAAAGGTCTTCAGCCCAGGGCATAGAAAAAGCTGATACAGGCATTGCAAGCTATTACAGTAAAAAATTCCATGGAAGAAAAACGGCCAGTGGTCAGCTATTTCATGTTGATAGCATGACTGCCGCACATAAAAAGTTGCCGTTTGGCACAAGGGTTAAAGTAACAAACCTTCGAAATGGCAAATCGGTAGTTGTGACTATTAACGACCGGGGTATGAAGGGGAAAAACAGGATAATTGATTTAAGCCCCGCTGCCGCCAGAAAAATCGGAATCATTGACCGCGGATTGGCAAAGGTAGCAGTGTCAGTTGTTAACCGTTAAAATTCCGCTCTATTAACCGTTCTGCGATTCATTTTGAACAAAGCACCCTAATAAAAAGAGCAGCTAACAAGGAAGCCATAGCTGCCCAAAAATCAGTAGGTGTAAAACTCAATTCTGGACTGGCAATCACCCTCTGCAAATGAGCAGATATACTCTTGAAGCCTTACATACACCCGCTTCTCATTATAGGGAGATACCTTCAGTTCTTTCCACGCCCAGTAGGTAGTTTCAATATAAGGCTCTGATCCGAAAGGCCGGTCAACATACCTTTTCATGCCCTCAGGTAACTTCTCAACCAGTGCTTCGGTAACATATATTTTTGCATACCAGCCCTTTCCAGAGTACATGTTAAAACTTTGCATCCGGTCATAAATACCCAGAAAACTCAGTATTGGAAGGCCGGCAAAAAAGATTACACAAACCTGTTGATACCTGAATTTTTTTGACCAGAAGAGCGCTTTGAAATCAAATGAGGCATCATAAAACAGAATAAAGCAAAATACCGCAGAAATCAGATTGTACAGCGGCGCTACAAGGTTTACGTTACTTCCGAATGGGTCAGCGCCATAAAATAGAAACAGGTGAATAAAGATGCCGAGAAACATGGATATTTTTCTGAAACGCTGAATGAGCAGCCCAATACCTGCTAAAATATGAAGCAAAGCAAACAGGTATCCGCTTCCGGTGATGTATCCTTCCATGCTGTAGGGAAACTTTTCAGCCAGATTTTTTGACCAAACCTGCGGATAAACCTTGTCTGCAAAAACCTGATTAAAATCCTGTATGCCGGTCCAGATAAAGAAAGTAATCAGCATAAATCTGAAAACATTCAGCAATTCTTCTGACCGCGCCGGATAATATAGAAACCCGATAAGCATGAGCATATAATGCACATTATAGGGCTGCCAGCGCATCTGATCGAGTAACAGGAGGGAAATATAAATTCCTGTGAGAATTTTTCGCGTTTTTAAATTCTCAAGGCTTACCACCTGATAAATACACAAAACAACCAGCACGTAATAAATAATCTTATCGAGCGGTGACGGGATAGAGGGTATCCACCCAAACAGGGGAACCAGCGGAAAGTTCCGGTCTGTAATCCATACTTTTGAGGCCAGAATTAAAGTTCCGATAACAGCAAGTAATAATACCCTGTACACCCAGTTTAGTCTGCTTTCTCCCGTTGCGAACATGCGTTTTGTAAAAGTTGTTTAATGAAAAAATATGCTGCGGTAAAGATACTTATCTGTTTGAACTTCCAGCAGATATGCACCGGGGGGCAATGATGCTGTCGGGAGCAGGTAGTCGGGTGCAAACCTGCCATTGACTTTTACCCATAGCCGCCCGGCAGTGTCGAACAGCCTTAATAGGAAAGGCACCGGACTTTCTTCTCCGGGTAAAATCCTGATGAATGCTTCAGCCGGATTGGGGTATATTTTTAAGCTGTTTACCTTGAGTAATGCTCCTATCAAGGCAACTTTTACCACCTTTACCTGAAACTTTAACGTATCTGTGCCACAGGGATGAATTGTTATCAATGCGGCTTCGTAATTTCCGTCATAAGGAAAATCATGCAGGCATTGTTTACCATCGTACCGGTTATCCTGAATCAACCAGCGATATTGCTGGCCTGACAATGAATCAACCCTGAACTTAACTGCGTAGTTACCGATCTGCTCATAGGTAAATTCAGGTTGCTTGTAGGTGCTCAGGGAAACAACCACGGTATCGTTGTTGCTGCAACCATAAGGACTGGTAACATTGAGCACATAAGCGGTTGCTGTATCCGGAAAAATCAATGGATCAGCCACATTCGGCTGGGTAATGCCTGGCCCCAGCCATTCTAAAATGCCATTTCCCTTGCCGTTTAACCTGATGCCTAATCCTTTGCATGCGGTGGTATCATTACCCGCATCTGCAGCAGGTGGACCGGTAAAAACAACGCTTACTGGAAGGGTTTCAGCAGCTTTGCAACTGGATAGGTAAAAGGTTGTATCGCTTTGAACCTCTACACGCAGGGTGTCGCTTGTTGAAATAACTTCGCCTCCCGGCCTGTCGGACCAGAAAAAATCCTGAGCTCCGTTGGGCATTGCAACGAGCTGTGCCGTACCCGGAGAACAAAGTGTATCCTGACGGGCACTCAGGCCATCCAGCCAGGGCCGCGTTACGATGCTTCCCTTACCGCCGCCTGTGGCCCCGTTGGCCGGAAACTCCGTAAAGCCCCTTGAATCGGTTGTGCCGCCTGATCCGCCGGAAACATTTACAGTTAAACCCGAAGAAGGCATGTACACCCTTCCTCCGCTGCCGCCGCCACCTGGTCCCTCTCCTTCAAAAATTAAGGGCAATACATCCTGGTTACCACCCCGGCCTCCTTTGGCCTCTATGGTTATTCCCGAATCTGCAGGTTTTGCAAGGGCAAGTAGTATGGATCCGCCGCCACCACCGCCTCCCGCTCCGTCTTTACCGTTGATGGTTCCTCCTCCGGCATTTGAACCGTTTGCGCCATTGGCTGCTATTTTTCCTGTACCCGTTATGGTTCCGTAGCAACGAATGGCAATGATGCCACCACCGTTTCCACCGCCTCCACCGGCATTGTCATTTGCATCGCCGGCACCGCCTCCACCTCCGGCGAAAAGTCGGTAGCCGTTATCATCCAGCGGACGGCCACCAAGACCACCGTTGTTTCTGCGCCAGTCGCCATCCCATGCCTGTATGCCGGGCCCAACAGTAAGCGCATTGTTATTCACCCCTGAAAAGCTGTACCCACCTTTTCCACCTCCATCTGATCGGTGCGCTGAAAATCCTGTTGCCTCAAGTTCCCAGGCTTGCTTCCAGGTTGGGTTCGACGTGTCTGGATTGCCATTTCCCGTCCATGATAAGGCTTGTCCGCCATTGGCGCCGCCACCACCACCGCAGTTGTGTGCATTACCGCCGCCGCCACCATTGGCTGCAGCTCCCCGACAATATTTACCGCCATATTGGGTATAATCATCTCCCCAGCCAGCTATGCTCTCTCCTTTTTCTGCGCCCTTTGAGGCCTGGATTGAAGCATATCGGCTAACAGCCCATTCGGGGGTACCATACATCACTTTGCCACCCCTGAAGCCTATCCCTCCGGCATCAATCGCTGACCCTGCTTCCATTTTAAGCGCATCAGAAATTTCCAGGGCAATCACCCCTCCTTTTTCGCCATCCCAAACATCTCCGCCAATAACTGAATTGCCTGAGAGTATCACTTTTTTATACCTCGGAACCCGCACCACCTGTGATTTGCCTGCAGTCAGATAGGTGTATTTTAGTTCACAGTTCAGCCTGACGCGGCCATTTGGCAAAATATCCTTCACCTCTGTCCATTCATAATTTCCGGCACCTCTGTAACCGGTAACCGCTCCCCATTCAGGCCCCTGATCAGCCGCTATTTCGGCGCCCTGCAATTGTAGAATTAGTAAGAGGTCGCCCGCTTTTAAAGGACCAGAAAATCTGCCCAGACGGTTTAATGTAGTGTCAGTTATTACTAATTCGGATGATCCGGCTTCTGCATCAGCTTTCAGTATGGTGTATTCATTAAGAATCCTCCGGCCCGAAACACGAATACTGTCAACCTGTCCGCGCTGGGCAAATGCTGATGGAACAATAAAAATGAAAAGCAACAGAAATACTACAAGAGGCTTCATTTTTCACAGCGAAATCCGATGAAATAGTAGGCGGATTTTTCGCGAAAATACCTTATAAAAGTTTCCCTATCAAGGCCTTTACTGTTTTCGGCCCAATGGTCCAGCACTTCAAGACACATTCCGGCGGTTTTAAAAAAATTAAACATCTTTGCCGGTGTACTCTCATAAAACTCCGCGCTGCCCAGTCCGAATTCAAAAATAACATAAGGTCTGTACCTGTGCATTATTGCACTGGCGCCTTCAAGTGCATGCAGCTCACCACCCTCAATATCGAGTTTAATCAAATCTAACTTTAGGTCTCCGGGCCACAAGGTATCGAGCGTATTTACTTCAACTTCAATGGTTTCGATTTCAGGGCGATCGGTCGCATACTTTCTTTGCCTGAGGCCGCTATAGGCAGGAGCGTTTTTCACCACATGGAAATTTGTTTTTCCGCTAAAGTTGCTGACAGCGCAACGAAGAATTTCGCAGGGTTTACCCGAAAATTTTTCCGACAGGCTCTTTGCCATTGCCGGAATAGGTTCAATGGCGAGATGGCGGCCCAAAGGTGAAAGCTTTAAAATTTGTTCCAGTATTTCGCCTTTATGCGCACCTACGTCAATGCAATTGCTTTCGGGCCGAAGTACCTTACGCATAATTTTCTGGGTAGCCCTGTCATAGCGCAGATTTTGCGTTATATCAAGGTGCAGCAGCCATAAAGTATTCCTGATGAACCCTTTAAGACGGCTGATCATCGTGAAATAAGGATTTTTGCGTGATAAACCGTTGCCACTGTTTCAATTTTTAAAAGGTAAACGGAGGGGGGTAAAGCGTCTGTAAACACCTTAATGCCCTGCTCATTTTTTATCCATGATGGAAAAAAAATGCTGCCAGAAATTGTTGACATACTGATTTTAACATCGCCTATACTTGTGTTTTCAGGTAATTGAATATTAAGTTCAGCATCGGCCGGATGAGGATAAAGATTTACCGTTGCAGCGCTGATCTGTTTATTCAAACTCAGGGTTATGGGCGGAGATACACAACCGGTCCCAGCTTTTATCACATAAATCTGCGGAAGAGAAGGAACCGGATTTTCAGTTTCTCCGGTCATCAGTGCGGTATTGTTTCGGCCTGCAATCATGGCAGAGGAGTAGGAGGCCGGCTGACCTTCAAGTTTAACACTGCACTGAAAATTCATATTTTCATCAAACTCATAATAACCTGTAAGGTTTGCATTGTTTTCCAGTTTCAATGTGAAGGGGATAAAATACAGGTTAGTATCATTCCATGCTATCCGGCCAATTTTGAAATCCAGATCGCCCAGTTGTACAATTTTCAGATCTTCAGTACCCTCCTCAGTAAACCTGAGTAACAGCAGTTTTCCGGTGCCATCGCCCGGATAGGTGGTACCTGAGATCGCCAGTTTACCCGAACTGTGCTCGGTAATTCCTGAGCAATTATCATTGTAAATACTCCCGCTTATTTTGCTGAATAAACTATCACCGTTGAGGTTAAAGGCAGCAAAAAGTATATCTGTTTGTCCGTTTTCAACCTCACCGGCAACGTACAGATTGCCATTTTTCGCAAGTAAAAGATCCACCCCACGTTCATCTGCAGGCCTGATCAACCCCTTTTCCCAAATTACATCACCGGCTGCATTGAATCGGCGAAGTATTACATCACGTGAAGTGTTGTATCTTGTTGATAATAATACAAAACCACTATCAGAAAGTGCGGTAAGTCCCTCAGGGATTTCCCATTGTTCAGCGACAATGTATTTGTTCCAGACCGGGTTGCCGCTTGTGTCGGTTTTGAGGATCCAACTTCCAAAGCTTCCGCCTGTATCAGGCTGAAAGCGGCAAAGCAGAATAAATCCATCGGGCACCACTGCAACCCTGTATCCTGTTTCCAGCCCTTCACCGCCAAAGTTCTTTTTCCAGAGCACTTTGCCCGCTTCTGAAATTTTAATCAGCAGGGCATTGCCATTGCCCGAACCTGATGCGCCGGCAAGAAGATAGCCGCCATCGCACTGCCTGATATCGTGACTGTAATTGCTAAGGCCAGGTTCGCCAAGACCTATGCAGAAGTTTTGTGAAAATCCTGTCTGCCAGAGCGAGATTGTGAATGCAAGGAAAACAATCTTAAGGTAGTTCAAAGTTTCCATTGATAGCTGAAAAGTAATCCATTTCCCTTCCACGATTTAGGATTGATCCATCCTTCATTGGCTGAAGTTCCGATCAGTAGCGCATGCCTTTTGTTTTGGAGCAGAATCAGCTGAATAAAGGTATTCCAGTTACCGAAACCACCCTGAATCAGCCCCAGTTTGATTCCAGCCATGTTAGTGCCTCCGGTATTTTTCTCAAACTGAATGGCGCATATTTTCTGTAATCTGAAGCCGGGCACAAACAAATGATTGAAGCCAACACTCAAACCTAAGTTTCCGGCTGATTTCCACTGCAAATTTCCACTGATTCTTGCCGGAATCCAGGCCATTTCTTCTCCGGTTCGCGCTGCTCCGAGCAGCCTTGTTTGAATGGTATCGGTAAGTGACTGGCCGGCATCCCAGTTAAAGATGTCATCAATCCTGATTCCTGAATATCTAAGCATTGTGTCAGGTAAATAGGAAGTGCTTTGTTTGTTCCATTTGATAAATCCGAGGTTGACAACTGAACATTCGGCGAAAAAAATACCGAACGAACGACTGTAGGCAAGATCAAGCACCGGACCTGCCGATGGGGCGAAGCGCTTTATACTGTTGTTTGACCGAGTACTTCTGAAAACATTTCCCTGTAGTTCAATATCGAGATATTCGCCGGTAAATTCAGTAAAAACAGAGGCTTTTCCCAACCTGATGTTGCTGAAAAAATCGCCCTTTGCCAAACCCGCTGAAACACGAAAAAGCGAATGTTTGTTTTGGTGAAGGTAATGCACTTTAATGATCTGATATTGTATCTGATATGCATAAAGGTTATCAAAATTTTTCAAGGTTCCGGCATAGGGTCCATTGCCTCGCATTATCAGGTCGAACAGGTTGCTGTTAAATTGCAGTGAAACCTGCTGATGAAGTTCGTAGCTGATCCCTGCGAAGTTGCCTTCATTTTTCCATTGTTCATTTGGCGTCCAGAAAAAACCAAGATCAGCCGAAATTCCCCCTCCGGCCAGGTTCTTGTTTTCCTTAAGTTTTCCGGAGGCTTTATCAATGGCATTCTTATCAATGAAATTACGGAACAAAAAAGCGTTTGAAATTTCAGATTGTATCGCTGTACTGTTAAAAATACCTTCAAAATTACTTTTTAAAAAGTTGCCTGAACCATCCGGCTTAAATGAGCTCCACCAGATACTTCTATTAATAAGGCTGTCTGTCTTCACAGCAAATACAGCATTGATCTGTGAAATAAATAACAGGCTAATGAAAATAAATGTACGCATTTGATGCTGATCTACCTGACTTTTACGCGATAAATACCGTCGCCGATTAATTTCAATTTCAGTTTATAACCAGCAAGCAGCGGAAGAAATTCATTTTGCGGAACGGAGTTCACTGCTGCTTTTAAAACAATGTAGCGCGTTCGTTCGAGCTGACTTTTTAGCACTGCCTGGTATCCTATTTCAAGGGTTGATTTACCGGGTGCAATTACAATTTTATTTTGATCAACTGCACCCGGGCTAATCTGCTCATTCGCCAAAAAACTTCTGATCCATTGCTTCTTTTCATCCAGCAAAATAATCTCCGCCTTCATCTGAAAGGGGAAACCGTTCTCAGCAACCAGTCTGAAAGAACCTGCCTGCAGCTCATCCAACTGGCTAAGCCGGAGCGCTTCTGTTTCAAGTGTATCAGTAAACCGAAGTGAATTAGCGCTCACATTCAGCGGAATTTCCCCATTGACTTTTATATTCACGTTACTGGATGAATAAACAAAATCATTTCCGCTGCTGATGTCACCCAGCGGATTGATCTGAATACCGGCTTTATAAAAGAATCTATCAGGTAGCAGGGCAATCAGGTTTCTGATATTTGAGTTATCAGTGCTTACTGAAAAATCATATTTACCGGCTGTGTAGGGCTTTTGTTGCTGGGCCACATCTCTGGCTCTGCTCACATACTGGGTCTTTCCGATTATTGGGTTGCTCAGAGCAGCATTTGCTCCTGTTTTGCTGTTGATGGCCTTTAGCTCCATAATGTTAAAGCCCAGATCAGCTCCTATGCCGTTTTCGACCGAAAAGTCAAACTGAACTTTTTCAGGCTCAATATGGCCTTCAAATTTTTGCAAAAAACTAAAATCAATACTATCGGTATTTTCAAAATAGGGATTACCAAGGTAACCTTTGGCATAGGCCGGTTTTAAACCGGTGAAGGTTGTACTGTAAGAGATCAGGGTTTTGTTGCCGGATACACTTACACCTTTTCCGGCCGGATTTAACCTTGCGTTGAGGCTGATTTTAAGTCTGTTGAACTGATTATTTTGGTCACCTTTCAGATTCAGTCTGTACCCGTTGAATCGGGTATCAATAATCATAACCGAAGGGTTTCCTGCCAGCGAGGAATCAATCTGAATGCCTGAATAGTTGAGACTTATGCCATCAAGTGAAGCCCTAGGTATAGCATAATCAAAGAACACTTTTTCTCCGATAAAATTGTTGATGGTAAGTTTCGAATCTCCCTCCTCGATAACTGCTTCGGTAATGCGCGCCTTGCCAAGGTTAAACCTGATCAGGTCATTGATATTGTATAGCTGAAAGCCTGCCGGAAGGGTAACAGGTATCGGAATCGAGAAGGCGGAAGAAATGGTGGTATCGGGAATTTTAAACACTGAATCGGATGGAAAAAAACTCAGCATTTTACTGAATCTGAAGATAAGGGGAGCTCCGGGCTGAACTTCCAGTAAACTGTCAGCAATGACCTGTTCAATGCTCAATTCAGTTTCCACCAGCGGTAAGAGTAAATCGGCATCCCAGCTCGTTGATTCGTCCCTGTTACAGGCCGAAAATAAGCAGGCAAACAGAAATAAAAACGTTATTTTTCTTGGGCGGCTCACTGATTCGGCGGCTAATTTAGGAATAAACGTTACCCCAACAAAAAAGGCGACTGAGCGTCGCCTCTTTTGATCAGTTGAGTTGTTTATCAGCTTATTTTATCTGTATGGTGTAGGTTTTATTATTGATGGTAACTTTAACTGTGCCATCACAAAAGCCTTCACCAAAATCAACAAATCTTTCAGGTTTTGCAGATGGTTTAATGGTAAGTGTTCCGCTAACTACCTGATGACAGCTTCTTTTGTAGAGCAGTGGGGTGTTTATCTGCGTTGACCATGAACCACCATTGGGACCTGTACCACTGGAGCTTCCTGAGAGACTGATTTCATCATCGGATAGCACCAGTTTCGTGGCATATCCTGCTGTCCATGTCCAGTTACGATTGGCTTTCCAGGTAATGGTGCCGCCATTATTGGCAAGGGCAATACTTCCATCAACTTCAGTGTTGGCTGTGGGTTGACCGCTTTGGTTGGGTCCTGTATTGGTAATCCGTCTGTAACCGCTTACCACATTTCCATTCACAGAATAATTGTCAGAGCGCAGGGTGATTACTGTTCCGGACTTTCTGTATTTTCCGGTGGCCGAAACAATAATGCGGCCTGTTCTTACCTTACCATCCGAGCCT
>JBIICM010000072.1:0-11835 GCA_044238875.1 Flavobacteriales bacterium | reverse complement strand
TAAGCAATTTCATTGTAAGCAGGTATGGCAAATTGAAGATAGTCGCCGGGTTCGAATGAAAGAACGCCGTCTGCCGGCTCCAGAACAATCTCGCGAATAAAAGTAGAGATGCACACTGTGCTCACAATACGCAGGGTTCGGCTTTTTTGCTGGCGGGCTCCTGCCCCACCGGGATTTGCCACATTCAGATAAATCAGCCCCTTGCGCACCTGTATTGGGTAAGTTGAAAGTCCACGACAAACCGGAGCGCGGGCGGGCGAGCCATCTGCAAGGTTGAATCGGCCGTTGTGTTTGGGGCACTCGATAATGCCTCCTTTCACCAAGCCTCCCGCAAGGTGTGTGTTACCATGTGTACAAATACCATCAGTGGCGTAGAACCGGCCTTCTGCATCGCGGATGATGGCGAACGTTTTTCGGTCATGGTCGAAACGAAGCACATCCTCTTTGCTGAGTTCTGTTTCAGAACATACCTTGAGCCAGCCATCGGCATCCGGCTTTTCATCACTTTTAATAAGCCCTTCAATCATTCTTTCTTTTGGCGCCGGTAACCTGCGCTTTACATAGTAGGCAGGATCCTTTTTCTGACGAATCAGCGTAGGTAAAATCTCACGCCAGGCTGAAAGAATCGAAGGGTATGGCGGTGGACAATCGGCTTTGATCAGCTCATGAAGCTTGCGAATAGAATGGAACGGTACCAGCGGAAATATGTGGTGCTCCAAATGGTAATTCATATTCCAGTAGATGAAGCGGCTGACGGGGTTCATATAAACGGTGCGGCAGTTAAGCCGGTGATCGAGTACATTTTCTGCGAGACCTGCATGCTGTGGAATGTTGTGGATGATCATCAGCCAGGTACCAAAGAAATGTGGCAGGATGATCAGGAAAACCGGTATCCAGCTTTTCAGAACAACTGAAAGCACTATGGTCAGTGCATAAGCGGCAATAATTATCCGGGCATTTCGAGTGATTCTGGAGAACGCTGATTCCGGGATATAGGTTTTTTCGGTAGGCGTAATGATACCGGCAGCATGTCTAAAAACACCGGGGAAATAATTCCTGTAAACACCGATCGCGAAGAGCGCGAGGAAAAGATCCCACAGCTTTGGCGGTCGCGGAATCTGAATCTCCGGATCACGGCCAACGATAATGGTGTCGCTGTGATGCCGGTTATGACTCCAGCGCCAGGGCACTGATTCTCGCATGACCATAAATGAGGCGAGCTCATAAAGAGCATTGTTCATCCAGTCGGTTCTAAAAGCCGTTCCATGGCCTGCCTCATGCCAGCGTGAATCTGATGCTGTAGCATAAAGTATGGCATAGGCCGCATAAGGCAGTATAACCCACCACGTGCCCCAGAGTGCAACCGTTCCCCATCCTGTTAGACCGAGCAGGGCAAACCAGAGTATTGTATCACGAATTGCAGGTCCGTCGCGACGTTCAAGGAGTTTTCGCAGCTCTGCGCGGGGCACCGGACATTGGTACCAGTCGGCTTCAGCCAGACCTTTTTCAATAGCATTGACAGAATTTTCGCCGGTTAGGCTATAGTCGAGATACTCAGCTGGTCGGTTGAGTGTGGCTGGAGCGAAATCTTCGTTCATGATTTGTTTTTAATGCGTTTGCAGGGATTCAGGTGAAGTTGTTTCTACAGCAGTGCTTTCTCCCGCTATTGAGCCATAAGTAGTTAGCGCAAATGACGCAACCATAATTAAAAGGCCTGCGATCAGCACAGCAATGGTCTGGCGCCTGCAGTTTTGCCACTCGCGGAAAATCAGTCCCACAATAAAACTGAAAAAAACCAGCATTGCCATGTGGATACCCCAGCTGATGAATTTAAAGTTACCCATGTCGGCATGACCCAACTCATAAAAAATGAACTGAATGAACCACAACATCCCCCCTATCGCAGCCATCAGGTAATAAAATGCCAAATTCCCATTGGTTTTGCGCTTAGAAACACCATTTGCAGCAGTTGTATTTTCATCCTTCTTAGCGTTTTCCCTAACCGGAACCTGAATAAATTCTCGCAGTGTTCCGCTTCGCACGCTTACGATAAGCCACCAGATAAGATTGGTTAACAATGTGCCGCCGGTAAGAAAAATATATTTCGGATATCCGGCAAAACCTGAAACAGCTCCATGGCTGCTGGCAAGAGCATCAATGGGCGAACCTGCGGCAGCGCCCACACCGAAAATCCCTGAAAGAATGCCGGCGAGTATTACCAGCCATATACCCTTCTTCATATTAAAGCCGGTATTACTACCACTTTTAGCGATAAGTTCACGCTCTTTTAAAAAACCAGCAAGGCCGCATACGGCTACCCCTATCATCGAAAGGATAAATGCCGTAAGTACCAGCATTCCACCCGGTTTTTGGAAATTTCCAATCAGCGTTCCATCTAAAAGCTGAGGTACCACTGTGCCAAATACAGCTGAAATACCAATCGCCATTCCATAGGTCATCGAAAAACCAATACTGCGTATGGCCAGTCCGAAGGCCATACCGCCAAATCCATATAACGCTCCGTAAAGAAATACTTTAAAGGCCATTTCCCGCGGGGTTTCAAGCAGCACTGCAGCAAGGTCTGGTACTGTGAGCAGTGAAACGCCCAGTGGCATCAGCAACCAGGCCACCACGCAAAACACAATCCAATAGGTTTGCCACGACCAGTTTGGTGCGCCTTTCTGAGAAATATAACAAGTCGCAGCAGCGATGCCGCCCATCGCATGGAGTGCAATTCCGAGAATGATCATCAGTTTTTTAAGTTAATTTGCATGAAATCTATTGAACAGATTTGCCGGTTTCTTGGCGAAAATAAATGTTTCGAAATTAATGATAACAAAGCAAGCCACCAATAAACACCTTTTTTTGCTTATCAATTGTTAACTTATACAACTCAGAAATGCTTTTTCAGGCAGTTTAACAACTTGAAAAACAAATCCTGATGCCCACTTGTTTGCAGGTAGCTATATGTCAAGATATCCGTTGCTTGAACTCACACCTTCGGGATTATTTTGCCGTCAGGCCAATGTATTTATTGACCCCTGGAGAGCAGTCGATAAGGCAATTATTACCCATGCCCACAGCGACCATGCCCGTTTCGGAAGTCGAAATTATCTTGCTCACATTGACTCCGAAGCCATCCTCCGATTGAGGCTTGGCAGTCAGATTCATCTTCAGACGCTTGATTACAATGAGAAAATACTCATCAATGGTGTTGGAATTTCGCTGCATCCTGCAGGCCATATTATAGGATCTGCACAAATACGGCTTGAGTACCAGGGTGAAATATGGGTGGTGAGTGGCGACTATAAGCTTGAAAATGATGGGTTTGCAGCTCCGTTTGAGCCGGTAACCTGTCATACTTTCATTACAGAATCAACCTTTGGCCTGCCTGTTTATCGCTGGCAAAGCCAACAGGAAATTATGGACGAAATTCTCGGCTGGTGGAATCAAAACCGCGCGATCGGAAAAACATCCGTGCTGATGGGCTACGCGCTTGGAAAGATGCAAAGACTTGTAAGGGGGCTTTTACCCGCTGATGCCCCGGTTTATGCACACAGCTCCGTTCTTGCGGTAAACGATACGCTTCGCAGCCACGGCTATGATTTACCCGAACTGAAAGCCATTGAACGCGATAAACAGCATGACTATTCAGGCGCACTGGTGCTGGCAACCGGTTCGGTGATGGGAAATCCCTGGCTGAATCGTTTTAAAAATCCTGCGCTTGCCTTTTGCTCAGGCTGGATGGCCATAAGGGGCGCAAAAAACAGAATGCCGGCCGACCGCGGCTTTGTTCTTTCAGACCATGCCGACTGGAAAGGCTTGAATGAGGCCGTTATGGCTACAGGTGCCGGGCGCGTACTGGTGACCCATGGCTACTCCGCCATATTTTCAAGGTGGCTGACAGATAAGGGGCTTGATGCCGGAGTGCTTGAAACACGCTTTGGCGAAAGCCATGATGAGGAGGTTCAGGCATGAGAGATTTTTCAGTTTTATTTAGTGCCTTGGATCAGACAAAGGCCGGTAATGAAAAAATAAGCTTGTTGTCAGGTTATTTCAAAGATGCTGATGACCGCGACCGCATCTGTGCACTGGCGCTTTTTCTGGGCAGAAGACCACCCCGGAAAGTCAAATCAAGGCAATTACAAAACTGGGCTACCGAACTGGCCGGCATACCTGCCTGGCTGTTTGATGAATGCTATTCTAGCGTAGGCGATTTAGGCGAAACCATTGCCCTGCTGATTCCCGCTGGAAAAAACCAAAATGACAGACCCTTATCATGGTGGTTTGAACAAATCAGCAGGCTCCCAACCAACGATGAAAACAGCTTGCGCAGCTTTGTTACTGAAAGCTGGGAAAATCTTGGTCGTCAGGATCTTTTTCTGTTCAATAAACTCCTGATGGGCAGTCTGCGCATCGGTGTTGGCCCTCCCATGATTGCACGTGCCATTGCAGCAGCCTTTGATCTTGATCAGGCAACTGTTACACACCGGCTGATGGGTGACTGGGATCCGCTCCTTACTGGTTTTGAGCAGCTTATTCTGAATGAAAATAGTGCTGATCAAACATCCAGGCCCTACCCCTTCTATCTGGCAAGCACCATTGAAGCGCAAATACGGCAGGAGACAATAGATCAATATTTTGTAGAATGGAAGTACGATGGCATCCGCGCGCAGATTATTCAACGTGAAAACCAACTTTTCATCTGGTCACGCGGAGAGGAACTGATCAGCCATAAATTCCCGGAATTACATGAACTTCAGCATTTACTACCCAAAGGTACCGTTATTGACGGTGAAATCGTTTGTGCAGATGCGGAAAACATCCTTCCTTTCCATATCCTGCAAAAGCGGATTGGCCGTAAACAGGTTGGAAAAAAAATACTTCTTGAGGCACCGGCGCGGCTGATTGCATACGACTTACTTGAGTTTGCCGGAAAAGACATCCGCCAATGGCCGCAAAATCAGCGAAGGGCTCAACTGGAAATGCTGCATCATGAAGCTGGCAATGACATTTTTCGTCTGTCTCCACTTGTTCAATTTGAAAGCTGGGAGGATTTGGATGCGTTGCACAGACGCTCGCGGGATTTCATGGCCGAAGGATTTATGCTCAAGCACAGAGATGCGGCCTATCTGACCGGCCGGCGCAAAGGCGGCTGGTGGAAATGGAAGACCGAACCTATGAGCGTTGATGCTGTTTTGATTTACGCACAAAAAGGTCATGGACGTAGGGCCGACCTTTTTACTGATTACACCTTTGCCATTTGGGATCATGATCGGCTCGTTACATTCGCAAAAGCCTATTCAGGTCTCAGTGATGCTGAAATTCGAGAGGTTGACCGTTTTGTGCGCCAGCATACAATTGAGAAATTCGGTCCGGTCAGAACAGTTCAACCCCAACTTGTATTTGAAATCGGTTTTGAAGGTATCAATCCTTCTCCGCGCCATAAAAGCGGTATCGCAGTTCGGTTTCCGCGGATACTGCGTTGGCGTCGCGATAAACCACCGGAGGAAGCCGATACCCTTGAAAACCTGAAACGCCTGCTCGCCCAATGACAAAACTCCGGTTGCCCGAAGATTCGCCCGGAGAAGTCCGGATAAGAAAATGGCTATCGGCAAAACAATTTGCATTGGCCGACTTTCAGGAAAATAGCATGAAGGCTTACCTTTCAGGTAAATCAGGTTTGGTAAATGCCCCTACCGGATCGGGTAAAACCTATGCCCTTTTCCTTCCCGCCATGGCGGAGTTTATCAACGAGGGAGCCCCTGTTCTTTCAGGGGTGCGCGTGCTGTGGGTTACGCCGCTCAGGGCCTTGTCAAAAGATATCTGCCAGGCTATGCAGGAAGTTGTAAGTACACTCGATCTGCCGCTCAATGTGGCCTTCCGCAATGGTGACATGGAACAGGCAGAAAGAGCCCGCCAGGACAAAAAGATTCCGGAAGTGCTGATTATCACCCCCGAAAGTTTGCACCTTTTATTTGCAAGGAAAAACCACAAAAGTCTTTTTCAAAACCTGCGCCTTACGGTTATTGATGAATGGCATGAATTGCTCGGCAGCAAACGCGGCACACAAACGGAGTTAGCCCTCTCCTACCTAAGAAAACTCAGCCCGGATATGAAAACCTGGGCGTTATCTGCTTCCATCGGTAATCTGGAAGAAGCTTTGCAGGTATTAACCGGATTTCCTGCTCCGGCTGATGCAGTGATCATACGTTCCGGCATCCGCAAAACAATTCAGGTTACTTCCATTCTTCCCGAAAAAAATGAAAAACTCCCATGGGCGGGCCATTTGGGTATTTCACTGCTTGGTAAAGTGATGGAGGAGGTTAATAAAAGCAGCACCACACTGCTTTTTACCAATACCAGAGCTCAAACAGAAATATGGTACCGCACAATCATGGAAAAATATCCTGAAATGGCGGGTATTACAGCTTTACATCATGGCTCTTTAGATAAAGAAATACGCTCCTGGGTGGAAGAACAACTGCATCTTGGTAAGTTAAAACTAGTTATCTGTACCTCTAGCCTTGATCTGGGCGTAGATTTCAGACCTGTAGAAAATATCATTCAGGTAGGAAGTCCGAAAAGCATCGCCCGTTTTGTGCAGAGAGCCGGGCGCAGCGGGCATCAGCCCGGAGCCCTGAGCAAGATCTGCTTCGTGCCCACCCATGCCATGGAACTAATAGAGGCGGTTTCACTGCGAACAGGTGTTGAACAAGAACTGCTGGAGGCAAGGCCGCCGGTTTACATGGCTTATGATGTACTCGCTCAGTATATGGTTACCAGGGCAGTTGGCGGAGGTTTTAACCAAAGTGACCTTTACAGGGAGGTAAAGACCTGCTGGTCGTTTCAGTTTCTTGAAAACAATGACTGGAACTGGCTTTTGGGATACATCAGTACCGGCAGCAGCTCACTTACAGCCTATGATGATTTCAAAAAGGTAGAGCGTAACGGTGATTTTTTTGAGGTGAAAGACCGGAGAGTAGCCCTGCGGCATCGCCTCTCGATGGGCACCATTGTTTCAGATCCGGCTGTAATGGTTCAGTTTTCGGGAGGGCGCAAACTCGGAACGGTAGAAGAAGGATTTATCAGCAGGATAAGACCGGGCGATGTTTTTGTTTTTGCCGGAATGAGTCTCGAGTTGCTGCGTCATAACAACCTGACCGCCGTGGTGAGAAAAGCGCCGATGACCAAGGTAAATGTTCCGGCCTGGGTCGGAGGCAGAATGCCGCTCTCCTCAAACGTTTCTGCGCTGATCAGATCAACATTGAGCCGGGGTGAAAATGATCGCCTTCTGCATCCTGAATATGAGGTACTTGAAGTTATTCTGAAGCAACAGGCTGCCTGCTCCGCGGTTCCCGGTGAAAATGAATTACTTGTTGAACAATGCCAAAGTCGCGACGGCTTTCATGTATTCATCTATCCCTTTGAGGGGCGCATCGTACACGAAGGCATGGCCTCACTGCTTGCCACTCGAATCGGACGGGTTTTTCCCGTGAGTTTCTCGCTGGCCATGAATGATTATGGGTTTGAATTGTTTTCTGATCAGCGGTTTCAATTTGAAGAACTTTTAGAAGAACATGACTTGTTCAGCACTGAAAATCTATTGTCGGATATTTACGAAAGTTTTAATTACACCGAGTTAACCAAACGTAAATTCAGAGAAATTGCTGCAATTGCCGGCTTAACCTTTCAGGGATATCCTGGCAGGCCAGTTAAAACCAAGCACCTGCAGGCTTCCTCTTCCCTACTCTATCAGGTTATTGCTGAACATGAACCCAACAGTTTGTTGTTAAGGCAAGCCTATCAGGAAGTATTGGATCAGCAGCTTGAAGAAAAACGACTGCGGCAAACACTCGAAAAAATCCGCACCCTTAACTGGGTATTCAAATACCCGCCCAAGCCTGGTCCTTTTGCCTTTCCTATTTTAGCTGACCAGCTGCGTGAGCGCTATTCATCAGAGAAGCTTGAAGACAAAATAAAAAAAATGATGGGGGCATTTTCCTGATATCATGGAGTTTGTGCACGGCCACAATACCTTCAGGCTACTGCCTGAAAAAGCCCTTTTCTGGGAAAACAACCGAAGCCTGATTGTTTCTGACCTGCATGTTGGTAAGATTGGTCATTTCAGAAAATCAGGCATTGCAGTGCCAACAGCCGGTGTTGTTGAGAACCTTAATAAACTTAGCAGACTGGCCGAACGGCTTAATCCCGAACAGCTGATTTTTACAGGAGATCTCTTTCACAGCGATAAAAACCGGGAGTGGGATGCGTTTTTCAGCTGGCGTTCAAACCTTTCAGCACTCAGGATGACCCTGGTAAGGGGAAATCACGACCTGATTGATACAAAAACAGCTTCAGATAACTACATTCAATTAATTGAAAATGAAATTATTGGAGATTCTGTTGTTTTAGGTCATCATCCCCGGTCAACACCTGTTGATGGCATATTGCACATTGCCGGACACATCCACCCGGTGGTAACACTGCGGCATAAAGCTTTGCATAATATGCGTGTTCCTTGTTTTTTAATCAAACCCGATCAGTTGATTCTTCCGGCCTTTGGTTATTTCACAGGAGGCTTTTCAGTTGAGCCCCGGCCAGATGAGAGGGCTGTTCTAATTGTAAACAACCAGTTAATTGAATTCAGTCGAGCGCGGTATACTTTGCCCATATCAAAGAAATAAGTTAGGTTTGTCACCCTTTTTCACGAACAATTCCCATGAGTTGGTTCAAAAGAAACAATAAAAATATCACCACCACCACGCTTGAGAAGAAAGAAACTCCTGAAGGATTGTGGTATAAATGCAATTCATGCAAAAAAATATTCGCATCAATTGATCATGAAACCAATTTATGGGTTTGTGCCAATTGCGGATATCATGAGCGCATTAACTCAAGAGAATATTTTCAGATACTCTTTGACAATCAGCAATTTGAAGAGCTGTTCTCAGGAATACGCTCCGGTGACCCGCTGAAATTTACCGACACAAAAAAGTATACTGACCGCATCAGGTCAAGCATTGAAAAAACAGGCTACGATGACGCCATCAGCTGTGCGGTAGGTGCCATTGAAGAGCTAAAAGTGCTTGTGGCCTGTATGAACTTTGATTTTATTGGCGGATCAATGGGTTCGGTAGTGGGTGAAAAAATCAGTAAATCAGTTGACTACTGCATCAAGCATAAGATTCCCCTGTTGATTATTTCAAAATCGGGAGGGGCGAGAATGATGGAGGCTGCATTTTCACTGATGCAGATGGCGAAAACAAGCGCCAAACTCACCCAACTTTCCCAGGCACGGCTTCCTTTTATTTCGCTGCTTACTGATCCTACTACGGGAGGTGTAACTGCTTCATTTGCCATGCTGGGCGATCTGAATGTGTCTGAGCCTGGCGCACTGATTGGCTTTGCAGGCCCCCGGGTGGTTAAAGAAACCATCGGTAAGGATTTGCCCGAAGGCTTTCAGACAGCAGAATTTGTGCTGGAACATGGTTTTCTGGATATGATCATAGAGCGGCGTGATCTTAAATTAAAGCTCTCAGGACTTTTTAAATTGCTGCTCAAACAAAAGTGTACTCCGGTGATCAAAAATGCGCTTGAGTAGCCCATCCGGAAGTATGATTTCTCCCATAGAAGTTTCCAGGCTGGATGCCTTTTGCCGGAAAATTTTTGAAAAAATCGGCTGCAGTGAACAGGACGCACAAACTGCAACAGGGGTTTTACTGAGTGCTGACCTTCGTGGTATTGATTCGCATGGCTTGGCCAGATTGAGCGGATATGTGCGGCTTTGGGAAAATGGCCGTATCAATCCCCGCCCAAATTTTCGAATACTACACGAAACCCCATCTACTGCGACACTTGATGCCGATGGAGGCCTTGGACTCGTTTCCGGGCCGGCTGCCATGAAGCTGGCCATCAGCAAGGCAAAACAGGTAGGAACCGGCTGGGTGGCCGTTAAGGGCTCGAACCATTTTGGCATCGCCGGTAAGCATGCCATGATGGCCCTTGAGCATGATATGATCGGCATCGCCATGACCAATGCCAGTCCGTTGGTTGCACCTACCAATGCCCTTAAACGGCTATTGGGTACCAACCCCATGGCATTTGCCATACCCGCCGGAGAAGAGCCTCCGTTTGTGGCCGATTTTGCAACCACTACGGCAGCGAATGGCAAACTGGAAATTTTGCAACGTAAAAACCAGGCCGCTCCTGCCGGCTGGATACAAGATCAGAAGGGAAATGGCTCAACCGACCCGCATGAACTATCAAGGGGAGGTGCACTTTTACCGCTCGGCAGTGATCTGTCGCATGGAAGCCATAAAGGTTATTGTTTGGGTGCAGTGGTAGATATCTTATCAGCCGTGCTTTCAGGCGCCAACTACGGGCCATGGGCGCCGCCTTTTGTGGCTTTTCTCAATCCACCGGCTGATCCGGTAGGAAGCGGAATCGGACATTTCTTTGGTGCCATGCGGATTGACGCTTTCAGGCCCGCATCGGAATTCAAAGAAAACATGGACCGCTGGATCCGCACTTTCAGGGAAGCTCCGTCCTTACCCGGAACAACAGTGCTGATACCCGGAGATCCTGAAAGAATGATGGAGTCGCAGAGAACTCAAAATGGAATTTCCCTCAACGAGAAGGTTTGGGAAGATCTGCTTGAATTGGGCAGAAAGATGAAGGTGGAATTAGAAGGATGAAGGATCTTCTGGCTCTGTTGACTGCTCTGTAATTGCCGCCTACCTAAGTTCCGCCTGAACCAAAAGTGTCATGACTACTTTTTTTTGAATTTATTAATCTATCCTTTAAATAAACTTATTTTCGACAAAGAAATCTGCTTCGTACTTTACTGCAAATCTCCGCCTTTAAATGTGGATAGAATTTATAAAAGTCCTTGAAACAATACAAGGAGCTACTGAGAAGAATACCTTGAATATATTTTTCATGTTGATGTTACTATATAGGATAAACCCAATTTATGCAATAGAATTGCACAAATTACCCCAAGGGCCGAAGGAATCTGCGATTCATCGCGGTTAACCCGGTTGCTGCGCTCATAGCCAATGCGCTATGCATTAGAGCGATGCGCTTCTAATGCATAATCCGGGTTAAATATAAATTTTTCTGTAAGATTAATAGGTTAGCAGATAAATCATTGATAGAACAGCTGAACACTGAATGAATTAAAAACTTAAAAGTTGGCTTAATACATGTGCATATTGTCAATAATATAGTCAGTTATGTGATATAAAACATTGATTATCAGTATGCTTTGTGATCCCGATTGGATTCGAACCAATGACCCACAGCTTAGAAGGCTGTTGCTCTATCCAACTGAGCTACGGGACCCTGAAATTTGCCGTTGACCATAAAATTGCCTTCCAGCCTCCGGATTAAACCGGCATATTGTCAAAGAAAATGCCACCAGATAACTGGTGGCAATGTCGGGGTGGCCAGATTCGAACTGACGACCTTCTGCTCCCAAAGCAGACGCGATACCGGGCTACGCTACACCCCGAACTCAAAATGTACCGAAAAATCCGGCAGCGGTGAGGGCGGGATTCGAACCCGCGGTACAGTTTCCCGTACGACAGTTTAGCAAACTGTTGGTTTCAGCCTCTCACCCACCTCACCTGAGAGCGGCTGCAAATGTATCAATAAATTCATTCAAAAAAGCGATCTGAAAAATTTACCTGAAAACCAGTTAAAATAATTCTGAGGTGCTTATTAATGCTACTTTTGTCGGTATGAGTGAGTCAAAATTAATTCTGGTTTGCAATGATGACGGCATCACAGCGCCAGGCATAAGATCTCTGGTTAAGGTAGCTAGATCGTTCG
>JBIICM010000071.1:0-11874 GCA_044238875.1 Flavobacteriales bacterium | reverse complement strand
TCGTTTATTGGTTGATGATTCTAAAATACAGTTCAACCTTTCTTCCCTCATTATGAAACTTTATGTCGTCAGTAAGCCTGCGCATCAGAAACACGCCTCGCCCATTGGGGAATTCAACGTTCTCTGGGTCAGTAGGGTCGGGGAGAGCTTCGGGATTGTAACCGCTTCCCTCATCTTCAACCGTAAAGCACAAACTGTTTGCTTTTGTTTCATAAAAGAAGCGCACCGCTTTGTGAGGGTTAAGCCTGTTGCCGTGGTATATGGCATTGCTTACGGCTTCGGTAAGAGCTACAAGAATATTTCCGTAATGTTCATCGCCGATATTATAGAACTGGCAAATTTCATCAACGAATTTCTCTACGAGTGCTACGTTTTCTTTCACAGAAGGGAATGTTACAAATCTTGTATCAGTGATTGTCATAGGATTCGGCGGGTTATTGAATTGTATTAAAGTACTCCTTTACCATGTTTTTGTAAAAAGGTTTCAATGCGGGCGGAATCGTTCGGAGTAGTTCGGTTTCTTTCCGCATTAAGTCATTATACTGATTTAAAGAAAATTTGTTACGTGTAAGTTCATTTTTATTTTCGTTCGATTCCCGCTGGTCATCAAGGCCCTTTTCACGCTCTGCTTTTTCCGCTTCCAGAAGCCTGGTAAGTATCTCCTGCTGCCTTTGAATGGTTTCGGCAGAAATGTTCCTGTTTACAAGATCTGTTTCTGTTTGCTCCATCTTATTAGCAATATTACGTAAATTTCCACTATTTCCGTTGCCTTCTTTCATCATTTCATTCATCAGCTTCTGCATTTGGTTCCGTATCATCTCCTGTTGTGCTGCCATTCGTGCAAGTTGTTCACTTGATTCGCGCCCTTTTAGCCCCCCAGGTTTGCCCATGCCTTCCTTCATCTTTTGCAGCTGGTCATTCAATTGTTGTTGCAGCTGCCGCATTGTTGCCATCGAAGGCTTACCCTGTCCCGGCTTGCTTTTGTTGCCCGGTTTACTGCACGAGCCGTTGCCCTGCTTCTTGGCCGCCATCTGCTGCTGCATTTGATTGGTAATCTCGCTAAGCATCAGCGCCAGATTATTGATAGATGTCATCACATATTGTTGCCGGGAGGCGGCCGGTGCCGACTGCCGCTCGGCAAGATAGGCCACAGCCTTTTCCATGTTCATGTTAATGGCTGATATCTCCCGGTTAACAAATGCCTGAATTTCAGTCACCCTTTTACTTAATGCAAACAGCGAGTCTTCGATCATGGCGGCATCGTCTTTAATTTTCTTTTGTTCTGCTGTTATGGTTACATAAAGTGGATTGCCCGGCTGGGTTTTTTGTAACTGCTTCATCAGCCTTTCCTGATCAAACGACATTTGAAGCAGATTCTCAAGGATTTCTCTGAGTTTACCAATATCTTCTTCCATGCCTTGCTGCTCCATTTGCTGTTGCATCTGTTTCATTTGCTCTGAGAGCCTCTTCATTTTTCCTGCAGCGCTTTTTTGAGATTTTGAAGCCTTTGATCCCTTTCCCTGACCAAGTTCATCAGAACTCTTCTGCATTTCCTGCTGAATATCGCTTTCTGCCGGATCTGTTTCTTCCATTTTTTTGGGTTCACTCAGTGATTCGTTTTTCTTTTCAAGATCATCAAGGTCTTTACGCAACGACTCAAACTCTTTATTCAACTTATCCTGTTCCGATTTTTTTTCATCAGCAGGTTTTTGATTGTCTTCCGCGAGTTTATCCTGCTTTTCGCTTAGTTTCTCAAGTTTCTCAATAGACTCATTAAGCTTCTGCTCAAATTCAAGTTCTTTAAACAATTCGAGTGACCTGTCGAGTTCTTTTTCAATGTCTTTGTTGTCGAGCTTCATCTGATCGACCATGTCCTTCATTTTGTTTTTGTCAAGGTTTTGCATCAGTTTTTCAAGCTCACGCATCTTCTCTTTCATTTCATCATTTAAAATCTGCTCAAACAAGCGCTCAAGTTCTTTTTGCTTTTCAAGAATACGTTCATCACTCTTCTTAAATTCTTCATTTCTTGAGTTATTCAATTCATTCTCTTTCCTGAGGTTCTCAACATTTTGATTGAGCTGTTTGTGCTTCTCGAGTAAATCATCCAGCTTTTTCTTATCCTGCCAGCCCATTTCACGCTTTTCAAGCATCCTCCTGTTTAACTCTTCCAGCTCTTTTTGCAACTGTTTCGATTCGCTGATTGATTGCTTTAGTTTGTCTTTCAGTTCTGAATTATTTTGTTCGCGCTGTTCGGCAAGTTCTTCTATTGATGGCACCTTAAAAACCTGTTTTTGCGTTCGGGCTGATTTCGGACCATTTACACCATCATTATCCCATACTTCAAACCAGTAGGTAATCTCATCACCCGGCGTAAGACCAAGTGTGGAAAAATCTTCAGACCAGAAGAAGATACTGCTGGCATATTGCCTCGAAAAGTTTACCTCACGGCTTTCCTGAGACTTTGCTTCCTGTGCTGTTTTATTATTCCGTTCTATATGAAAGCGAAGTTGCGTGAAACCATAATCATCATTGATCTCACCTTTAAAAAACATTCTGGAAACAAGCAGTGAGTCCTGCTTCTCTTCAACTGTTATTAGCGGATACTCATCTTGCCTGACAACAATTCCGTATTCCATTTGATTACGGCCTTTCATAAAGCGGTTTGAGGTGCGCAACTGGTACCTTACATCGCGGAGTAAACTGAGCTGTTTTTTGAATACACCTGATTCATCCGGGATAATGCTGAACGTTGAATCACTAAACTGAAGGGTAAGTTCTTCTGTATTCCTTGCAGTGAATTCCCAGTTTACCTTTGTACCTGCCGGTACATTAAGGTCTCCGGTATTACTGAGTTTCTCGTCCTTTAGGCCAGTATAGGCAGGATAATCGAGCATTACACTGAAGTTTAACAGCACCGGATCAGGTAATGCTTTTAAGAGAAAATCTCCGGAGTAAAAACCATCTGCATACAAACGAAAAGGCATGTCAAGGTTTACATTCCTGAATACATACTGGTGCCGCGATTTATCAAGTTTGTCTAATTTGAATTTATTTCCCTGTATATCAATATAAACCTCCGCCGGTAATGCACTGCCTTCCATTTTTAAATTAAGTTCGAAGTCTTGTTGAGTAGGGGTTTCCAGTACTTTATTTTGAATAATAAATGTAAAAGGAGCCTCAGGTGCAAAAGCCTCTGAATATCTGATTATTCTTCGCGAAGGATCGGCCAGAAAAGAAGGAGAGAATACAAAAATAAGGAGAAGGACAGCAAGGGGTATAAACAGATACCTGAGGTATTTTCTGTTTTGTCGCAAATCAACAGCACCGGTAAAAGGAACAGGTTTGAGGTCTTTTATGCGTTGATCAAGGCTTGCATTAATCAGGGCCAGATTGCCCTGGTTTGATTCAAGCTGCTGTCGTAACTGTAGTGTGTTCAGCAGCCTGTCTTGTACTTCCGGAAAGTGTTTACCTATGATTAGTGCTGCCTGTTCATAGGTAATGATCTGGCCAATCCGGTAGAGGTGAAAAAGGGGTATACAAACAAATTTAACGAGTATAAACAGGGCCGAAGTGATATAGGTATAAAACAATATGGCTCTACCGGTACTTCCAAGTCTTCCAAAATATTCTACAGAGTTCAGTAACAGGTAAAAAACAAGCAGACCCGTAAGGGAATAGATAATACCCCTTAAAAGCTGATTTTTATAATATTTTCTGATGAACGCATCAATTTTATGAAGCAATTCATCAAAAGCGACTGATTTCGTTTTTTGTAAGTTCATCTTTGCCTTTAAATCAGAACTTTGGTTTACACCATTGAAACCATTTAATAACGAATTTATTAACTAAATCGATACGTTTAATAATTATCAGCATGAAATTTTTTTAATCCTTTGTTGATGACGCCCACCTTCAAAATCCTGATTCAGAAAAATTTTAACCATTTCAAAAGCTGTTTCAATTGAAACAAAGCGGGCTGGAATACATAAAATATTTGCATCATTGTGCATGCGGGCCAGTGCTGCAATCTGCTCATTCCAGCAAATTGCGGCGCGTATGTGCTGATGCTTGTTGGCAGTTATGGCTACCCCGTTGGCACTTCCACATATAAGAATGCCCATTTCACATTCGGCTTTTTCAACCGAATCTGCAACAGGATGTGCAACATCAGGATAATCCATACTGTCAGGTGTGTGCGTACCATAATCTGCTACCGTATGACCTAAACTGAGCAATAATTGTCTGATTTCCAGTTTATATGCGTAACCCGCATGGTCTGATCCTAAAGCTATATCCATTGTTTGCAAAGTTATACGTATTTATGGCAACTGAAAAATCTGTTCAAGCCTTGTGAGTTTCTTGTGAACAAAACCAACAAAAAATTTGATAACTCAATTTGTTTGATGTGAAAAAGCGCATACTTAGCAGAAAAAAAACACTAGTCAAGCTTAACTTTTCATGTTCTTTCCCTATTTTTATAACAGTACTTTAACATCAGTGAGCCATTTTATGGTGATAATTTTATGAGCCAAAAAGGTTATCAGCCTTTGTTGATATCCATAAAAATACCTTGTTTTGCAGCGTTTTATAAAAGAAGTCGTGTTAATTTTGTGTTCACAAAATACTCATAGCCTTGAAAGCAAGTAATCCATCAAAAATTAATCAACGTAATTAACAGCCTATGTATATACTTTATTTTTCTTTTTTTTAAATAAATAAATAATGATGAATCAAAATAATCTGTTGAAAAGAGGTTTTCTTGAAAAAGCTGTTGATCCCTCAATAGATCTCTTCGGTGAAATAGCAAGGCTAAAGCAGGAGAAAAATGCAATAATACTTGCACATTACTATCAAAACTCTGATATTCAAGATATAGCAGATTATATTGGTGATAGTTTGGGGCTTTCGCAGCAGGCCGCTAAAACAAATGCTGATATGATTGTTTTTGCCGGCGTTCACTTTATGGCTGAAACAGCAAAAATTATTTGCCCTGATAAAAAAGTGGTGCTGCCTGATCTTAATGCAGGTTGCTCACTTGCTGATAGCTGTACACCAGACAGATTTGCTGAATTCAGGGCACAGCACCCGGATCATCTTGTTATTTCGTACATTAATTGCACGGCTGAAATAAAGGCCATGACAGATATTATATGCACTTCATCCAATGCTGTTCAAATTGTAAACAGTTTGCCCAAGGAGCAGAAAATAATATTTGCCCCTGATAAGAATTTAGGGAAATATGTAATTAAGAAATCAGGAAGAGATATGCTGCTTTGGGACGGAGCCTGTATGGTACATGAGATTTTTTCACGACAAAAAATTGTACAACTCAAATTAAGGTACCCAGAAGCCCAAGTTATAGCACACCCTGAATGTGAAGAACCAGTGCTTGAGCTAGCTGATTTTATTGGTTCAACCACAGCCTTACTAAAACATACAAAATCAGGTAATGTAAACTCATTCATTGTAGCCACTGAAAGTGGTATTCTACACCAGATGATTAAAGCTTCTCCCGAAAAAGTCTTTATCCCCGCACCCCCTGATAACCGATGTGCCTGTAATGATTGTCCGCACATGAAGCTAAATACACTCGAAAAGGTGTATCTATGCATGCAGTATGAATTGCCTGAATTAACCCTCGATGAATCAATCAGGAAAAAGGCGGAGGTTCCAATCCGCAGAATGCTTGAAATTTCAGCCTCTCTCGGCCTGTAAAACAAAACTAATGACAACAATCAGATTATTACTGCCTTTACTATTGGCTTTGCCTTTGCATGCCTCTAACACTTTAAGGTGCATTACTGACACAACTGATGCATGGATAGTAAACAGGTTAAAAGGAGACCCCAATGGAACTGTTTATTACACCCTGAAAAATGGTTTCACGTTGATTGTTTCACCAGACAGGAATACACCAAGATTCTACAGTTGTGTTGCAGTAAGGGCAGGGGGAAAAGATGATCCTCAAACAAACACCGGCCTTGCTCACTATCTTGAACACATGTTATTCAAAGGTACCGACAGGTTGGGCACCATAAACTATGAAAAAGAGGCAGGTTTGCTTGAATTTATAGAAAATCTCTATGAAAAGTACAACAAAACCAAAGATCCGTTGAAACGTGCGAAGCTCTACGGCATGATAGATTCAGTTTCATTGCTGGCTTCTAAATATTCGATTGCAAACGAATATGACAAACTGATGCAGCAAATGGGTGTTACCGGAACAAATGCATTTACAGATTTTGATGAAACAGTTTATATCAATGATGTTCCTTCAATACAGCTTGAAAAATTTATTAACGTTGAATTTGAACGTTTCCGTAAACCTGTACTAAGGTTATTTCATACCGAACTTGAAGCAGTGTATGAAGAAAAGAATATCTCGATGGATGCTGATGGATTTAAGGCCTATGAGTCAATGATGGCATCATTGTTTAAAAAACACACCTACGGAACTCAAACTGTAATTGGTAAGGCTGAACACCTTAAAAATCCTTCATTAAAGGAAATAAGATCTTTTTATGAAAAACACTACCAACCAGGCAATATGGCCCTCATCATTGCCGGAAATGTGAATCCGGAAAAGGTGGCAGAGCTGACAGCTAAAACTTTCGGAACGCTTCCGGCTATGCCTTTACCACAGAAAAAAGTAATGGCAGAAGAGCCTGAAATAACAAAACCTGAAATAAAAACAGTTTACGGTCAGGAAAGTCCTTTCGTGTTGATTGGGTTCAGATTACCTTCAATCTACAAAACCAATCTTTCTGAGCGTTTTTATTTAATTGAACAGTTGCTTGGTAATGAACAAACAGGCCTGATCAGAAAAAATCTCCTGCTTCCTCAAAAGTTGCTTTCTGCGCGTGCAGAAATCTATCGCCTGAGTGATTATTCGGTACTCATGCTCGAAGGCAGACCTTTAGCGGGACAAAGTCTGGAAGAGGTAAAAAATCTGCTGCTGAGCCAAATCGACTCTCTGAAAAAAAATCTTGCAAAACAGGAAATGTTCAATGCAATTATTTCTAACCTGGAATTAAAACGTATGCTTGAATCAGAAGAGAATCAATCAAGGGCTTTCCGGCTTCTCGAAAATTACATCCATGATGAGGATCCATCATTAATGGTTGCTGAAATTGAAAGGATGAAAAAAATTAAACCACTGGAAATAAGCCTTTTATCAAGAAACTATTTAAAAAATAATTATGCTGTTGTATTCAAACAGCAGGGTACCGATACAACGGTGAAGAAAATTGACAAGCCTAAAATATCTGCTGTTAATCTAAACAGGGATAAATTTTCAAAGTTCGCAAAAGAGGTAATGAATGCTTCGGCACCAAACCCACAACCAAAATTTTTAAATTTTAATACGGATATTGTTAGCAGTAAACTTCAAAGTGGTGTAATGCTTAATTATGTGAGGAATACTGAAAACAGAAGGTTTGAACTAGAGATAGTGTTTGAAAAGGGAAGCATTGCTGATCCAGAATTACCGATTATCTACAGGTATCTTCAGCTCGCTGGCAGTGAGAAGTTTGATATGAATTATCTGAACGGTGAGCTATACAAACTTGCTTGTGATGTGTCTTTTTCAACAGACGAGTTTGAGACAAGAGTAAAACTCAGTGGAAATGCCGGCAATTTAGAAAGAGCACTCTCTATTCTGGAGTATTTTATTTCAAATCCTGCTGCAGATCAAAAAATCCTCGAAAAACTTATAGCAACCATAATGAGAGAGCGCGAAGATCAGCTTACCGACAGGGAAACCTTAAATGAAGCCCTTTCGGCCTACGCCATCTATGGAAAGAAAAATCCGTTCAATACAGTTCTAAGCAATAAAGAACTTAAAAACCTAAACGCTCAGCAGCTGGTAAAGAAAATAAGGAACATGAACCAGTTTCCTCACCAGCTATACTATTACGGACCTCAGTCATCATCTGAACTTACCAATCTGCTGAACAAGTACCACACATTTGCGGTTCAGTTTAAATCAGAACCTGTAGTTTACCCATTTAAGCCCCTAACTCCCGAAAAAAGACAGCTGGTTTATTATCCCTATGAAATGCTGCAGGCTGATATTGGATGGCTGGGTGCAACCCGAAACTTCAGTTATGACAGTTCAGCCTTTTACAATCTGTTCAATGAATACTTCGGTGGAGGTATGGCATCGATTGTATTTCAGACCATAAGAGAGTCGAGGGCGCTGGCCTACTCATGCAATGGCGTTTTCAGGGTTCCGGCATATTCGGTTAAGCCTTCATTTTTTAATGCCTATATCGGAACGCAGGCTGATAAAGCTGATTCAGCTATTCAAACCATGCAATATCTGCTTACCAATATGCCAGTGCTAAATGAGCAGTTTGAAGCGGCCAGAATTTCCAGAATAAAGACAATCAGCAATAACTGGATCAGAAAATCTGAAATTAACGGTTACTATCGTTTGTTAAAAAACCGGGGGCAACTTGAAGACCCCAGGAAGGTAGAACTATTAAAACTTGATAAAATTATAATGGCCGACATTAAGAACCTTCAGCAAAACAAACTGGCCAGTGAAAAATTTGCCATGTATGTACTGGCTGACCCCAAAAAACTAAAACCCGAAGCCCTGTCCAGGTATGGTAGTGTTAAGATACCTGACAGGAAAGAACTTTTCGGATATTAATGCCACAGCTAAAATACATGGCTCTGAAGGCTGCCATTTTTATGGCGTTCAGCCTTTTTTCGCAAACAGAACCTGTTGTATACAGATATCCCCGCGGAACAATTTCTTCCGAAGGGTATATGATAAATGGAAAACCGGAAGGGTTATGGAAAAATTACTTTGAGGATGGAAAACTCCGCTCAACAGGAAAAATGCTGAATGGCAAAACGGATAGCACCTGGTTATTTTTCGCTGAATCCGGACATTTAAAATCAAAGGTTAACTATTCAGAAGGGCTTAAAAACGGCATCAGGGAAACTTACGATGCCAGCGGTAAATTACTGACCGCAGAGCTGTTTAAAAGTGACAAAAAAGAAGGCAAATCCCTTCAATACTTTGCAAATGGCAAACTTCAATTTCTAATTCCCTTTGCCGGAGATAAGGAACAGGGTATGGGTTTCGAATGGGATCAGGAAGGTAACATCATCAGGTTTTTCGAGTTTGTAAACGGAAGTATGACCGAACGAAAGAACGTGAACCGGTATGAAATCTCAGGGAAAAAGACGGGAATATGGATTGAAACGGATGAACATCAAATCATTAGAAAGGAGATGGTTTATTCAGATGATCTGATAGATGGATATGTTAAATGGTTTGATCAGAAAGGTAGGCTGTCAAAGGTTGCCTGTTACCGGATGGGAAAGTTACTGACGGATCCGCCCAAAGCAGAGCAGGCTAAGCAATTCTATAAAAATGGTCGCATCAAAAAACAGGGGAGTTTCATAGGAAACAAACCAACAGGGCTTCACCTGCAGTTTGATTCAACAGGAATAAATACCGGAGCCGTTTTTTATGAGGATGGAGAAGCGGTTTCCGGCGGATTACTTGACCCTAAAGGCCAAAAAACGGGTATATGGAAAGAGTATTATCCGGGCGGAAAAATTAAAGCGGAAGGCCATTATGAACAGGATGTTAAAACAGGAACCTGGCAGTTTTTTTATCCGTCGGGAACACTTGAGCAAAAAGGGGCATACCGTAACGGGAAACCGGAAGGCACCTGGAGGTGGTACTATGAAAATGGAAATCTGCTCAGGGAAACGGCTTTTATTGCGGGCCGGGAGGACGGCATTTCAGTAGAACTTGAAGAAAATGGCGACACCCTTTCATTTGGCGAATATGTTGATGATGAACGCGAAGGACCCTGGTTTTTCAAACAGGGGTTTATCAGCATCAGGGGTTCATTTAAAGCTGGCAATCCGGATGGTTACTGGGAGCAAAGATATCGCGGAGGAAAACTTTGCTTTGAAGGCAACTTTGAAAAAGGGGAGGGGAGAGGACGGCACAAAGCCTACTATGAAAACGGGAAGATTCACTGGGAGGGCGCTTACCGCGACGGCAAAAGAGATGGAATATGGGTATCGTATGCAGAAGACGGAACACCCGTAATTTCGATTGAATACCTTAATGGTGTTGAAATTCGCTATGACGGGGTAAAAATCAGACCGGCATTTGAGCCTTCGGAATGGGAAAATATTATCCAACATAACCCCTATATTTTTTGAACACCAAGGCGCTTCTCGTTATAATTTCATTGTTAATCACATTGGGGGCCTGCCGATCAACCAAAGATACCGGCAAGGATAAATCGTCATCACCCGACCGTGTAAAAACAGCCCAGAAACTGGGGGTGCTATTGCCGGATACTTATGATAAAAAACTGGCAAACAGCCTGGCCGACTGGATAGGAACATCTTACCGGTATGGTGGAGATTCAAAGGCAGGTACAGATTGTTCAGGAATGGTAATGGCTGTGTATGCTGAAGTTTATCAGCTTAAACTGGAGCATAATGCAGAACGTCAGAAAGTATTGTCGCGCAAAATCAGAGAAGGAGATCTGAAACAGGGAGACTTGGTTTTTTTCTCCATCAGCTCAAAAAAGACAGATCACGTAGGCATCTACCTCTGGGATGGCTATTTTGTGCATGCCAGTTCAAAAAAGGGCGTAATTGTAAGCCGTCTGTCAGAACCCTATTACAGAAAAACCTTTACCGGAGCCGGCACCTACCTTCATTGATTGTCTTCAGGATAATAGACATCAAGGTGGGCGTTTTTTCGGTCATTAATCAAAAAAACAACATTCAGCAACACAATAAGCGTACAGGTAAAAATAACCAGCCAGATACCATTACCAAAAGCCAGCTGTATATTAAACATTTTACCGAAAAAGGGGTTCTCACGGAAAGATGCGGTTTGTTTATCCCACAAGTAATTTACCATAAACATCAGCACTGACAGTAATGTAATACCACAAAGGGCAAGCAGAACAGAGAACAGAGCGTTCTTTATTCGGGGAATAAACTGAATGATTATTCCAGCAAACAGCATTACCAGGGTCAATATGGTAAACAGGTCAGGCCGGTTCTGCTCCCTTATTTTTTCAATCATTTGCGGGTTTTCTGAAAAATAAGCGACACTCTCTTCTGATTCAAACTGAACACCCCTTGCAAATGCCAGATCAAATCCGTTCATTTTTGCGAAACGGCTGCCATCCGTGCAGCGCAACTCCAAAAAAGGCATAAAAAACAAGAGGATGGAGCAAAGAAAAAGAGAAGAATTCAGGTATGTACGCATATGCAATAAAACAGACGAATATAACACAATGGGGCTGTTTAAAAATATTATGTATGACCATTTCCAATAAAACGAGGTAACCGGATATTTGTGCAATGCAATGAGGGTACAGTACGAAAAAATACTCCTGCGATACATTCCCGACGGCGCTGTTTCACTGGTTACCAACTGGATCATTGAATACGGCATACACCTTTCAATTACCAGGGAGCGATCAAGTAAGCTTGGCGACTTCAGGCCCTCAGACAGGCCAAGGGGGCATCGCATTTCTATCAATCACAATCTGAATGCCTATGCTTTTTTATTAACCCTGGTGCATGAAATCGCACACCTGGAAACGTGGAATAAATTCGGCAACAAAGTCAGGCCGCATGGAACTGAATGGAAGGCTTCATTTGTTCGACACATGCAGCCGTTTTTAAATGAGCAGATATTTCCTGCGGAAGTGTTGCGGGTGATCATGAAGTATCTGCAAAATCCGGCAGCAAGCAGTTGTGCGGATGAGCAGTTAACAAGGGCGCTTAGACAATTTGACAGTACACCGGCTCTTTTTCTTGAGGATCTGCCGGAAGGGGCTGTATTCAGGCTTGTTTCCGGACGTGTTTTTA
>JBIICM010000221.1:0-3435 GCA_044238875.1 Flavobacteriales bacterium | reverse complement strand
CATCAGAAAATAGCAAGCCTCTGCCAGGTCATCAACATGCAAAAACTCCCTCAGTGGATTGCCGGTGCCCCATATTTCAACGGAAGGAGCAGCTGCGAGTTTGGATTCGTGCATTTTTCGAATCAAAGCCGGCAGCACATGTGAATTGTTGAGATCGTAATTGTCATTGGGCCCATATAAATTGGTGGGCATTGCAGCTATGAAATTGCAACCGTATTGCCTGCGGTAGCTTTCACACATTTTTATGCCGGCAATTTTTGCAATAGCGTATGGCTCATTGGTTTGCTCCAGCGCACCTGTTAGCAGGTATTCTTCTTTTAGGGGCTGAGGGGCCAGTTTTGGATAGATGCATGAGGAACCCAGAAAGAGCAACTTAGTTACGCCGTATTTCCAGGCACTGTGGATGATGTTGTTCTGAATCTGCAGATTATCATATAAAAATTCTGCCCGATATACGTTATTGGCATGAATGCCACCCACTTTGGCGGCAGCAAGAAAGACGTATTCGGGTTTTTCTGCGATAAAAAAATCTTCTACGGTTTGTTGATTCCGAAGATCCAGTTCTTTCGAACTTTTGCCAATAAGGTTTTTGTAGCCTTTTGTTGACAGATTTCTCCATATAGCAGAACCCACCATTCCCCGGTGCCCTGCAATAAAAATTTTAGCGTCTTTCTCCAACGTTCGTATTCAAATGCAAAATAAACCCAAAATAAATCATATTTTTTGACTTCCGCAATGGGCCACCCAATAAGGCCTTTTGCGCCAAAGTACGGGAATAAAAATCATTGGAAACGTATTAGCCCCTTAGGGGGGAAATTATAATAGAAAACGACATATGAGGGTCATAAGGCTTCATTAGTAGCAATAATTTGGACAATTCTGGCGATTGCAGATGGAACGGCAATCAGAAAAGCAGTATACATTATTTCACAAGCAATACCCAACCCCTTTTACGCTCCTCGCGACCTGAATTCAGGGTGTACCTCAATTTGTAAATGTATACATCGGTTTGAACAACCTGCCCTTTGTACCGGCCATCCCAACCTGTGCCGGCTTCCAGTGAAGTGAAGAGCAATTCGCCCCAGCGATTAAAAATCTCAAGTCTGAATTTTGTCACATCAATAGATAGCGCTCCAAAGGTTTCATTGATGCCATCTTCGTTGGGAGTAAATGTATTGGGCAGGTAAAGTGAGCCTTCCAACTGGACCTTCATGGTATCAGCATATTCACAACCGTTTTTATCAACCAGTTTAAGCACGTAAAAAGCAGTAGTATCAGTGTATGAATTTGTTTGTAAACAGGTATCGCAGCTCAGCCAACGGTCTGAAATCCACTTTACGCGACCGGGATCGGCAATGCCAAAAAGTTTGAGGGGTTCACCGAAGGCAATAAACTGATCCGGGCCGGCATTTACGAAACCAGCCTTGTAGGTATTCAGCAGAAGCGTATCGCTATCAGCACAGCCATTTTCATCGCTTACCATTACCGAATAAATCCTTCCGGATTTAGGTATCAGAAGAGTTACGGCCGAATCAGGATGACTGAAATCTTCAGGAGGTGTCCATTTATAATATGTTCCGCCTTCGGCAAATACCTCTAGGGTATCAAAAGCACAAACAACACTCGAAGGCCCAACCGTGGCTTCTATCCGGTTTACGGTTACATTCATTGTGTCGCTTACTGAGCCGCACTGGTTTTGAGCAAGCAGGAAGTAAGTGGTTGATTTGCCCGGTGTGACTGTAATAGGTCCATTACCGAGGTAAATTGGCCCCTCATACCATGCGTCGTTTGTCCCGTTTGGTCCGGAAAGTTGCAAACTGATGCCATCACATATTAATGTATCCTTCAGTTCAGGCTTCTCAGGATACAACAGCACTTCTATGCTGAGGCTGTCAGTATCCCTGCAGCCCTTATCATCAGTAGCTTCAACGCTTATGTAAACTGAGGAGGCCGGTAAATAATATGCATTAATCCCGGTGTTTTCTAATCTAAAAGGGGCAGGTGTCCATTTAATGCCTTCAGCTTCTGAGACATTGATCAGGGCCGTATCTCCCAGACAAAGCAGGCTGTCTTCCGTACTGAGGGTTACCACAAAGCTGATCACTTCAACAGGTATGAATGCAGTGTCGGTGCCACAATTGCTTTCACCGATTACCCTGTATGTTGTGCTGGCCGGAGGTACAACTTCAGGGTTCTCAAGCGTAAGCTGGTCAGGCCTTAGTCCGGGGGCTAACAGCCATGTAAGGCGCGGTGCGCCGCTGACCTCCAGTTGCAAGGTATCGCCTTTACAAACAGGTGGTGTTGCGCCCACCTTAAGTTGTGGAATGCGTTCAATTTTTACCTCGATTTCGGCTGTATCCGATAGGATACAAGAACTTTGGGCCGCTGCGATTAGTCTGACAAGGTAGGTTCCGGTATCCTGATAGGTGTGAATGGGATTTTTTAGCCCCGAGGTGCTGCCGTCTCCAAATTGCCAGGTTAGCTGTGGATTTCCGGTACTCAGGCTGCGGAAGGCAATCTGTTTGCCCACGCATTTTGCTTCTTGTCTCAGTTCTTCGATGATGGCAGAATATTCTGACAGGTCGAATTTGAAGACTGCCGCATTGCAGTTGCTGCTGTTGTTGGTGACCGACCAGACGCCCGGCGTGACCGGCATATCATCTGCTTCGGGGCCGCAACCTGCGCAGATAGACTGGTAGATAATCCCCTTTTTGTCAAATCGGCTGGTTCCCCCATCTACATGTTCATTGGCCTCAAATCCTCCGAAAAAAGTGCCGTAATGCAGCGCTGAAGCATTGTCTTTAAGAACCCCGAGGTAAAAGTCAGATCCCGAGGTGCTGGGCTGAAAAGCATCAGTGCTCGCCGACAACCCAACAGTGGTGCTGTAAAGTGGAGCATTTACCTCTCCGCCCCAGATGCTGAAGGAGATATAATTGCAATAATCAACAAGAAAGGCTGTGGGTACCAGATGATTGGCCTGTCCGGAGGTGCCGAACCTTGTACTCCAGCGGGACTGATTTAGCTGATTGTTCAGTTTGTGAAAAAAAATGGTTCCGCCGGGAACCGAATACAAAGGACTGCTGCCTTCCTGCCGAACAGGATAGTTGCCGTCGGTCTGACCCAATACCACCACATTGCCGGCATTATCCACCTGCACAAAGTAACATTGGTCATAACCGCTGCTGCCCAGATACGTGTACCGCACATTGTTTCCACCGCTGGCATTTACCAGCGCTACATACCCTTCCACACCCCCGTTGCTCAGTTGATTCAGCCCGGCATTCCCTGAAAGGTTCACACTGGAGCTGCCTCCGCAGAAATATAAACTCCCGTTACCGTCCATGGCCATGCCATAGCCGCTGTCATCGCCCGATCCGCCAAAATAGGAGCAGCAAAGAATATTGCTGACCTGAGGATTAAGTTTAAAAAAGCAGG
>JBIICM010000210.1:0-3710 GCA_044238875.1 Flavobacteriales bacterium | reverse complement strand
TCTATAAGCAAGGTCTTGTATACAATTAACCGCAATAAAGCGGTCTAATGCCGGATTGATAATCATATTCAATGCCTCATCAAAACAAATCAGGTACCAGCGATTGTTAAATTCCTTCAAACAATAAGGGTGTACCCTTAACTGAATAGGCTTATCCTCACCAAAACGCTGGTAATCAATTTGCAATGGAGTTTTCTCAGAAATGTACTCAAAAAGGAGACTTAGGTACTCCCTGCCTTTAAGGTAAGGATTCTCGTCGAAGATTATAACTGGTTCTGTTGCCGGCTCATCGAATAGTCTAAGCCTTAGTGCCAACTCTCTGGTCCACTCCAACTGGGGGAACCCTTTAATGCTGTTTAGTGAATTCAGCGCATCCTTAAGCAATAACTTGTCATTTTCGTGCATTTCTTCCGGGAATGCAGTAAAATTATTCGCTTCATAATAATATCTTTTCTTTTTATCAGGATATATCTGTCTTTTTATAGACGCTCCATATCCCGCATCACTTTCCATAAATTTAATATCATCAAAAATGGTTCGTTCAGATATGGATCCCGAACTAAGTGCCCCCGAAAGAGATAGTTCCTTTTCTACAATTTCCATAATCTCCTTGAATGTCATTGGATTATGTCTTCTTTGCAGACATTTATCAATTATCTTATATCGTATCAGGGCAGCTTTAGTTATAGGCATATGTATTAAACTTCAGGGTTTCGGATTTGCAACAATATTTCGGACAAAAAATTTGGCTGCTAATTTTGAAAAAATATTTTGGCTTGCGGTGGCTTTGCAAGCTCTTTGCCAAAGCTTTGATCTGCGGGCTGGCTAGTGCGGTTTTGGCCATGTGCTTGCAAATAGGGTGGGATTTTAGAACTTCTCGATTTCATTTATACCTCTTGTTACTGGCTGCCTCCCAAATCACTTTCACTCAAATACCCGTTTTTAAGCATAAAAATAGCCTCTGCATATGAAATAGAGACATCGCCTGCACCCGTATCAAAAATAAATTTCAAGCCCAAGCCATTTACCTTACAGGGCACATAATAAACTCCGCCTTTTTTCTCCATTATTATGGTTTGTGACTTTAACTGAACGCTAACCAGCCATAAAGTGATAAATCCCAATAATCTGAAAATAAATAACATAGACAAATTCTTTCCTCCAAAAATAAGTAATTAATACCAACCTCCTCTCAACTGAGCCGAGGTTGCTCTTGTAACACCATACGCCCCCAAGGTCTCCAGCTCCTTCCCTCCCCTTGGGGATTCTCCTCCCGTATCTCCCTCTGTAATTTCCCTATGATGTGTTCCTTATGAGGGATTGATTCCCTTTAGCTTTCTAAATCGTAAAAGTCAAATCGTAAAACCCATAGGGTAAACCAGAAAAAGGTTTCCTTCAACAAATCTTCATGCCGGGCTCTACGAGCCGCACGAAAGCTTAGCTGTTAGCTGTGGTTTTTCTTTCGTTTTCCAATGTCAGTTATAAATTGTTTAACCCATTTGTCTATTAGCTCGTCTGTTGTCAAGAATGTTTTTCCTGTTTTATGGTCAGACCAGCCGTTATTGCCAATTAAGTCTCTGTCAAAACGTAAAGTTGTTTGTTTATGGACTTGCTCCTTATAGTCTATATGTTGGTGTCCGCTTTTTTCGTACAGTGTAACTTTTAAAACGCCACTTTCAATGTTGTATTCAAAAGGAGTGCTGTTGTTAAAACATAAGTAGTAGCCGCCAAACCCAAATTCATACATTGGAGGATTCGGACGTTCTGAAGTTCCTAAATGTAAATATGTTGTTGGGTCTTCAATTAATGGTTTGATTTCTTTTAGCTTTTCTATTATTCTTCTGAGTTCATTATTTGCTTCTCTTACGGCTTCTTGGCTTTGTAAAAATGTTTCTCTTTCTTTTTCGGCTGTCCTTAATCGTTTTAGTCTTTCCGCAGTGTCGGCAATTGTTTCTTGTCGAGTTATACCGCCTGTTTCTTTTACTTTTTGGTCAATAACCGCAATTGCACCTTCGGTTTTAAATCTTTGATAGTCCAGCCAAATGTAGGTTCTCGGAATCCAAGAAGGCAATGTCGAATTTGTGTCAAGATTAACAAAAAGTAAAAAGTCCCAACCTTTGTCGAAGGCTCTGTTTTTTATTGCAGTCTCTTCAATTCTTGTCCAAGGCGTCTCACCCCAGCCGTCTCGATATAAGACAACAACAACTCTGCAATCTTCATAAAATACTTTATTGAATTTCCTTTCTCCGTCTGTCCCGCCAAGTTCTTCTTGTTTCTTTGAATAAATGAATGTTGAAAGTCTGTCTTGAATATGGTCATTCAGGTCATAGGCAATTGCTTCGTCTTGTTTTAAAAACGAAAATCCAACTTCATATATATATTCTGTTTGTGTCGTCATAAAATCACAGCTAACATTTGGCGTGTGTGCCGAAGTTGCCGCCTTACTTGCACTGTCCAATTCAAGAAGCAACCAAGCCAAATTTATGCAACCAAGCTCAAACTGGCAACAAGCGCGACAATTTTGGCAACACGCGGTTAGTGCCAGTGGCCTATTTATGGGAACTTCTTGTAAATGTCCTTTCTATGTTCAATTATGATAAGTCGGATTGTTTCTTTGTTAATTTTCTCATATCCTAATCTGTAATCACCAATCTTAATTCGATAATACTTTGAGTAGCCTGTCATTTTTTTTGAATTGGGGATATTTTCAATCAATGTGGCCTTCTCAGCTTTCAATATTGCATTTCCAATCCTTAGAAGTATATTTCTGTCCTTAATCTTATCAAGTGATTTCTCAAAGGACTTATCATACTCAATCTTCATTTTCCATTAAGCTTCTTGAAAATTTCTTCCCTTGAAACCGTCTTTCCTGTTTTCACTGAGTCCATAAGAGTTCCAAGGATGAAGTCCTCATACTGCTCATCTTTAACATTAGTCACCCTTGCCCCAAGTCTTTCAGCCAATTCTTTTAGAATCTTACTGCTCTGATTATCAGCTTTTATGATTATTGCCCCCATTGTTAGAAAGGATTTTTGTAAAGATAGGCAAAATTTTCAGTTTGCGCTTTGCCCTGCCATTGGCACTAACTAGATTATATGCGCATGTTTGCTCGCTTTATATTGCATTTTAGGTTGATAAGTGCAATAATATAAAAGCCTACATTCCTAAATTTTAATATCACAAATAAAACAAAGGGGTGAGCCCCCGCAATTTTCTCGCTCAAATCTTCATGCAATAAAGAATATCCAACAAAATGGAAACTCCCCATTGTATGCGTAGATTTCAGGTTTAACAAGGTGATCGGGGTCTGGCAATTTGCTCTAAAGGCATTAAAAGATTTATACCTGAAGGCATCAGCAGAATTGTACTTGCCCGTAAAGGTTTTAAAAATACGTTGACAATTGAGGTCATAAGTAAAAATTTATTTTTCGGTATTGTCTAATTCAGCGGCAATATTAAGAATTCTTAATCGTGGGCGGAAATTAGATTGGCATACCCAACCAATTTGAGAATGAAATTGAGGGGCATCGGAACCAGGGTAAAAACTTAACATGCTGAAATGGCTTGCTGAATACAGACTTAGAATTGACATACGGGGTTACTTTCAAACCTTCACCTTTTCACTCAATCGAACTACAGAGCGAAAGCCAGGCGGAATCCGTCGTCGGAGTAGCTATAGTCTGAGCTGACGAAGCCCCGAAAAGCCGAAC
>JBIICM010000069.1:0-11978 GCA_044238875.1 Flavobacteriales bacterium | reverse complement strand
ATTTTTCGAAAATAGAACTCGATTTAGATGCCTTTGCGGCCATTTGGCAAAATTTCACTCAAACAAAGTATAAAATTACAGCAGTAATCAACACGGTCCAAATTTTTAAAATACTGAAAATCAATTGAGTGTAAATTTTTTATTAACATTAAGCTGTGAATTACGGCGAAAATCTATCACCCCTGAGTGTATATGTCACACAAACAATCAATTGAAGAAATTGTTCGGCCCATAAAACTTAATAAATGCTTAAACAAAATTTAAGTAAAGTCTTGCAAGAAACCGCTTCAAGGTTTTATGCCCGGTAATACACTACTTTTGATGTAATCGCCCAACAGGAGAAATGATGCATTCAGATTTACAGGCCGCTCAGCGAAGTGCGCTGGTGAAATCAATGGCCCAACAAGCCGGTTTCGAATACACAGGTATATCAAAAGCCGTAAGGTTAGATGATGAGGCCAGGCATCTTGAACAGTGGCTGAACAAAGGCATGCATGGCAGTATGCGCTGGATGGAAAACCATTTTGATAAACGGATTGACCCAAGGGTACTTGTGCCCGGTGCAAAATCGGTTATATCTCTGTTGTTGGGCTATGATACCAATCAACTTCAGAAACACAGTGATGCACCCAAAATTTCGCGGTATGCCTACGGCAATGACTATCACGCCGTGATCAGGAAAAAGCTGAAGCTTCTGGTGGCATCTATCCGTGAACAAATAGGCGATATTGAGGGCCGGGTGTTTGTTGACTCAGCGCCTGTGATGGATAAAGCCTGGGCGGTACGCAGCGGATTGGGCTGGCAGGGTAAACACACCAACCTGATTCACCCTAAGCGTGGATCTTATTTTTTTATCGCAGAGATTATTTCTGATCTTGAACTGGAAGCCGACGGCCCTGTAAAGGATTATTGCGGCACCTGCACGCGCTGCATAGATGCCTGTCCGACCGATGCCATTTTAGCCCCGGGAAAACTGGATGGGAGCAAATGTATTTCATACCTGACCATCGAACTGAAGGAGGCCATTCCGGATGGGTTCAGGAGAAAAATGGACGACTGGATGTTTGGCTGCGATGTTTGCCAGGAGGTTTGCCCCTGGAACCGTTTCTCAAAACCACATCAGGAACCTGCTTTTACCCCCCCTGAAGGCTTACTGGAAATGAGCCGTAAAGATTGGGAAGCCCTTAATGAAGAAGTGTTTGGCAGGGTGCTCGGCCATTCAGCCGCCAAGCGCACCGGATTCATGCGGCTGAAAAGGAATATTGACTTCCTCAACTCATGATAGCATGATTTGCTGTTTAACGGCAGGGCTCAAAAAAAACAGTGCCCGCCATTAGGTAGCGGGCACTCATTATCTTCTAAAAATTTGAACCTGAATATAAGGTCAAATCAGCGCTTTAGTAATTTAATCACCTCTTTGTGGGTTTCTGACTGAATACTCACGAAATAGATGCCTGGAGGAACATTTTGCAGTTCAATTGAAGGCAGCATATTTTCGCTGGCCTGAGCGGGAATGTTACCGCCGGTAATCAACTGTCCTGCCAGATTGGCAACCTGAAAACTGAACGCATTTCCAATAATTTCTTCAGGGCCATCGATTAAATATGAATCAGCAGAATTGCCCGGTAAGATGTTTAACAATTGAACGTTTTCGTTTTCAGTTTGTAAGGCAGGGATGGCGTTGGGTTTAAGTTCGCAACCTGGCTGAAGTACAATCACACCGTCTAAATCATAAGCATCGGCTGTACCGCTGAAACGGCTGCCCAAAGTTCTGTCAGTAATCCGCAGGTATTTCACAGCCTGCACGCCGCCTGCAGCAAAATCAATTTTACCATCCTGACAGAGGGTTGAACCCAGGGTTGTCCAGGATGATTTATCCAAAGAAACCTCTACGGAAGCTTTTTCAGGAAAGTTGTTACATGAAGGATTTCCGAAAGAAGTTTCCACAACCTGAATATCATTTCCGGGCTTATCGAAAACAATATAACCTAATTCAAGAACTATTGACCCTCCGAAACCAAGAGAAATAAAATTGACTGTGCTGTTGTTTTCAGGTTTACCCAAAGCTTTCTTCGGATTTGAGCGATCAGCCGCAACAGGCGTTCCATTTCTACTCAGCAATATATTGACATCTGAATAATCAACCGCATAAAGGGCTCCCAAATCCTGTACAACAGGATTTTGTTCAAAACCATTCAGGCAGGTTACTCCGTCAACATCATAACCATTGGGAACAGGTTCGCCCTGATAAAGACCATTAATGGGGCTGATGTCAACAATTTTAATAAATGAAGCCCAGTTCAGTTCTCCGAGATCAAGTTCAACATCCTGACATCCGGTGCCTGCATACACCCAGTTACAACCATCCTGCGAAACATAAGCGCGGATCCTTTCAGGATGTCTTGTGCAAATTGAGGAAGTCAGTCCGCCTGAAGTTTCAAAAATCTTGAAATCGTTACCAGGTCCGTTTTTAATGGCTGATGACATTTTAAGCACCAGCGTGCCGCCAAAGCCGAGTGTTACGGCATTGACTGAACTGCTGTTATCGCTGTTTTCAGGTGTACCCAAAGCTTTTTCGGGATTCCGAAGAGCAGCAGGAATTTCTGAACCGTCTTTCTGTTTGGCAGGGGCATACAAGATAACCTCTGAGGCAGAACAGGGAGCGCCCGGCGGCCTCGGGTCATCACCACTGAGCGTCATTTCGTTAACAGTATAAACTGCATTCGCACCGACGGGAATCATGAACCCCGTATTGGCAGCTACTACTGAAAATACTGTACAGTTGGCAATGGCTGTGAGTACCAGGCCTGAAATGGTAATTTTTTTCATAGTGTTAGGTTTTTTTGAAAAGTTTGTAAAGTTAATTACCTCTAACGAGATAAACAAAATAATCGTTACAAAAGCATTTAATTCATTTAATTTACCGCATGCATTTCATCAGGTCATTTTTGCTGATTATACTATGCTGCTGCGTGTTTGCTGCGTGCACCAAAGACGAGTGGGGCAGTTGTTTCAGAAAGACAGGTGGGATAGTGAGGGAGAAGCGGTTACTGACAGGATTTGACAGCATCAGCCTGGAACGCAGGATTGAATTGTATCTTGTGCCTGATTCCATTACGTATGTTGAAGTAGAGGCCGGCAGTGGCCTCCTCCCGCTGATCCGCACCGAACGCATCGGAAAAAAACTAACTGTTGGTAATGATAACCGATGCCACTGGGTGCGGTCATACGAAGTACCGGTTAAGGTTTATGTACATCATTCGAACATCCGCCATATCTTATCACATGGTACAGGCCTGATCAAAAGTACAGATACCATCCGGTTTCCGCAGCTGACCATCGAATTCAGGGATGCCTCCACTGTTGTAGATCTTTCTGTAAACAATGAAAAACTAAATGTTATACAACATACCGGAGCAAGTGACCTGCGTATTAGCGGGAAAACCGCTGAACTATCCGTTTATATGGCTGCACTGGCCTGGGGCGATTATCGCCGCCTCGAGGCCGGGCGTGTTTATGTTGAATCAAGAAGCGCCGCCGATTGCTTTGTATTTTCACGCAATCGCTATGATTTCCGCCTGAAGGCAGCAGGCAATATCCATTACAGCGGTGATGCGCCTGTTATTGAAAAGGAAATTACAGGCAGCGGCAAACTGATTAAGTCAGATCAGTAAATTCAAAATCAGCCCTGGTACTTAAACCCAATGTTTTTCAGTGGCCAGCTCCATCATCTCAAGATCTCCGTCTGAATCTCCGTAAACAATTATCTGCGCATAGTCTGAAAGCCCGTAAATATCCTGAATCCGCTTTTTTTTAACCTCCCCTTTGCAGTTTTCACCGGATATTTTTCCGCTAAACCTGTCATTCCTGTCAAATTCAAGCCTGGTGCAGATGTACTCAAGGTGGTACAGTTCGCAGAATGGTTTTATCCAGATTTCAGGTGATGCGGATACAACCACCAGCCTTGCCTGTTGCTGACGATACTTTTCGAACAAGCTGAGCATGGATGCACGAAAGAATCCTTTACTATTCAGATATTCAATGAATCGCTTCCCCAAATCATGAAGCTCAGTTGCTGTTTGATTTTTGTAAAAAAACGAAAGCATGGTTTCCTTGAGTTTTTTTTCGCGGATCATTCCGGAATAAAACATTAAGATGAAGGGCAATGACCTCAGCACATTCACCCAATAAGGAAGGCCCCGATGGGTAAATTTAAGAAAAGCCCTGAAACTGTCTTTTTGGGTTAGCGTGCCGTCGAAGTCGAATATAACAAGACTTTTCATGGCCTGCTGCAGATGAAAAATGTATGCGGATAAACCAGCGTTCTTATGTTAAACTGCTCATTTAACTGAAAGCCGGCCTGCATCAACATTTTTTTTGTCAGACTAACGCTTCGTTCATGACCGGTTTCGCCTGCGAAAATCAAGTCGTGTATTTTATTGAAAATTACCAGCGGACTGCCGGCATCAATGTCTTTTAAAACAAGCGCTGCTCCGCTTGCCATTTTCTCACAAAGGGCTGAGAGAAAATCCTGCTGGGCGTTTAAAGGAATATGATGCAAGACATCAATCATGTAAACCAGTTCATACCCTTGAATATCAGCTGGAATATTTTTACCGTCAAATACCTTAAACCGCATTTGACGCTCCTCTCCTGCATTTAACTGCCCGGCCTGATCAATCAGCTTTTTGCTGATTTCTATTCCCATTATCTGTTTAACTGCCGTAAAACGCCTTATGAGCGCGCAGAACTGACCAGAACCACAACCAACGTCGAATACTGAAGATTTTTTTTCAGCGTACGACAGTAATTTCCCGAACGGACAAATCAGGGGTCTGTAACGAATTTTAATCCTGTCGGTAAAGCCGGCTGAACTGCTCAGGCCAGAGAGATACTGAACCAGTTTTTTATTTGAAATCATTTCAACAGATAAATAATCCCGGCAAAATAGGCCATCCAAAGGGTTATGGTTACCTGCAGAAACCGGTCATTGAGCAACAAACGTGTTGGCGAACCGCTCTTTGATTCAACCAATGTTATCTGAAGATACCTCAACAAACCGGTTACCACAAAAACCAGCGAAACATAGGCATGTTTACCGTAAAAACGCGCCATTACTTCAGCAGAGGTAACATAATCAATGTAGGAAACAATCAGCACGGCCGAAAGAATACTGAGTGCGCTTGAAATAAACTCGAGGTTATAGCCATGCAGTGATTTACGCATCTGCTGTCCTGTGTCTCTCAGTATTATTAAATCATCGCGGCGTTTGGCCAATGCCAGAAACAACGACAAAAGAAAGGTCATGACAAACAACCAGTGCGAAACAACAATACCGGTTAAGATGCCACCGGCAGCCACCCTTAAGATAAAACCGGCTGAAATAACAATAATATCAATGAGGCTTACCTTTTTCAGCCAGAAGGTATAGAGCAAATTCATTGAAAAGTAAACGAGCAAAACCCAAAAGAACTGCTGGTGCATAAGAAACGCGCCCAACAAACTGCCGCCACCCAATAAAACAAAAAGAAACAGGGCCTCTCCCCTACTTACGGCTCCTGATGCAAGCGGACGTTTTTTCTTGCTCAGATGCAGCCGGTCAAAAGGGGCATCCTGCAGGTCATTTATTATATAAATACTGCTTGCACAAAGGCTGAAAAGAAAAAAACCAAGCACACAGTTATCTAATAAACCTTGTTCAAATAGACGGCCCGAAAAAAAAAGAGGCGCAAAAATGAACAAGTTCTTCGTGTAGTGACTAAGCCTTAGTAAATGCAGATATTTCATAACTATTCTGATAATACCGCATACTTCCATCCGGTGGAAAATTCAGTGCGGAAATTTTTAAATGTAACCGATTTTTCTTCTGTGGCTTCAATGGTATAATTGAGATTGCTTTCACGCAGCCTGTATTCAAACGATTTCATCCATCCGCGCCTGATCAGCAATTTTTCATCCTTCAGTTCGCCAAACTCACGATGAATTTCAAGGGATCCCTTCAGGTTATAAATCAAATTGCTGTAATTGCCGAGTCCCGTATTCAATAGCATGACAAGCAATAATAACAAACTGTATCCGCTGATGAATTTACGTTCAGAAAGTAAACCAAACCCCATAAAGAGTGCATAGAAAAAAAGCAGCTGCGGTGTGTAACGGTAAATCCAGAAATCAGGCAGCATGCAGATGGAGACTAAAAAAGTCAGGGTTAAAAACCAGAAAGCCTTATTGGTTCTGTTCATCCATATGACCATCAGCATAAGTGGCAGAAACAACAACACAAATTCACCATAAAATGGCCCGAGCGGACTCATCAGAACCGGCTGAAAATTGCGGAAATAAATGAGGTAGTATTCAACATGCTTGAACTTAAACAATGATTTCAGCACCGAAGGGTGCGTATTATCAGAGGTGTACTGCGGTGTTGCAAAGGTGGAGCTGAAAAATTTTTCAAACCTGTTCTTATCAAAGAAATCAACCGGATAAGAAATCTGCGCCAACCTTTCGCCGGCATCCTTGTTGCCCATGAGCGGATAAAAAGGATGATTTTTTTCAAGCGTATTTCTAACGTAAGTAGGATAACCAAACAACAAAAAAGCAAAAATACCGGCGCAGCCGTAAAGAATTAATCGTTTTTTCAGCTGCGCAAATCCGCCAGGGCCGGCGATATTCCACGCAAAGGCGGCTGTTAGGATAATAAAACCATAAATGGCGGCTGTGAATTTCAGGTTTACGAAATAGCAAAGTACGGCCGTAAAGAGCAGAAATATCCTGTAATCATTGGGCTGCCTGAGGTGTTCGATGGCAAGAACGACCAGCAGCAACAGCAGTGCAGAAACCTGACCATCAATGTAATAGGTAAACATTTGTCCGAAGGCAGCCGGTGACAAGGCCAGCATAAGAGCCAGCAAAGCCGCGCGGAGCAGGTTTAGCCGGGTATGCTTTACAAAAAATGAAAATGAAAGCAATAATGATGAGAGCATCAGCATACTATTGATGCTTTTGCCGATCTGTATTTTCTCAAACGTTTCATAAAATGCCGCAGTGGTGAGCCAGCCCGCCTTGGCATAATGGTTCAGCCAGTCGGCATTTTCACCTGAAACAACATTGTTTTTCAGCAAGGGATCATAAAATGGGTTCCAGCCGAAATGTTTCAGAAAGATCATCGCATCCTGATGGTACCATTGGCCGTCAAATGAAATATCATAAAACCATGCATTCATCCGGTAAATTATCAGCGCAATCAATGCCGCAGCGGCAATAATTGAGGCGCTGTGAACGAAACGGTTTGTTTGCTGTTCTGAAAGCCTCAGGCTAAAAGAAATGGACCCTGCTGCAGCCAGCGGAACTATAAAATCATTTACACCCCACTTAAATATCAGGCAAATACTGGTTAAAATAAAGGTCAGTACAGGGATCAACAGCATGATCATGCCTAAATCACGACTAAACGCTATCAATCGTTTAAGAGGACCTTCCATCTGCATCAGCTGAGCCTTCGGGCAATGATGGAAAATTTTAAGTATTTGTCAGGCATGCTTAACCCTTCAATTTAGAAGTGCGAAAGATAAGCGGACTGACAACTACCGCAAAGAAACCCTGCAGATTGTTTTAACGGATACTGCTCAAACCACCGTCAACCTTGATAATCTGGCCGGTAATCCAGCCTGATTGCGGGCCGAGCAAAAAGGCAGCGGCAGCGGCAATATCATCGGGTTGCCCGATTTTTTTTAAGGGATGTCGCTGCGCTGCAGCCTGGCGCTTCTCATCTGAACTCAGTAAGGCGGCAGCGAGCGGGGTATCAGTGAGTGAAGGGGCAATGCAATTCACACGGATGGCGGGAGCCAGCTCAGCCGCCAGTGAAAGCGTAACGCCTTCAATGGCACCTTTCACTGCACCAACATGGGCATGAAAAGGAAGCCCCGTCTGAACGGCCACTGTTGAAAAAAGAACAATGGAAGCGTTTTCGCTTCTTTTCAGTTTTGGAAGGGCCACTTTCAACACCCTGAATAAACCTGCCACCTGCATGCGGAAATCGTTCAGCAATTCTTCTTCAGCAACACGACCTACTGGCTTCAGCGCAATGCTACCCGGACAATACACCAGTCCGTTGAGCTGATCAGGTAATTGAAGCTGATCAGGCTGATCGGCCGTCACATCAAAATGCTGCCAGCTGATGCCTGAGGCCTGGACTGCAGGCGCATGTGACCTGTAGGTTGCGTAAATGTGGTTGTCAGCATCTTGCGCAAGGCGCATTAAAAGAGCGTTTCCGATACCTGAGGAAGCTCCGATAATCAGATAGTTTTGAGTCGCCATTTTTTCAGGTTTGAATCAGTGTAAATGTTAAGAAACATCAGTGATAAACAAATTGTTGAAAGGAGAACGATTCTATCCGTCAAATTAACCCTCCTACTTTCAGAGAAGCCCTAAAAACCCTTATCTTTGCGGGCTTTTTCAGAAAATCATGATTCATGTTTCCAATTTGTCGCTTCGTTACGGAAAGCGCAGCTTATTTGAAGATGTAAACCTTAAATTCATACCGGGCAACTGTTACGGTGTAATTGGTGCCAACGGAGCCGGTAAATCAACCTTTCTGAAAATTCTTTCAGGAGAGATTGACGCCACTACCGGTGAAGTGAACATAACGCCCGGGGAACGCATGGCAGTGTTAAAGCAGAACCATTATGCATTTGATGCTTTTCCGGTATTGCAAACCGTGATGATGGGGCATGAGCGGCTGTGGAACATTATCCGCGAAAAGGAAGAAATTTATGCCAGGGTTGACTTCAGTGATGCCGACGGCATCAGGGCCTCCGAACTGGAAGCTGAATTTGCAGAAATGGAAGGCTGGAATGCCGAGAGCGATGCCGCAAGCCTGCTGAGCGGGCTGGGTATCGGCGAGGCCCTTCACCATCAGCTGCTGGGCGACCTGAGCGGAAACCAGAAAGTACGTGTGCTGCTTGCCCAGGCACTCTATGGCAATCCGGATATATTGCTACTCGACGAGCCCACCAACGACCTCGATGTGCATACCATTGCATGGCTTGAGGATTTTCTGGCTGACTTTAAAAATACAGTCATTGTAGTTTCGCACGACCGCCATTTTCTCGATGCTGTTTGCACCCATATAGTTGACATTGATTTTGGGAAAATGAAGTTGTTTACCGGCAACTATACTTTCTGGTATGAATCAAGCCAGCTGCTGTTGCGCCAAATGTCTGATAAAAACGCCAAGGTAGAAGACAAGCGCAAGCAGCTGCAGGAGTTCATTGCACGTTTCAGCGCGAATGCCTCCAAATCACGACAGGCCACCAGCCGTAAAAAACTGCTTGAGAAGCTCAACCTCGAAGAGATGCAACCCAGCAACAGGAAGTATCCCGCCATCTTCTTCAAGCCTGAACGGGAACCGGGTGATCAGATACTTCAGGTAAGCAACCTTGCGTTGCAGGTGAACGGGGTAAGCCTTTTCAGAGACCTGACCTTTAGCATGAAAAAAGATGATAAGATTGCTTTTACGGCCAGGGATCACAACGCCATAAGCGCCTTATTTTCAGTATTAGCCGGAGAAAGAGCGCCAACTTCAGGTAGTTTCACCTGGGGTATAACCATTAAAAACGCCTACCTGCCCGCCGATAATGCAAGCTATTTCAGCAATGAACTTAACCTGATCGACTGGCTCAGGCAGTATTCTACCGACCAGGATGAAACATACATACGCGGCTTTCTGGGCAAGATGCTTTTTAGCGGGGAAGAAACACTGAAGAAGAGCAGCGTGCTGTCGGGCGGTGAAAAAATGCGCTGCATGATCTCACGGATGATGCTGCAGTCGGGGAACCTTCTGATGCTTGATGAACCTACCAACCACCTCGACCTTGAATCAATTACGGCCCTGAACAACGCAGCAATTGACTTCAAGGGGCCTGTGCTGTTTACCTCACATGATCATCAGTTTATGCAAACCGTGGCCAACCGTGTAATTGAACTTACCCCCAACGGTATCATTGACCGGCAAACCACTTACGATGAGTACCTGAACAGTGAGCTAGTGAATGAGCGGCGCGCCGGTTTACTGACAGCTGTTTAACTGAACTTTCTGTAAGAAAATTATCAATAAACAACAACATTCATAAGGCTTTCAACGTATTACTTTATAAAGAGAAAACCTTATGCCAGGATTTTATCAACCATTTGCGAGCTGGACACATCTGCTGGCTGCACTGCTCACCCTGAGTACAGGTTATATCCTTCTCAGGAAGGGCTGGGGTAACCGGCTACGTATTGCGTCAATAGTGGTTTTTATGATCTGCTTCGTATTTATGTTTTCGATGAGCGGAATTTATCACGCGCTCGAACCTGGGTTTGGCAGGCAGATATTCAGACGGCTTGATTACGCAGCCATTTATACCATGATTGCCGGAACAGCAACACCCATTCATGTTATTTTTTTCAGAGGCTGGTGGCGTTGGGGTATCCTCACTTATCTGTGGCTGGTGGCCATTGTAGGTTTATTGCTTACCATCATGCTGATTGATAACATGCCTGAATGGTTCACGCTTACCATATTTGGTACGATGGGATGGTCGGCAATTATTTCAATGTTTTATGCCTGGAAGCTTTATGGATTCAGGCGGATTTCGCTTGCATTTTATGGCGCACTCGCATACTCTGTCGGGGCATTAATTGATTTCCTGCGGATTGATGGTCCCTTTCCGGAATTCATTGGTCACCATGATATTTTCCACCTGTTTGTTGTGTTGGGCGCTGCCATGCACTGGAAACTAATTTATAACTGGGCAGAGCAGCCCACGCAACGTAAACTGGTTTTTATGGTGCGTGAGAAATCTGAGTTTGAATACATCGCAAAAGCTGTCGGAGAAAATATTCACATTTGCGCAACTTCAAGGCAAGACCTCCGTAGAAGGGTTAAAGAACAATTAAATCTTCGGTTTCATCCTTGTCTTGTGCCGCAAAAAGTGCGTTTCAGGTATTATAAGGATTCGGTGATTAACCTTGACTAAAAAAACTGTCTTCTATCGATCAAACCTTTACTTCCTTACAATTCAGGCTTCAGTGCCATAGCAAGGAATACATTTAAAAGGTTTGTGCCATGGGTTTATCAATGTTGGAATACAGTAAAGTAATTCTGGAAAGCGTCAGTTTTGATTCCGCACTTTTCAGAAAAGAATTGCTAAAAGCGGTAAAAAGGCTTGTTGACAATGAGGCAGAGCAATTGCTTGCCTGGTGTGTGGCGCGTTATCAATTTCCGTAATTGCGGATGCTGATGAATACCTGCTTACTTTTGCAGTTATGACATACGATTGTATTATCATTGGCGGAGGTATCGTTGGCCTTTCAACAGCCTATCAGATCAGCAAAAAAAATCCCTCCTTACGTATTCTCGTTCTTGAGAAGGAAGCAACGCTTGCTGCACATCAAACAGGCCATAACAGTGGGGTTATTCATTCCGGTATTTATTACAAACCGGGCAGTCTGAAAGCAAAAAACTGTCTCGACGGTTACGATATGCTGCTTCAGTTTGCCAGAGAATATGGCATCCGGCATGAGCTGTGCGGAAAAGTGATCGTTGCCACCTCACCGGCTGAAATACCCCAGCTGGAAATGATTTATAAGCGGGGGCATGACAACGGCCTGGATAAAATCACCATGATCAGTGCAGAAGAACTCAAAGAGATTGAGCCACACTGTAACGGTGTAAAAGCGATACGGGTACCTTACACGGGAATCATTGATTACAAGGCCGTGGCCAATAAACTTGGCGAACTGATTAAAGAAGCAGGTTCTGAAATTCAGCTCGGCACCAAAGTAGATTCAATTGTTGAAGAAGGAGGCAGTGTCTCTGTCGGTGCCGGAAATCAATCCTTTAGCACGCGCCTGGCCATTAACTGCGCCGGACTCTATTCAGATAAAATTGCCGGCCTGACCGATAATAACATTAATGTCAGAATCATTCCTTTCAGGGG